>CADAKQ010000010.1 GCA_902788555.1 uncultured Lachnospiraceae bacterium
GATTTTACCTGATGATATGGTTAAAAACCATGATAATGCCATAATTCAGGATTTGTATGAGTATAGCCATTATGACGAGATGTCAAAAGGACAGATAGTTCTATATACTTTGCTTACAGGGCTTAATGCGTATGGAGAGTATAAATCGGTTACTTCAAAGCCTACATATGAAGGAGACTATATAGATTTTTCAGATCCTGAAGTCAGGAAACGAATCAGTAATAATGGAGTTAAGGATTCTGACTTTGTTAATGGTGGTGGAAGTGAGACGAAGTTTTCACCAATAAATCCTGGACCGTTAGATATAAATGATGCAAATTCATTTAGAAGTGCAACATATACAAGGAAGGTTTTGACTGAAGATACAACATTTTATAGAGTATATTCGTCAGAAAGTAATAGAATTGGACCTTATATGACAAGAACACCTCAAAATGGAGCTATGCAATCACAATTAGACTTGGCTCTTAATCCTGATTGGGGAAATAATGCCGCTTATGTTGAGCTGGTTACTGTACCTAAAGGTACAACAATTTATGAAGGAGTTGCTGCACCACAAACAATAAATGGTGGCGCAGGAAATTTATTAGGTGGAGGAAATCAGATTTTTATAAACAGAAAGGACTTAGATGCATTATGGTTTCATCATTAAAATGTGAATGCTGTAATAGATATGAAGCAGATATTAATTCTGTCAATACATTTAATGAGATAAAACTTTTTTTTGATGAGCAAGTAAAAAATGGTATTTATCTTGAAGAACAAGTATTAAGACCATATTATGTTTGGAAAGATGATAAAGAACATATAGAACATTATGCAACAAAATGGTATAGGTGTATGATGTGTGGGTGTTTATGGGAAATTAAATATCCCGATTTTCCATCAAAGGGTTTTGTAAAAAAATATGAGGATGGGATTTATACTGGAACAATTGTGATTAACAATAATGAAGAATCAAAAAAGGCAGATATAGTATTAAAATCAAAAATAAACAATAATGTATATTATATGTTTTCTGATGAGATATTTATTCATGGTGATAATAAAAGTATAAATATCCCTTTGGATTCAAGCGCTATATGTTTTTATGACATGTATTATTTGCAAGATGAGTTATTTATTGTTGTATCTACAAATAAGGATTATGATTATTTATATGTTTTAGATGAAGAAAGAATGATGCTTCAAAAAATAGGATTGACAAAATAGATTTATGATTGTCAATACTTTAGCACCACCACCCCTCCCATCAAAGCCAACTAAAGTAAATCCAACCACAATCCCGAACCCGAATCGCCTCTCAGCTATGTTGATGTCAGTCGATGAGGGTGAGGGTAGCGAGTTACGGTAGTAACGAGCAAGAATATAGCGGTTTTATCTCCGGTTGGGAGTACTTCAGAAAATCGTTTAAAGACAATTTATAGTTTAGTTCTATTATGCTGATATGAGAGCACTCTTAACAAATTGTTGGGAGTGTTTTCTATGACAAAAATTCGTGCCATCGATTCAAATCAACTTTCTATAATTAATCATTGAAACCCATCATAAACTTACCGTAATATTGAAATTATATTAAAAAATTTGAATTATTTATCTTGGATGTATAGCAAGAATGAAAATGCTATGATACAATGTCACTGGTTTAATATCTTATTATTAGAGGATAAAAAGCAAATTAAAAGAAACCTGAGGGAAAGAAAATGATTATAAAAAGAATAAAGGGTTTGTCAGGAGAGATAAGCATACCCGGAGATAAATCCATATCACACAGAAGTATTATGCTTGGTTCGCTTGCTAAGGGTGATACCGAGGTGTACGGTTTTTTGCAGGGAGCTGACTGCCTTTCGTCCATAAGCTGTTTTAAGGCCATGGGTGTGGATATAGAAAATGACGGCAGCAAGGTCATCATTCACGGAAACGGACTGTATGGTTTAAGAAAACCTTCTGACATACTTGATGTCGGAAACAGCGGGACAACCATTAGACTTATGTCCGGCATACTTGCAGCACAAGACTTTGATGTTAGGGTTGATGGGGATGCTTCCATAAGGAAACGTCCTATGGGTAGGATTATGAACCCTCTCGGACTTATGGGTGCGGATATAAGAAGTATAAATGATAATGGCTGTGCACCGCTTGCCATAAGCGGAAGAAAGCTTAAGGGCATACATTATGAATCGCCTGTTGCATCTGCTCAAGTAAAATCGGGAGTTTTATTTGCAGGCCTTTATGCGGAGGGTGAAACCTCTGTAACGGAGCCTTACGTAAGCAGAAATCACACAGAGCTTATGCTTAAGGATTTTGGCGCTGATATAAGAACAGTTGATAAGACGGTTACGGTTGCACCGGCAAAGGAGCTTTATGCAAGACGTATAGATGTACCGGGGGATATATCATCGGCAGCCTATTTTATTGCCGCAGGACTTATAATCGACAATTCCTGTATAACTATTAAAAATGTGGGAATTAATCCTACCAGAGACGGTATACTTGAGGTATGCAGTATGATGGGAGCTGATATAATAGTTGAGGAAATAAACAATGATTCGGCAGAGCCGGTTGCAGATATTACTGTAAGAACTTCATCACTTAGGGGGTGCGTTATCGGAGGAGAGCTTATTCCGAGACTTATAGACGAGATACCGGTTATTGCGGTTATGGCTTGTTTTGCGGAAGGCACAACGACCATTAAGGATGCGGGAGAGCTTAAGGTTAAGGAATCTAACCGAATAGATACGATTGTTAATAATTTAAAGGCTATGGGTGCTGACATAGAGGCTACGGATGACGGAATGATAATTAACGGAAAAGGAGATTTAAAGGGAGCTTCCATAGATTGTAAGGCAGACCACAGGGTTGCCATGAGTTTTACGGTCGCCGGACTTAACGCTGATGGTGAAACGGATATAGTGGGAAGTGAGTGTGTGGATATTTCCTTCCCGGGATTTTTTGATACGCTTAATATGCTTGTTTTTTAATGGGAAGGAAGAAGCTGCTACTTACAGGGTAATGGTGTGGCACTTTACTAAAATAATACTTAATGAGTATGATTATATAATTTAAGGATGGCTCTCAAATAGTATTTGGGAGCCATCTTATTATTGCAAAATAGAAAAAAATATATTAAGATATTTTTGATTGATTTAATAAAAAAATGTAAGGAGATATATATAATGATAGTAACAAATGATATCAGATATGTAGGTGTAAATGACCATCAGATTGATTTGTTTGAAGGTCAGTATATAGTACCAAACGGTATGGCTTATAATTCTTATGTTATACTTGATGAAAAGATTACAGTTATGGATACCGTAGATGTACATTTTACAGATGAATGGCTTTCCAATATCAAGAGTGTACTCGGAGATAAGAAGCCGGATTATCTTGTTGTACAGCATGTGGAACCGGATCATTCGGCAAGCATCGCAGCCTTTATCAAGGAGTATCCGGAGGTGACGGTTGTTGCAAATGCCAAGGCATTTGAGATGATCAATAACTTTTACAGAATCGACTTTGGCGATAAGAAAAAAGTAGTAACAAATGGCGAGAGTCTTTCAACGGGAGCGCATACACTTAATTTCATCTTTGCGGTTATGGTACACTGGCCGGAGGTTATGTTTACATATGACAGCAAGGATAAGGTGCTTTTCTCCGCAGATGCATTTGGTAAGTTCGGAGCCCTTGATGTGGACGAAGAGTGGGACTGCGAGGCAAGACGTTACTATATAGGTATAGTAGGAAAGTTTGGTATGCAGGTTCAAAATGTGCTTAAGAAGGCAGCAGAGCTTGACATAGAAACTATATGTCCGCTTCATGGACCGGTTCTTAAGGCGCCGCTTGAGCATTATCTTGCACAGTATAATACATGGTCATCCTATGGTGTTGAATCAGAGGGAGTTATGATTGCATATACCTCTGTTTACGGCAATACCAAGAAGGCAGTTGAGCTTCTTGCAAAGGAACTCGAGGACCTTGGATGCCCTAAGGTTGCTGTAAATGACCTTGCCAGAGAGGATATGGCAGAATGTGTTGAGGATGCATTCAGATATGGCAAGATAGTTCTTGCAACAACTACCTATAACGGAAGTATCTTCCCATTTATGAGAGAGTTTATCGAGCATCTTACAGAGAGAAACTTCCAGAAGAAAACCATCGGTCTTATCGAAAACGGTTCATGGGGACCTATGGCTGCCAAGATTATGAAGGACAAGCTTGCAAACAGCAAGGACATAACATGGACTGAAAACAATGTAAGAATATTATCATCAGTAAGTGATGAGAATATAGAGCAAATCAAGGCACTTGCCAAAGAATTGATGTAGTATATTTTAATGCTTTTGGGAGACGGCATTAACACGAGATGCATTATAAGAATGTATGATGCAGACAAAACAATACTATATTAAGGAGTAAAAAAATGGCAAAGAATTTATTTGATTTAACAGACAGAGTAGCAATCGTTACAGGATGCTCAACAGGACTTGGTGTACAGATGGCAAAGGCACTTGCCAATCAGGGATGTAACATTGTCGCAGTTGCAAGACGTCAGAATCTTCTCGAAGAAGTATGTGCTGAAATAGAAAAGGACTATGGTGTAAAGACTATGGCCTGCAAATGTGATATAACTGATACCGAAGCAGTTGAGGCGGCAGTAGATGCAGTGCTTGAAAAGTTTGGTCGTATCGATATCCTTATCAACAACGCAGGTACAGGCGCAGTAGCTCCTGCAGAGGACATCACTGACGATCAGTTATTCAATGAGTTAAATATCGACCTCGGCGGTACATTTAAGTTTGCACGTGCATGTGCTAAGAAGGCAATGATACCTGCAAAGTTCGGACGTGTTATAAACATAGCTTCAATGTATGGACTTGTAGGTAACAAGGTAGCACCTGCATCACCATATCATGCAGCAAAGGGTGGCGTTGTAAACCTTACAAGAGCACTTGCAGCAGAGTGGGGCAAGTACGGAATTACAGTTAATGCAATCTGCCCTGGATACTTCTATTCACCACTTACTAAGGAAACTCTTGACAGTGACTTCTTCCAGGCAAATGCAAAGACCATGATACCTATGGAAAGATATGGAAATGATGGCGAGCTTGATACAACAGCAGTATTTTTAGCATCACCAACAACCACCTACGTAACAGGTGTAGCTTTACCTGTTGATGGCGGGTATACATGCATGTAAAGGATGCTATAGGAAAATCAAGCAGTTGCGAAGCAACTATTTGAATTTTCCTGCATCCTTTAACGAGCGAACAGCCTGCGAAAGCAGGCAGTAGAGCACCGAAGGTGCGGGTTCGCGAGTTAGGATTAAACGAAGCCGTCTGCGAAGCAGACAAGTGAGTGCCGACAGGCACGTGCTTGCGAGTTAAGATTAAAAAGCGAACAGCCTGCATAAGCAGGCAGTAGAGCACCGAAGGTGCGGGTTCGCGAGTTAGGATTAAGCAAGCCGTCTGCGAAGCAGACAAGTGAGTGCCGAAAGGCACGCGCTTGCGAGTTAAAAGCTGGAAAACAATCGCCTGCTTCGGCAGGCTTTTGTTTTATATGTAGATATTGATATTGAAAATAAGAAATGTACCTTATCCAATTAATAACTGATAATTTCTTTTGAAAGAAATAAAAATATAATAAAATCAAGTTATTTCACTTTGACGAAATAACTTGATTTTTCTTTTTTTTGGTATATACTATAGGTAAATAGATTTTTTAGGGGGAATCCTTATGTTAAAGCGAGAGATGTATTTGTCAAAGATAAGAGGGTTTTATGAAAGCGACCTTATAAAAATATTGGTAGGGATTAGAAGATGTGGCAAATCAGTTATTTTGCAGCAGATTATGGATGAATTAAAGGAAAATAATGTTGATGAAGACCATATTATTTATGTTAATTTTGAATTTATTGAATTTGAAGAATTACAGGATTATAAAAAATTAAACAGGTATATAAAAGAACAAATAGTTGATAGAGCTTTATATTATGTGTTTCTTGATGAAATACAAAATGTGGATTGCTTTGAGAAAGTAGTTAATTCACTTAGGGCTTCAGTAAAAAATATAAGCATATTTATTACGGGTTCAAACGGAAAGTTGTTGTCGGAAGAATTATCAACAGTTTTATCCGGACGATACATTTCTTTTCAGATAAATCCTTTAAATTATCGTGAATATATTGAACTTACGGGTAGAGATGGAAAAAATAAAGAAACCTTTGATGATTTTGTAAAGTGGGGTGGACTTCCGAATCGTATACAATTCACAGATGAGAGTAACATTAAGGATTATCTTCATAGTGTATTTGATTCTATTATTTTGAGGGATGTTGTAAGTAGGTTAGGTCTTAAAGATACTTCCTTGTTTAATTTGATTTTACAATATATAATTGACACTACAGGCAGAGAATTTTCTGCAAAAAATATTATTGCGTTTCTTAAATCAGAGGGAAGAGAATTATCGACTTCGACTTTATATAATTATTTAGATGCTTTATGCAGGGCTTTAATTATAAAAAAAGTATTTCGATATGATATACATGGTAAAGCCTTATTGAAAACATTAAATAAGTATTATATGACTGATTTGGGAATTGCTCAGATTAAAAACCATAATTATAATATTAATTATTCATTTTCTCTGGAAAATCTTGTTTATAATGAATTAGTTGCAAGAGGATACGATGTATATACTGGTAAGACACCAAAGGGTGAAATTGATTTTGTTGCTGAAAAAGATGGTAACACAGTATATATTCAGGTTGCTTATATTTTAGCAGATGATAAGGTGATAGAACGTGAATTTGGAGCTTTTAATGCTGTAAAGGATAATTTTCCTAAGTATGTTATATCGTTATCGGAAGGAGATTTTGGGGGAGCGGGAATCATTCATATAAATATGATTGATTTTCTGCTTGGCAGAGAACTGTAAATGAGAGGAGATTTAAATGTACAATTATACTTTTGGAGAGTGGCTTGCATTTTTTGCAATTTATTGCTTTTTCGGTTGGATATTTGAAAGTATATATGTTTCGTTAGAATATAGAAAGCCGGTCAACAGGGGCTTTTTATACGGACCGGTTATACCTATATATGGTTTTGGTGCTGTTACAATTGTATTTTTTACAGCGCCGTTTAAGGCAAATGTTTTTCTCACATTTCTTTCAGGTATGCTTGCGGCAACTGCCCTTGAATACTTTACCGGTTATGTGATGGAGAAAATGTTTGGCGTAAGGTATTGGGATTATACCTATGAGCCGCTTAATTTAAACGGATACATATGCCTTGGATGTTCCCTTATGTGGGGGATGTTTTCAGTTGTTGTAACAAATTATATTCACAATCCGGTGGACAGGTTTGTAAAGAATTTGAATGCTACAGAGCTTTGGCTCTTTGATGTTATATTTTTGGTGTTCTTTTGCATAGATGTATATGCATCAGCGCGTGCCGCCTTTGATCTTAAGAAGATGTTTAAGGAATATGTTGAAACAAACGAAAATGTTATCCGTATGCAAAAGCGTTTGGATGTGCTCCTCGCATTTGCTGAGGATGATTATAATCATTTCCAAAGCATGATGGAAGAAAAGAAGAAGGAGCATGAGGAAGAACGTAAAAGAATTAAAGCCAGGCTTGAAGAATTTAGGAATAAGTATTATAACAGTAAAGAAAAATCAAACAAGCGTGTTATGTATGCCATGAGACGTAATCCGGGCATGAGCTCAAAGGACAATAGATTTGAGATTGACAGCTTGAAGAAGATATTTATGAAAAAGTGATATGTATTTAAAAGTAGTCCTATTTGGATTGGTTGATATTGTATTTGTGAATGATTTGAATTTGATTTCACGATTGACATAAAGTATATAGAAGTATATAAGAGTATATAGAAGTATATAAGTATTTTGAAAGTATATAAGAGTATATAAAAAGTTAAGAGTATAAAAAAGTTGTAGGAGAGGTAAACCATGGAAAACAAAAATATGATAAGTCAGGAAGAAATCGAAAAAAGTAAAGTGATAATCAACAAGATAAATCAGTACTATTATAGTAAGATGGTAGGTCAGTACAGGCTTGGAACTTCACTTCTTATAGCTATTATGTGTAATGGCCACATATTACTTGAGTCTGTTCCGGGACTTGCCAAGACTACTGCGGCAAAGACACTAACCGAGTCTATGAATGGTACATTTTCCAGAATACAGTGTACACCCGATCTTCTTCCGAGTGATATAATCGGAACTCAGATATTTAATTATCAGACCAACAATTTTGAAACAAAGCTTGGACCTGTATATGCTAACTTTGTCCTGCTTGATGAGATAAACCGATCAAGTGCCAAGACGCAGAGTGCGATGCTTGAGGTTATGCAGGAACACCAGACAACTATCGGTGGCGAGGTATTTAAGATGCCGGATATATTTACTGTTATTGCAACACAAAATCCGATAGAACAGGAGGGTACGTATCTTTTATCTGAGGCACAGCTTGACAGATTTATCATAAAAGAAAAGATAGAATATCCAAATCAGGAGGAGGAACTCGAGATACTTAATCGTATAGAAAATAATGTGTTTGCCGAGTCACATCCGGTGGTTTCACTGGATGATATAAAATATTTACAGCAGCTAGTGGAGAGGGTTTATGTGGACCCTGCCATAAAAAAATATATCATTGCAATAATTGATGCAACCAGACATCCGGAAAAGTTTATCAATAAGGAGCTTGCGCAGTATATAACGCTTGGGGCAAGTACCAGAGGAGGCATCGCTCTTATGGAGGTTGCCAAGGCGGTTGCACTTATGAATGGAAGAAATTATGTGACACCTGATGATGTAAAGGTACTTATCTATAGTGTTTTAAGACATAGAATCACGCTCAATTTTGCGGCAGTTGCTGACAATATAACAGAAGAAAGAATTATAAATGAAATCATAGGAGCAATTCAAACACCATGATGGATTATATAACAAGAATAAAAGCAAATGTAAGCATATATTCGACCAAGAAGACGGACAATGTTTTCGATGGCTCATATAAGTCAGTATATAAGGGCAACAGTCTTAATTTTGAGGATTTAAGAGAATATGTCTTAGGCGACAATATAAGAGACATCGACTGGAAGGCTTCATCAAGAAGCAGAACTCTTCTCGTGAAAAGATATATAGCTGAAAAAAAACATAATATCATGCTTGTCTTTGATACAGGTAAGAAAATGCTCGCAGATACGAGAGGACTTGAGACTAAAAAAGAAGTTGGTCTTATAGCCGGTGGGACTGCGGCTTATATTGCATGCAAAAACGGAGATTATGTAGGCTCTGTTTTCAATAAAAACGGCATGATAGAATACGGTCAGTTAAGAACCGGACTTGTTAATCTTGAAAGGCTTATTACCTTATATGACAGAGCTGTTTTTAATGAGGAAAGTGGAGATTTAAATAAGTCTCTCGGATTTATACTTAAAAATATAAAACGCAAGATGATAATATTTGTGGTTACGGATGCGGCAGGTATAATGAGCGTCAGTGACAATACATTAAAAAAGTTAAGAGTAATGCATGATGTTTTATTTATCAATATAAGCGATGCGGATTTTACTTCCGGCAGCTCATATGATTTTGACAAGTCGGAATATTTACCGGATTTTTTTGCAGGAAATAAAAAGCTGAATGCTTTGGAGCAAAATATAAAAAAAGAGCTTTATGAGCAAAACGAGAAAAAGCTTTTAAGACATGGAATTGTTTTTACAGAAATAGATAAAAAAGAGGATGTAACGGAAAAAATAGTTCTTTTATTGGAGAAACATAAGTATGCAAATAACAGGCGGTAAAGTAGGTAGTCTAAGTGACTGGATAACTGTGGGACTTCAGGATATGTATTCATACACATTATGGATTATTATTATTCTGATTATTCTGGCATTTGTTCCACCACTCATTTGGATTATTACTTTTATAAACAAAAAAAGGAAAAATATAATTGCAGATGAAAATGAGCCGGTCAAAATTGTAGATATCAAAGAAGCAAGACAAAAGTATATTGCATTGCTTCAGGATATAAAGGACAAGTATAATCAGGGTAAGCTCTCAAAACGGCATGCATATCAACAGCTTAGCAGAGCTATAAGACATTTTGTCTATGATGTAACCGGAATAAAGGTTCAGAATTACACGCTTAGTGAGATAAAACAGCTCAATATTCCGAGACTTTACTATCTTATAGATGAATGCTATGAGCCGGAGTTTTCGAAGCAGGGCGATGGAGAGATTACAGAAACCATAGATAAAGCAGGAAGGATAATCACTGAATGGAATTGATGTATAAGTGGGTTTTATATATTGGAATTCCTGTGGTAATTATACTGCCTTTTATTGTGATTAAGAAAAAAAACAGCTATAAGGACAGTATAAAGGCTGCAAATGTTTCATATGTAAAGGATAATCCACAGTTTAGGAAAAAGGTAATTATATATAAGATAATGGGATTTATTGCTCTGGCAGGATTGTGGTTTTCGATAGCGATAAGCTTCATAATGGTTTCAAGACCTGTTGAAGTAAAGACAATTTCCAAAACCTTAAGGAACAGGGATATATTTTTATGTCTTGATATATCGGATTCAATGGATGAACTCAATCAATATATATGTGATGATTTAAAGGAGCTTGTAAACGGACTTGATGGTGAGCGGTTCGGCATAACCATTTTTTGCGGTAAATCAGTTGTACTTGTTCCGCTTACTACTGACTATGATTATGTGTTGAATGAGATAGATAAGCTTAATGAAGCATTTCAAAAGAGTATGTCGTATTGGAACTGGTACAATGATTTCGATTTGGAAACATACGAATATAAGTATGCAGGTACTTTAAGTGATTATGGAAGTTCATTAATCGGTGACGGTCTTGCAGCCTGTCTTTTTGATTTTCCGGATTTAAGAGAGGATAGCGAGCGTGCAAGGATTATAATTCTTTCAACGGACAACGAGGTCTACGGACAACAGTTAGTTACGGTGGATGAGGCTACAGACCTTTGTGCCAAGTACGGTGTAAAGGTGTTTGCACTTGGACCGGATTATGTATATGATGAAGAAGGCTTTAAAAGGGATATAGAAAAAACAGGTGGTCAGTATTATAAGATAAAAAAACAATCTGCCGTGCAGGAGGTTATAGATGCCATAAGTGTTACGGATGCTTCTGATACTGAGGAAATTGAAACCATTATAACTGACAGACCGAAGCTTTTATTTTATATTTTACTGGCGAGTTTGGGAGTATATTTTATAGCCGGAAGAAAGGTAAGATTATGAAGATAAATCCTATTATACCTATATGGGCCATGACACTCATATGTGTATTTTTTCTTTTGATGAAAAGAAAAGGGAAATTAAATTTTATAAGACAGATAGTTATAGTAATTCTTTTATTTACAATCAACACAAGAATCATGGTAGAGGATGAAAATGTTCAGGCGGTCACTCAGGATGTTGATGTATTATTTGTTGTGGACAATACCATAAGTATGCTTGCAGAGGACTATAATGGTAATGGAAGAAGACTTGATGCCGTAAAGGCAGATTGTATGTATATCGCAAACAGTCTTCCTACTGCCAATTATTCGGTTATTACTATGGGAAATAATGCTGATAAAACCATACCATATACAAATGATATTAATTTACTTGAACAGGTTTTAAAGGCTTTAAACGGGCAGACAAGGCTATATGCAAAGGGTACATCCTTTGATGATGCACTGACTTTGCTTGAAAAGGATTTGGATAATGACAGGGACAATTATCAAATTGTTTTCTTTATAAGTGACGGTGAGATAACAAGTGATGAAAAGCTTAAAAGTTATTCGAAGCTTGATGATAATATAGATGATGGAGCGGTGCTTGGATATGGAACCGTTGACGGTGGACCGATGAAGGCTTCTTCCTTTGCAGGGGAAGATTCCGAACCGGAATATCTTTATTATTATGATGCTAAGTACAATAAAGTAAAGGCAGTTTCCTGTATTGACGAGGATAATCTGAAGAGCATTGCAAAGGATATGGGAGTCGACTATATACATATGACAAAGCAGTCGGACATCGATGTGAAGCTAAGTGAGATAAAAAAGGATATCGGCGAGCTTGAGTATGGAAAAAACGGGAAAAAAGGATACAGGGATATATATTACTATTTTGTTATCCCGCTTTTAATAATTCTTATATATGATTTTGTTTATTACAGAAGAAAGGTTAAAATAAGATGAAAAAGAAAGTATTGTTAATTATATATCTGTTTTATCTTGTTATAGTGGGAAAGCTTCTTTTCACCTATGTATATAATGAAAAAATTATAAAAAAGGTGGAGCGGGAGAATTATGCCAAAAGTGCAGAAATGCTTACATTTGCCAATTTTTATCAGCCATATATAGCACACTATAATCGTGGTGACATTTTTTATAAACAGGGGAATTATAGTGAAGCGATAAAGGAGTATAATAAGGCATTGGAATATAAGCTGCCGGAGAAAAAAGAGTGTCCGATAAGGATTAATCTTGCACTTTCAATTATTAAGATGATACCCAACGATTATGCTTCAAAGGATAACATAGATTCTTCCATAGCATCTTTAAAGGAAGCACGGGATGTCCTTCTTTTTGACGGCTGTGCCAATGATGAGGGAACCGGACACAGTTATAAGGCACAAAAGCTTAAGGATGAGATAGATGATATGATTGAAGAGCTGGAAGAAATAAAGGAAGAGCAGAATCAAAGTAATGACAATCAGGGTGATGAAAACGAAGATGAAAATGACAGTCAAAATGATAATCAGAATGACAATAATCAGGACAGCACCGAAACAGATGCCGAGGAACAGCATATAAATGATATAGAACAGCAGTTTATGGAACAGCAGGAGCAGGCGTATGAGGAAAGACAGGAGGAAATGCAGTCTATTCAGGAAATGTATAATTTTGATTTTAATTTTGGCGGTGATGAAGGAATATGGTAAATAAAAATAACGGTTCTCAAATAGCTTTTGAGAACCGTTATTTTTATCGGTCTTTAACAACAATTGCAGTTCCGATAGAGTCTATGCCTACGTGACAGGCGATGCTGCATGATAGGGGAAGATAATATGAATCGTATTCAGGAAAAGCATCGTTTATCATATCAAGCCAAGCATCTGCATCCTCACTTTTTTCAAATGTTCCGGCTGTACCTATAGAAAGCTTTTCTTTTGGATAGCTTTTAAAGCGTGTTTCCAAATCCTTTGTTAAGGCTTCAACCATTTTTTGCTTTGCGTTGTTAATGCCTCTTACCTTTGCAAATGCATCAAGCTTTTCACCCTGTATGGTAAGAACAGGTTTTAAATTGATAACGGTTGCTATCGCTGCACCGGCAGAGGTAACTCTTCCGCTTTTTTTTAGATATTCAAGCGAATTTACCGTTATATATATACTGGCGTTATATGCATTTTTTTCGAGCTTTTCTTTTATTTCCTTTGCAGAGAGTCCGCTATCGGCATAAGCCTTTGCATCATATACGGATTCGTACAAGGAAAGTGAAATTCTATGGTTGTCTGCTACCTGAACCTTTCCGTTATAATTTTTTGAAAATGCCATTGCCGTTGCACATGAACCGCTTAATCCGCTTGACATAGGTATGTAAACAAGCTCATCATATCCCTGCTTTAATATTTTGTCCCACATTTCGCTTACGGCACCTATGGCGGGCTGTGAGGAATGAATATCAAGACCTTTTCTCATAGCCTCATATAAATCCGAATGTGTTACATCTATCCCCTCAAGATAATCCTTGTCGTCAATTATGACCGGCATAGGCAGAACAAATATGCCGTCCTCTTCTCCCTTTTTTAAGGTGATACCACTGTTGGTATCTGTCATTATTGCGGTTTTCATTTGAATTACTCCTATTATTTTTTTTAAACAAAGATGATTATAACACACCGGTACTATCACAACAACAAAAAAATAAATTTGACAATATATATCGGCAATGATAAATTTTATTCAGATTATATTTGTTTGGAGGAAACTATGGCGGATAGTAATTATAAAGATGCAGCATCGCTTGCAAAGGCGATAAGTGACAATGTCTCGAAGGTAATAGTTGATAAAGAGGAACAGATTAAGCTTATAATAACAGGTATACTTGCCGGAGGACATATTCTTATTGAGGATAATCCGGGGACAGGTAAAACTATGCTTGCGAAGGCATTTGCAAAAAGTCTTGCGGTTGAGTTTAAGAGAGTTCAGTTTACGCCGGATCTTATGCCTTCAGATATAACGGGACTAAATGTGTTTAATCAGAAGGAGTCAGAATTCAGACTTGTAAAAGGACCTGTATTTACCAATATACTTCTTGCCGATGAGATAAATCGTGCAACTCCCAGAACACAATCAAGTCTTCTTGAAGCTATGGAGGAAAAACAGGTTACCATTGATGGGCAGACCATTAAATTAGATGAGCCTTTTATAGTTTTTGCGACAGAAAATCCGGTTGAAACAAGCGGAACCTATCCTTTGCCGGAGGCAGAGCTTGACAGATTTTTGATTAAGCTTTCGATGGGAGAAAATGACAAGGAAACAGAGCTTGATATCATAGAAAAATATATAGAAAGTACACCTGTTGATGAGATTACGAGTGTATGTACTTCCGCAGATATCATGGAAAAGAGGCAGGAGATAAAGAAGGTTTTTGTACATGAAAGTGTAAGAGGATATATGGTTGATATAGTGCTTGCAACAAGAAAAAGCAGTAAGCTTAATCTGGGTGTCAGTACGAGAGGAACGCTCGCCCTTGTAAGATGCTGTCAGGCTTATGCTGCAATAAGCGGACGAAGCTATGTTGAACCGGATGATGTAAAAAAGCTTGCTCCGTATGTTTTGGGACACAGGATTCTTTCCTTTGGAGCAGCAGGAGATTTCGGACGAAACGGAAATATAATTTCAGAGATAGTTGAAGGAGTAGAAGTACCTGTTGAGGATTGGAAGGCATAATTATTTATGAAATTGGTTGTTGCGATTTTAATAGCAATTTTTATATATGTATTTCAAAAGAAGCTTTATGAAAGCTTGTGGGATGATAAGCTTGATGTAAGCGTGGATTTTCATGATACCTATCTTAATCAGGGAGAGTCCTCGTATATTACCGAGGTAGTCAATAATGCTAAGTTTCTTCCACTTTCCTTGCTGCATGTAAAGTTTGCCGCACCTAAGAATTTTACCTTTGAGGACAAGGAAAATGCAGCCATCTCAGATTCCTATTACAGAAACGATGTTTTTTCTATTATGCCGCAAAGCAGGATAACGCGTAGGCTTTATTTTACTGCACATAAAAGAGGGTATTATGTGATTGATGGAGCAAATGTCATCTCCAGAGATTTCTTTCTTACAAAAAATTTTGCTAAAAATATAACTCATAAATCAGATATCTACGTTTTTCCGGAAAAATATGATGATATAAAGCTTGAATCCATGTTCAGTATGGTTATTGGTGATATAGAAAGTCAAAGGAGTCTTCTGGAGGATCCGTTTACCTTTCGCGGAATAAGGGATTATGACAGTTCATTTAATATGAAAAAAATCAACTGGAAGGCTACTGCAAAAACGGGAAGTCTTATGGTAAATGTGTATAATCATACATCTCTGCAAAATATAAAGGTTCTTCTCAACCTTGATACTAACAATATGATAAAAGCCGAGTATATGGATGAGATAAGTATCTGTCTTGCAAGCTCGGTATGCAGATTTTTTCTTATGCGTAATCTTAATGTGGCCATAGCTTCAAACGGTTTGGATATAGTTACGGAAAGTATGGGAGAAATCGCACTCGGAGCATCCTTAAAGCACCTTTTATCCATAGATAAATATCTGGCACGTATCAAAAATAATTCCAGAGATGATGCCTTTTTATCAATTGTTGATAAGGAGCTTGAAGTAAAAGAAAGAAATATGACATATATAATTATTTCGCCGTATTATAAAGAGGATTTATTGAAAAAACTGGATTACATGAGAGATATGGGTATAGATGTATTTATGCTTGTCCCTTATTATAATATTCACGGCTTCAGTAAAATTCGTTCCTATATGCAAGGCTGGGAGGTGAATATATATGAGACATAAAATTGAACTTTTCAGAGGACTTGCAAGCCTTATTTATGAGTGGCTTTTCACGGTGCTTATCGCATACTTTGTGATAGTTATATTTATGGGTAAAAGACCTGAGGCGTTTATAGAAACAGCAATATTATTGATATATATTGTATCGTATCTTATCAGAAAAAATGCCGGATATAATATCTGGATTTTTCTGGTACATTTAATTCTTGCTATCGGACTTTATTTTCTGCCGTTTTCCATTGGGACAAAATGGTTGCTGATAGGAATTACCGTATATCAGATGAGCGAAGCTTTTTTATATGAAAAAAGAGGAAATTTTGCAAACTTTACAGATGTACCGTGGCCAACGTTTTTTGTAAGCGTAATTATATATGCTTATGGTTTTGCGACAAAGAGCAGTCTGCTTAAAACAGGTGCATATGTTATTCCCTTAATTCTTATAATAATTTATCTTTTGATAATATATCTTGATGGATTAAAGGGATATCTTGCCTCAACTAAAAACGTATCAGGAATACCGGTAAAAAGTATAGTTTCCACAAACTCACTTATCGTTGTATTGATAATATTATCTTTATTTGTGGGAATATTTTTAGGATACGTGTTTGGACTTGATGAAGCGCTTTACAAGGCATTAAGAGGCTTACTTTATGTCTTGTCCTATATTATATTTGCAATCAGATTATTGTTGTTGCTTTTAATCAGACCGCTTACTCAAACATCAGATGAAAAAATATATGAGGAGCAGGGGAGGTTAAGCTCATTTATATCGGGACATGCGGATGATGTTGTCGGTATTCTTGATATTATTTATAAAACATGTGCTATTATCCTTGTAATTTATATCCTATATAAGGCAGCGATAATCATAATTCGTTTACTTATGAAAAAAAGAAGCGTAAAGGGAGACAAGGTAGAGGAGGCTTACGTAAAAAAAAGAAATGTAAGGGAAAAAAAGATAAAAAAAGAACAGTATGGCTATGGTTCGAGTGAGCTAAAGCTAAGGAAGCTGTATCGCGAGAGAATACTTAGATATAAGTATGACATAAGGCTTGACAAATCAAAGACACCTACGGAGATAAGGGATGAATTATATAACGGAAGTATAGATGATGTAGGTGATATAACAAAAGCATATCGTGATGTAAGATATGGAGGTAAAAAAGCTACAAAGGATATGCTCAGGCTGTTTGATAAATAAATCCCGGTTTGTATGAACATCGTCAGCAGACCGGGGTTTATTTTATTTGCTCGCCGAGTATGCAGGTAAAGCGTTCTATAATAGCTTTGTCAGGATTCTCACCAAGCCTTTCTATATCCTCAATGCGTATAAAACCGCCTGCCATAGACGGATGACCGCCGCCGGTACCTAAACCCTTAAGTGCCAGATTTATGACGGAGCCGGCATCAATAGAAGGACTTTCTGAGCGTATGGAAAATTTATAACCATCCGCACGCTTGGAATATATGACTGTTACATCCACGCTGTTAAGCTCGAGCATAAAGTCGGATATTATTCCTATCAAAGCATCAGGACATGAAAATGGTATAAAAGCAAAGCCGGATGAGCCGTATATTTTTATATTTTCTATGGCTGCACCATAAGCCTTCAAATCACTTAGTTCCATATTATTGTGCTCAAGCACCTTGAGCATGTCGTTGTCTGCTTTCGGGTAAAGATATTTGAACATATCTATATCCATAATGGTTGTGCCTCGTGAAAAATTAAGCGTGTCGGTTTTTAAACCGTATATTAGAGCGGAAGCAGTCGGCTTATCCATAGGTACGGAAAGCTCTTCAAAATATTTTGCAATAATTGTAGCACAGCTTCCCACAAATCTTATATCACTATATTTATATTCGGTATTTATATAGATAGGGTGATGATCTATACATGCTATTTCATCACCGATAAAATCAGTTATATTTCCTCCGCCCTTTTGTGAGTCGACACAGATTATATAGTCTCCCTCCGTCATATCCTCTTTTATTGTTTCATAGGAATATATATTTATTTCAAATATCTCCGTCATCTTCTTTGTACTAAGCTTATCTATTTTACCTGCATAGCAAAGTGTGGAAGAAATACCAAAATGCTTCATAAGCTTTTGAAGACCGTAAGCCGATGCTATAGCATCCGGATCGGGAAAGTTATGAGTCTGAATGTATATATGTCTGCCTTTGCATATTTCAATCAAATCTCTGCAATCCGCCATATGATTTATCCTCCGTAGCTTTTAATTTAAATATTGCAAATATTATACTAAAACAAGTTTAATATTGCAAATGCCAAGTTAGTTAGAGTATAATTACGTCGAGAAATGAGGTAGCTAAAAATGCAAAGAGAAAGTATTTTAAAAAAAATATTTACATCCTTGGAGTTTTATTTTGTTATGCTGTTATTTTACTTTGAGCTCATTTTTCATTTTGTGCGTTTTGGTGCAACTCCTGATTATTTGATGTATAAAATTTTATTTGCGGTTTTTTATGGAATAATATTTGGTATAATTGCAAATGTTTTTAAAAGAATTGTTTCTATAGTTTTAACTTTTTTATTTACCGTATTTATTACAGCTTATTTTCTGGTGCAGGTAGTTTTCAGCGGAGTGTTTGCAACATATCTTTCTGTTGCGGGCTCTATAAAGGTTGCCGGACAGGCACTCGACTTTACGGATGTTATAGCCAAGGAGTTAAAGGAGGAATGGTGGCTTATACTTCTTTTTATTTTACCGATTATTTTGTTGGCTGTTTTTTTAAGAAAACACCTTGATTTTGAGAGACAAAATATCTATGTATATATGGGACTTGTCAGCGGAGCTGTTCTCCTTTTCATAATTATAATGATAAAAATGCAGATGGGAAGGCTTGCGGTTTATTCCGCTTATGAGATTTTTACGGATTATACCTCGGTTGATATGTCGGTAGAAAAGCTGGGAGTTATGGAATCCTTTTTCCTTGATACAAAGCTTGGAATAAAGGAAAAAATGGGTGCAGATGACAATACTGTTTCTTTTGTTGCTGAAGGTAAGTATGTTGATACAACAAATATAACTACGGAGGCCCAAAAAGATGAACCGGATAACGGAGAAAATAATAAAAAGACCGAGGAAGAGGTTGAAGAGATAATTATTGATACTTCACCTAATATTCTTGATATAGATTTTGAAGAGCTTATGGAGGAGGCACCAAATGAGAATATTCGCGCCATGCATGAATATATAAGCCAAGCCGTGCCGACCAATAAAAATGAGTATACCGGTATGTTTGAGGGCTATAATCTGATTTTTGTGGTTGCAGAGGGATTTTCCGGTCTTTGCATAGATGAGACAAGAACACCTATGCTTTACAAAATGAAATACGAAGGCTTTTGTTTTGATAATTATTATACTCCTCTTTGGTATGGCTCAACACTTGGTGGAGAATATGCAGATTTGACCGGACTTATGCCGAAAAACGGCGGATATTTAAGTATGGCAAAGTCCGGACAAAATAAAAATGATATGATGTTTACATTAAGTCGTCAGCTTCTTGACAAAGGATATAAGGTGACGGGTTATCATGATAATTATTATGACTATTATGACCGCAATATATCGCATCCTAATCTGGGATATGACTGGATAGGAGTAGGAAATGGGTATGAACCTGAATACAGTGATTCGGGTGTTATGCTTTGGCCTCAATCTGACCTTAGGATGATAGAAAACACCTTTGATGATTATGCAAATGAGGAGCCCTTTCATACATATTATCTTACGGTAAGCGGACATGTTATGTATAATTTCGGTGGCAATGCCATGGCACAAAGACATAAGGATTTAGTCGATGATTTGGCTTATTCGGAGACTACCAAGGCATACATAGCTTGTCAGTATGAGCTTGAGCTTGCCATGGAGGAGCTTGTTGAAAGACTTGAGGATGCAGGTATTGCAGACCATACACTTATCGTACTTACGGCAGACCATGTACCTTACGACAATAAGGAGGTAGAAGACGAGCTGGCAGGTCATACTCTTGACAGCACCTTTGAGTGGTATGAAAATACTCTCATCATTTGGTCGGCTTCCATGGAAAAACCGGTTTATGTAGAAAAGTGTTGCAGCAGTCTTGATATTCTTCCGACGGTTTCAAATCTTATGGGACTTGATTACGATTCAAGAATGTTGGCAGGACAGGACATCCTTTCAGACAGTGAGGGACTTGTTATGTTCAATGACAGAAGCTTTATAACAGACAGAATCTCATATAATGCAAATACTGAATCGGTTAAGAGTCTGGACGGAAAGCCTGTTGATGAGGACTATGTTGCTGCCAAGGTTATTCAGGTTAGAAATAAATTTAGCATGGCTGAAAATATATGTAACTATGATTATTACAGATATATAGATGACTATCTTGAAAAAAAGCAGGAAAAATAAGATGGAAAAAGATAATTTTGCCGTGACAATTAAAAAGTGTACAAAGAAAAAAATGCCGATAATATGGAATATGGTTATAGCATTCTTTTCATTGCTGAGAATAGTATTATCTTCGGGATATGTTTATCATTTCCTCGTTAGTGCGGGTTTGGATGACCAGTGGATGGTTAAGCGTGCATATAATATTCTTGCCGGTATATGGCTTGGAGACTACAGTGATGTAACACTTATAAAGTCTGTGACCTATCCTTTACTGCTTGCTTTTTTCAGGGCACTTGGAATACCGTACGGTATCGGAGTCGGCATTTTATATGTTTGTATCTCTTACATATTTGTTAAGGCTCTAAGGCCGATTATATCCAACAATTATTTAGCGGGATTTATATATCTTGCGGTACTTTTTTCTCCTGTTGGCTTTTTGACGCTTACCTCGGCAAGAATCTACAGAAATTCCTTATCTCATTGGCTTGCTCTTTTGGTTATATCATCAATTATCGGAATTTATTTAAGAAGAAATACGGAATATAAAAGACTCCGAAAATGGTTTTTGGCAGAAAGCTTTTCAATTATGATTTTTTGGGAGCTTAGGGAGGATGGTGTCTGGATTATGAGCTTTGTCGTTCCGGCTATGCTCATACTTTTTATCTACTGGACTGCACATAAAAGAAAGGTTTTAAAAACATTTTTAATAGTATGTATACCATTCTTTGCAATAATTATATTAGAGCTTGGACTTTCTGCAATTAATTATAACAGATACGGAATATTTACCACAAATGACAGAACCGGAACATACTGTGGAAAAGTAATGTCACTGTTATATAAGATAGATGACGGAAAAAATGAAGATGACCGTATATGGGTTTCAAATGATGCGATAAAGCTTGCAAGGAATGTAAGTCCGACACTTGACAGCTTTGGTGATGTGATTGATGAAAGCAGAAAGTTTTGGATGCTGCCTACATCTTACGGAGCGGATGTTCCGGGAGATCATTCGGAGTGGGCACTTAGACAGGCAGTTCTTGAAATAGGCTATTATAAGGATGCAAGGACGACGAATGATTTTTATAAAAGTATTTATCAGGAGTTGAAAAAAGGCTTTGAGGATGGAAGACTTAAAGAAAAAAAGGGAATCTCACTTTCCTCGCAGATGCGTCCGTTTACATTTGAAGACATAAAGGAGTCATTTAAGCTTTCAAAGAAGGTTGTTATCAAATATGCAAATTATGATTCTACCGGTGTGTATATTTCATATACTGCTGAGGGAATGGATGAATTTGATAAAGGTCTGTTTGAAAATCTCCTTCTTACCAATATAATTGATTATGATGAAAATCATGAGGTGGATATAGAAAACAGAGGTGATTATGCGAGTGCACATTATAGCTCGTTTATAATAGGTTTGCTTAATCGCATATGGAAGCTTTATAAAAAAGTCGTCGTATTTTTGAATTATCTCTCTCTTGGTGCTATAATCTTTATGTTCATAAGTATGATATTTGAGATAAGGAGAAAGGAATATTATTCCTTCTATGCATTTTTACTTACAATGGGAATGGTTCTTGTGCTTATCTTTTATACTATGGTTATATGCTTGTGGGGAGCGTGGATGACAAAGGATGCCGAAAGCAGTATGTATTGGTTCTATGGTTCACCGGGACCTATGCTTGCACAGGTTTGCAGAATACTTTGTCTCACATATCTTTATAACAGAATTGTATCAATTGTAAAAAAACAAAGGCAAGGAGAATTATATGGGGATATATGATACGATAAACCGGCTTGAAGCTTTGAGAAAAAAGATACAGGCTCAGTTCATAATGATTTTTGTACCGTTTTTTCTTTGGCTTTCAATGGCATTGCTGTCTTCTGTTGTCGGAGTGGGTATTTTGCCGTTTGCCCAGCTTTGTATGATAGCATTTTTTATATTTGCTATTTCTTATACAAAGAAAACACAGAATGTAAAAAATGAATTTAAGCAGCTTTATAAGCAGACTTTTGTAGTACAGGCGCTTTCTCAGAATTTTCAAAATGTAAATTATATGTGGGAAAGCGGATTTGCGCAGGAAGCCGTCAGGATGTTTAATCTTGTGCAGCTTGGAAACCGCTTTCATACGGAGGATTATCTTTCGGCAGATTATAACGGTATACATTTTGAACAGGCGGATGTTACGGTACAGTATCATACATCCGGTAAAAATTCACATACTACAACATATTTTAAGGGAAGAATGTTTGCGTTTGATTTTCCTTATAAAAATGTATCCTCCGTAAGATGCATATCAAATACTTTTATGTATAAGGCTAATTCAAATAATAAAAAGGTCAAGCTTGAAAGCAGTATGTTTAACCGAATATTTAAAACAGATGCTTTTTACGAGCATGATGCTTTTTACTTTTTGACTCCGCAGATGATGGAAAGAATAGAAGCTTTAAATGCAAGGTATGGAAATATTGCTGTTCATCTGATGGGAAATAAATTATTTGTCGGAATCAATATGCACTCTGATGCTTTCGACCATGATTACAGGGAGAAGGTAGAGTATCAGTATGAGATTGGAAAAATAAACAGGGATATGCAGGTTATAGTTGATATAATAAATACTCTGTCTCTTTATGCATAAATTGACAAAGTAAGCATAACTATGTAATAATCAGCCGAAATATGTGAGTTTGGAGAATTGATTATGAAAGAAATAATGTGTGCGTTATGCATACCGTTTATGGGGACGACACTTGGTGCAGCTTGTGTTTTCTTTATGAAAAAGGAATTGAATTTAAATTTGCAAAAGCTTTTGTCGGGCTTTGCGGCAGGCGTTATGATTGCGGCTTCCGTATGGTCGCTTTTGATACCTGCCATCGATATGGCAGAGGCTGAAGGTAAGGGAAAGCTTTCATTTATACCGGCAGCAGCAGGTTTCATGATAGGTATAATATTTCTTCTGGTGCTTGACCGTATTATACCGCATCTTCATGTAAATGAAGAAGAGGCGGAAGGCCCGAAGGTGGATTTGAAAAAATCAACAATGCTTATACTTGCAGTTACACTCCATAATATACCCGAGGGTATGGCAGTCGGTGTAACCTTTGCAGGTATGCTCTCCGGAGAAAGTACAATTACCTTTATGGGTGCACTTGCGCTTGCAATTGGTATAGCGGTTCAGAATTTCCCTGAGGGAGCTATTATTTCCATGCCGGTATGTGCGGCAGGAACAGGTAAAATAAAGGCCTTCATATATGGTATGCTTTCGGGAGCTGTTGAGCCTGTAGGTGCTTTAGTTATGATATGGCTTTCAAAATATATGCTTGGAATAATGCCTTATATGCTCGCTTTTGCAGCAGGTGCTATGGTATATGTGGTTGTTGAGGAGCTTATACCGGAGTCAGCAGAGGGTGAACATTCCAATATAGGAACCATCGGATTTGCAGTTGGATTTGTGCTTATGATGATTTTGGATGTGGCTTTAGGATGATTATTATTGGGAAAATAAGGTTTGTTCCAATAATATTTGAATTTTGACGCTTTTTAGTATATAATAAAGAAGTTTATCATATATGAACTAATTTGAAACTTTTCAATATGTAAATAAAGATATTTTATGAGGTGATTTACACATGGATAAGAGTATTGAAATCAGATGGCATGGACGCGGTGGCCAGGGAGCAAAGACAGCAGCCTTGCTTCTTGCAGATGTTGCGTTTAATACAGGTATGTATGTTCAGGGCTTTCCTGAATACGGACCGGAGAGAATGGGGGCCCCTATTACGGCATACAATCGAATAGGGGATAAACCGATTAGGGTTCACTCCAATATATACAATCCTGATTTTGTTGTAGTTGTTGATGAAACGCTTCTTCATTCAGTAGATGTAACAAAGGGACTGTCTAAGGATGGGGCAATAGTTATAAATACTACTCAGGAAAAAAAGGATATTATTCCTTTGCTTAAGGGTTATGAAGGAAAAGTATATACCATAGATGCGCATAAGGTTTCAATGGAAACGCTTGGAAAGTATTTTCCGAATTCACCTATGCTTGCAGCAATCGTCAAGGTTGCTGATATAATGGATAAGGATGTATTCTTATCAGAGATGGAGGCTTCCTATAAACATAAATTTGCAAAGAAGCCTGAAGTAATCGAAGGAAATATGAATGCACTTAAAATGGCATTTGAGGAGGTGAAATAAATGGCACAGGCATCAGATTTATCTAAAATAAATGAGAAAAGTCCATATTATGATATAACACCGGGTAATCAGATATATGGTGGCGGCGGTGCCAGAGAATTTCACACCGGAGAGTGGAGAACACAAACGCCTGTTATAGATTGGAATAAATGTACACAGTGTTTACTTTGTACACCTGTTTGTCCGGATAGCTGTATAGCAGTTAAGGACGGAAAAAGACAGGATTTTGATTTGGATCACTGCAAGGGCTGCGGCATATGCGAAAAGGCATGCAGCTTTGGAGCAATTACTATGAAGGAGGGAATATAGTATGTCTATTCGTGAAAGAATGTCGGGAAATGAAGCTGTTTCCTATGCGATAAAGCAGATTAATCCGGATGTAATGGCAGCCTTCCCTATTACACCTTCAACCGAGATACCTCAGATGGTATCTACATTTATCGCAAATGGAGAGATGGATACTGAATTTATACCTGTTGAATCAGAGCATAGCTCAATGAGTGCAGCATTAGGTGCAAGTGCAGCAGGTGCAAGAGCACTGACTGCAACCTCTTCCTGCGGACTTGCCTATATGTGGGAAATTCTTTATGTGGCTGCCTCTGACAGACTTCCGATAGTTCTTGCTTTGGTAAACAGAGCACTTACGGGACCTATCAATATAAACTGTGACCATTCTGACAGTATGGGAGCAAGAGATTCGGGATGGATTCAGATTTATGCTGAAAATAATCAGGAAGCATATGATAATTTCATTCAGTCCTTCAGGATTGCTGAGCACCCTGATGTTAAACTTCCGTTTATGGCATGTCAGGATGGATTTATCACAAGTCATGCCGTAGAAAATATAGAGCTTTTGGAAACAGAGGTTGTAAGAAACTTTGTAGGTGAATATAATCCGGAAAATTATCTTTTAAACAGTGAAATGCCTATGGCAGTGGGACCTTATGCTAATTCACCTTTCTATATGGAATCCAAATATAACCAGAGAATGGCTATGAAAAATGCCAAGAAGGTTATCCTTGATGTAGCCAAAGAATTCGAAGCCATATCCGGAAGAAGCTATGGATTTTTTGAAAAATATAAACTTGATGATGCAGATGTTGCAATCGTTATAATCGGTTCGGCGGCAGGCACCTCAAAGGAAGCTGTTGATAAGCTTCGTGAGCAGGGTATAAAGGCAGGTGTTCTCAAGATAAGAGTATTCAGACCTTTCCCGGGAGAAGAAATTGCAGAAGCTTTAAAAAATGTGAAGTATGCGGCAATACTTGATAGAGCAGAGAGCTTTTCAGCTTACGGCGGACCTCTTGGCTCAGAGATTAAGTCGGCTTTATATGATGCAAAATCAGATTGTACCGCAATTAATTATTTCTATGGAATTGGTGGTCGTGATTATACGGTTGAAGCTGCCGAGGGTGTGTTTGAAGAGCTTATCGATATAATGAACGGTAACAAAGAGATAGAACAGTTTAAGTATATAGGTCTTAGAAAGTAGTGGGAGGTAGAACGAGATGGCATTTAATTTTAAAGAAGTAATGAGTAAACCGGAACGTCTTGCTCCCGGTCACAGAATGTGTGCAGGCTGTGGCGGTACGATTACCGTAAGAACTGTACTTCGTGCCCTTAAGCCTGAGGATAAGGCAGTAATTGGAAATGCTACAGGCTGTCTTGAGGTTTCAAGCTTTATGTATCCTTATACGGCTTGGGAGGACAGCTATATACATAATGCCTTTGAAAATGCAGGTTCAACACTTTCAGGTGTTGAGACAGCTTACTATGCTCTTAAGAAAAAGGGCAAGATAAAGGATAATTATAAGTTTATAACCTTTGGTGGCGACGGTGGTACATATGATATAGGTCTTCAGTCCTTATCAGGAGCGATGGAAAGAAATCATGACCTTGTTTATGTATGCTATGACAACGGCGCATACATGAATACAGGTATTCAGCGTTCATCTGCAACGCCTATGTATGCAGATACGACCACTACACCTGTAGGTAAGAATTCTGTTGGTAAGATGCAGAACCGTAAGGATCTTGCTTCGATAATAGCCAATCATGACATTCCTTATGTTGGACAATCTACTCTGATTGGAACTATGAAGGATTTATACGAGAAGGCAGAAAGAGCAATCTATACACCGGGAGCAGCTTTCTTAAATGTTATGTCCCCTTGTCCGAGAGGATGGAGATATGAAACTGCAGATATAATGAAGATATGTAAGCTTGCTGTTGAGACCTGCTACTGGCCTTTGTTTGAGGTTATAGAAGGCAGATGGATACTTAATTATGAACCTAAAAAGAAGCTTCCTATAGAGGATTTCTTAAGACCTCAGGGAAGATTTAAGCATCTTTTCAAGCCGGAAAATGAAGAGCTCCTTGTGAAATATCAGGAAGAGGTAGACAGAAGATGGGAAGAGCTTCTTTATAAGTGTGCAAGATAAATCAGTTTGTAAATGATATTTATATCAGGAGATTTTTATGAGTAAAAAGAAAAGAAATAAAATCAAGCAGGAGGCCGGATTGAATAATTCCGAAGCTGATTTATTCAGTAATGAGAATTCCGAAAATACTGATATCGAAGCAGAGGATATCGAAGCAGAGGATGCTGAAGCTGAAGATATCGAAGCAGAGAATGCTGAAGCTGAAGATATCGAAGCAGAGGATATCGTGGATGATGAGGAAAAATCTGAAGCTGTCAAGGTGAATGACAGTAGTCAGATTGATGAAGAAAAGGATAATAAAGCCGGTGATTCATTTAAGAAACATATTGCGAGAGAAGCCATTCTTGATCAGATATATGAGGATAACGGGTTTAAGAAGGATGATGTAATAAGGGAGCAAAAGGAGAAAACGCCTTTTAAGGCATTGGCAGTATTTTCCCTTGTGCTTGCCGTTGCCGGACTTGCTTTAATCGGAGTTTTGGTTTATTTCATTATATTAAATCCGTACTATATAAAGTCAGGAGCTGCGGATGAACAGCTTATATATCCTATGCTGTCATCTGATACGGATGCAGAGGAATTAAGTGAACCTTTGGTTACATATGGTGCAACGGATACTGATGCAATGCAGGATATATCTGAAGAAGAATAAGTTAGGAGAATTGTTATGAAAAACGGTTGGAGAAAGCTTCTTGTTTTTTCTTTGATATTAATATTGTTTGAAGCTATCGGTGCAGTTCTTGTTATGTTGCCGTTTTACAGCAGACAGATGGTATTTAGTAACATAGAAAAAGGCAACAGTGTAAAGTTAAGGGCTTACTATGATATGCTCGGTGATGAAGGCAGAGAAAAGGTACAGTCTTACCTCGATGATTTTGCGGCAACAATCTGTAAAAAATATATAGAAGGCGTCATAACCTATGAAGAAGCTGTAGCCTCCTTAGATGCTATAGATGAGATAGACTCAACAAAAGTTATAGTTGATTCATATATGCCGAATGTGGCGGCAAATGAATTTAAGCTTGTTATGAATGATTTGTGCAAGGCAAATATAATATATGACACAGGTGCGATTTATAATCTGAGTGACAAAATGGATAAGATAAGCCAAAGGCTTAATAATGATGTACGTGAAAAGCTTATGATTGAGCTTGTAAATGATAAATACAGAGAATATCTGAATGAAGATATTTCCGCAGAGGAGCTTTCCGCCATGTGCAGTCTCGTAGCAGATAATTCCTTTTATCAGGCACATGATTATGCGGAAACAATACTGTCAAATGCAAACAGTGTTCTTGCATATAGAAATATTTATATCGATTGTCAGACTATGCTTGAAGAAAATGATTATTTTGAGATACTTGATATATGTAAGCAGGTTACGGTTGATAATTGGGATGAGAAATATAAGGATTTATTTGAGACTCTTTATATAACGGCATATGAGGGTGGAAAAGAATACTATCCCAAAGAGCTCGAAAGGTTGGTTTCTTCCAATGATAAGCCAAAGGCAGTTGAGCTTATGAATCAGATTGAGGAATATTACGGATCGGAAATTGATATAAGCAGTGTTGCCGATAATATGCTTACTGACTGGCAGAAGGAATATATTGATTATATGGAAAGCTTTGATGCCTCTATGAATGCACATACGGTAAATACTGTTCTTTTATACGATATAAATGATGATGATATACCTGAGATGTTTTTATTTGACATTGCTGATATAAATAATTCATTTATTGGCTGTGAGGTGTATAATATAAAAAATAACAAGTGCAGGCATCTTGGATATTATAAGGTAATTAATTTGTGTGATGACGGTTATCTTATCACGCTTCCGACGTCGGGAGGCTCAGATGAAGCTTATGCCCTTACCTATTATGACGGAGAAACACTTACAGAGGGTGAGGTTTGTAAGAAGTCGGGAGAAACATATTATATAAATGGCGAAGAGGTAAGTGATGCTGATTATCTATCGGTAAGAACGGGAATTCTTGCACATGCAAGTGCATATACGATAAATAATTCTAAAAATGCCGATATATCGGAAGCTGTAGAATATATAATGCTTTTTGAAAATAAATAATAATACGGAGGATGTAAGCAAGATGATAAAATTATATGAAAATGGTGCATATCTTTTAAATGGAACGGAATTAATCGAGGATAAAGGAAACTCCGATGAAGTGTTAAAAAACAAAGGTATAAATGTATCTAAAGAGGATGCTGCCAAAAATACCATGGCTTATGGAATCCTTAAAGCACATAATACCTCAGAGGATATGGAACAGCTTAAGATTAAGTTTGATAAGATGACATCACATGATATTACATTTGTCGGAATCATTCAGACTGCAAGAGCTTCGGGACTTACTGAATTTCCGATACCGTATGTGCTTACTAACTGCCATAATTCACTTTGTGCGGTTGGCGGAACCATAAATGAGGATGACCATGTATTCGGTCTTTCCTGTGCTAAAAAATACGGTGGAGTTTATGTCCCGCCTCATCAGGCCGTTATACATCAGTTTGCAAGGGAGATGCTTGCAGAGTGCGGAGCCATGATACTTGGTTCTGACAGCCATACAAGATACGGCGCTTTAGGTACTATGGCAATAGGTGAAGGCGGTGGCGAGCTTGCAAAGCAGCTTCTTAAGAGAACCTATGATGTAGCAAAACCGGGTGTGGTTGCTATATATCTTGATGGGGAGCTTGCAAAGGGCGTCGGTCCTCAGGACGTTGCACTTGCAATTATCGGAGCTACATTCAACTGCGGCTATGTTAAAAATAAGGTTATGGAATTTGTCGGTCCGGGAGTTGATAAGCTTTCGGCAGACGAAAGAATCGGCATTGATGTAATGACAACAGAAACTACCTGTCTTTCTTCAATCTGGAAGACGGATGATGAGATAAAGAAGTGGTACGAAACTCATTACAGACCGGAGGCCTATAAAGAACTTAATCCGGGTGAAATTGCGTATTATGATGGAGTTGTATATGTTGATCTGTCGAAGATAAAGCCTATGATAGCAATGCCTTTCCATCCGAGCAATGTTTATACAATTGAAGAATTAAAGGCGAACCTTATGGATATACTTGATGATGTGGAGAAAAAGGCTCTTGTATCACTTGACGGAAAGGTTGAATTTTCACTTAAGGATAAGGTTAGGGATGGTAAGCTTTATGTTGAACAGGGAATCATCGCAGGCTGCGCCGGAGGTGGTTTTGAGAATATCTGTCAGGCGGCGGATATTATAAGAGGTAAGTACATAGGTGCGGATGAATTTACGTTATCTGTATATCCGGCCTCGACTCCGATTTATATGGAGCTTGCTAAAAATGGTGTTCTTGCTGACCTTATAAAAACAGGTGCTATTGTTAAGACAGCGTTTTGCGGACCTTGCTTCGGCGCCGGAGATACGCCTGCCAATAATGCGTTCAGTATCAGACATTCAACAAGAAACTTCCCTAACAGAGAGGGCTCCAAGATACAGAACGGACAGATATCCTCGGTTGCACTTATGGATGCACGTTCGATAGCTGCTACAGCTGCTAATAAGGGTTATCTCACGGCAGCTACTGAAATGGATGTAGAATATAAGGGACAGACATATTTCTTTGATAAAACCATATATGATAACAGAGTCTACAATGGTGTGGGAAAGGCTGATTCATCGGTAGAGATAAAGTTTGGTCCAAATATAAAGGACTGGCCGGAAATGATTGCCTTAACGGATAATCTTATGCTTAAGGTGTGTTCGGTTATAAACGATCCTGTTACTACAACAGACGAGCTTATTCCTTCGGGTGAAACCTCTTCGTACAGATCGAATCCTCTCGGACTTGCAGAGTTCACACTCTCAAGAAAGGATCCTGAGTATGTAGGAAGGGCAAAAGCAGTTCAAAGAGTTGAAAAGATTCGTGAGAAAGGTGAGTGCATGGGTGCGGCAGATCCGTCTCTTAAGGAGGCTATGCATAAGGTTAAAGAAACCTTCCCTGATGCATGTCATGATAATACGGGAGTAGGAAGTACTATATTTGCGGTAAAGCCGGGAGACGGTTCGGCGAGAGAACAGGCTGCTTCCTGCCAAAAGGTTCTCGGCGGATGGGCGAATATCGCAAAGGAATATGCCACAAAGAGATATCGTTCGAATCTTATTAACTGGGGTATGCTGCCTTTTGTAATGGAAGAGGATTATAAGTTTGATATAGATGACTACATTTTCATACCTGATATAGTAAAGGCAATAAAGGATAAGTCGGATATTATCAAGGCATATGTGGTTAATAAGGATATGCATGAGCTTAAGTTTACGCTGGGGACACTTACGGATGATGAAAGAGATATAATCCTTTCAGGCTGCCTGATTAATTATTATAAAGAAAACTAAAAGTAACAATTCAGAATAATAAAAAAGGTTTTGAAACGTATCAGGATAAGAAGGAGGTAAGATTATGATGTGGATGGTAATATGGCTTATCGCTACAGCTGTTTTGGTTGTTATGGAGATGATTTCTCTCGGACTTACCACAATCTGGTTTGCGGGCGGAGCACTTGTGGCAGCACTTACAGCCTATCTTGGCTTGCATTGGCTTGCTCAGATATTTGTATTTGCGATAGTATCGCTTTTGCTTTTATTTTTCACCAGACCGATAGCGGTAAAGCATCTTATGAAGGAACCTGAGAAGACCAATGTTGAGGGCTTGATCGGACAGGTTGGATATGTAACAAAAACCATAAATAATCTCAAATCCGAGGGTGAGGTTAAGCTTAACGGTATGGAGTGGACTGCACGCTCTAAGGATGATGAGATAATTGAAAAGGATGAAGAGGTTGTCGTTGATTCAATAAGCGGTGTAAAGCTGATTGTCTTAAAAAAGTAGAGCTTATAAGCGTTGAAGCTAATGTTTAAATATAATTTATACAATTATAATAAAATATTTTAAGGAGGATTTTACTATGGATGTTAGTTTATTGTCAGGACTTTCGGGAGGACAGTGGTTTGGGCTGTTTCTTGTATTTATCGTGGTTGTGATTGTGGCAAGCTCGATAAGAATTGTTCCGCAGGCATATGCGTATGTAATGGAGAGACTGGGTACCTATCAGTCCACATGGGGGGTTGGTTTCCATATGAAGATGCCTATCTTTGATAAAGTGGCACACAAGGTATCTCTAAAGGAACAGGTGGTGGATTTTGCACCTCAGCCGGTTATCACTAAGGATAATGTAACCATGAGAATTGATACGGTTGTGTTCTTTCAGATAACTGATCCTAAGCTTTTTGCTTATGGTGTTGAAAATCCGATAATGGCAATCGAAAATCTTACAGCAACAACCTTAAGAAATATAATCGGTGATCTTGAGCTTGACCAGACACTTACTTCAAGAGAGACCATTAACACGAAGATGAGAGCTACACTTGACGAAGCCACAGACCCTTGGGGTATAAAGGTAAACAGAGTTGAACTTAAGAATATTATTCCACCGGCTGCCATTCAGGATGCGATGGAAAAGCAGATGAAGGCAGAAAGAGAACGTCGTGAACAGATTCTTATCGCAGAAGGTGAAAAGAAGTCTGCAATTCTTCGTGCTGAAGGTCAGAAGGAATCTCTTATTTTGGCGGCTGAGGCTGAAAAGCAGTCGGCAATCCTTCGTGCTGAGGCTACCAAGGAAGCTACCATAAAGAGAGCAGAAGGTGAGGCACAGGCAATACTTGCCGTTCAAAAGGCAAATGCCGATGGTATAAGATATCTCAATGAAGCTGCGCCTGAGAAGGCTGTACTTACATTAAAGAGTCTGGAAGCGTTTGAAAAGGCTGCAGACGGCAAGTCAAACAAGCTTATTATACCTTCGGAGATAGCAAGTATAGCAGGCCTTGCATCCTCTATAACCGAGATAGTAAAGGATACTAAAGAATAGAAAGGTGGATAAGTATGGGACTTCCTGAACTGCAAAATGAAGCCATAAAACAGTTGGCTGAATATAGTGAAAAAATAATTCCTGCAACCGAAACGGTTATTAAGGAGTTAAGGGGAGACAAGAAGGAAGATACGGATGAACTTTTCGGACTGGTAATTCAGGGGATTAACTGGGAAATAGAAATATTTAATAATTGTGAATCGGTTATAAATAAAAACGAAGCACTGGTAGATAAGTCAAAGATGGCGCAGGCCGTAACCAGACTGGGAAAGGTACTTCAGGAAAAGGATGATATTAAAATAGCAGCCTGTCTTGAGGTTGATTTCCTTCCGTTTCTGAAAAATATGAAAAAAGCTTCCGAATAACAACATTTGCGATGCTTTTTCTCTGACAAATCAAGGGAGAGGTACTCACATAGCACTTTGCAATATAATGCTATGCTAAGCGCCTCTCCCTTGATTTGTCAGAGAAAATCTTTTTTTAGCGATTTTTATGAAAATTTACCATTGATTATAAATTTTATGAAGATTTCTTATAAAATTTACACAAAAAGTATTTCACTTTTTGGATATTAATGGTATAATACATCTATATTATGCTAAAAGGGGTGACATTATGATTAAGAAAGAAATGATAGCGATGCTTTTAGCCGGTGGACAAGGAAGCCGTCTTGGTGTTTTAACCTCGAAGCTAGCTAAACCTGCGGTTGCATTTGGAGGGAAATATAAAATTATAGACTTTCCGTTAAGTAACTGTATTAACTCAGGTATTGATACTGTAGGTGTATTAACACAGTACAGACCGCTTAGACTTAATCAACACATAGGTATTGGTATGCCATGGGATTTGGATAGAAATATTGGTGGTGTTACAGTTCTTCCGCCCTATGAAAAAAGTACAAACAGTCAGTGGTATACAGGAACGGCTAATGCTATATATCAGAACATTGAGTATATAGATTATTACAATCCGGATTATGTATTGATTCTTTCGGGTGATCACATCTATAAGATGGATTACGAAGTAATGCTTGACTTTCATAAGACAAGCAAGGCTGATATTACTCTTGCTACATATCAGGTTCCGATGGAGGAGGCAAGTCGATTTGGCGTTGTAATAACAGATGAATCGGGCTGCATACAGGAATTTGAAGAAAAGCCTGAGCATCCGAGAAGTAATAAAGCTTCTATGGGTATATACATTTTTAACTGGAAGCTTCTTAAGGAAGCACTTACGGTTATGAAGGATCAGCCTGAATGTGATTTTGGTAAGCATATTATTCCGTATTGTCATGAAAAGGGCAGCAAGATATGTGCTTACGAATACAAGGGATATTGGAAGGATGTCGGAACTCTCGGTTCATATTGGGAGGCCAATATGGAGCTGGTTGATATTATTCCGGAGTTTAATCTTTATGAGGAATTCTGGAGAATTTATACTAAGAGTGATATACTTCCGCCACAGTATATTGCACCGGAAAGCTCGATTACAAAGAGTATAGTCGGCGAGGGAACAGAGGTTTACGGAACTATAGACAGTTCAGTTATCGGTTCCGGTGTTTCCATAGGAAAAGGTGCAGTAGTCAGAAATTCCATTATAATGAATGGAGCAGTAATAGGGGACGGAGCAGTTATAGATAAGGCTATAATTGCAGAAGGTGTAGAAATCGGTGCCAATTCTGAGCTTGGTGTGGGTGAAGAAGTACCTAACGAGTTTGCACCTCATATCTATTCATTCGGACTCGTAACGATAGGCGAAAATTCAGTTATTCCTGCCAACGTAAAGATTGGTAAGAATGTTGCTATTTTCGGAGAGACAACAATTGATGAGTATCCGGACGGCTTGCTTAAGAGCGGTTCAAGCATAATAAAGGTAGGTGAATAGAATGAGAGCAATAGGTATTATTTTAGCCGGTGGCGGCAGCAGCAGAATGGGAGATATGTCATCAAAGAGAGCTGTAGCGGCTATGCCGATTGTAGGAAGCTACAGAGCCATAGATTTTACACTTTCAAACATGACTAATTCACACATACAGAAGGTTGCAGTATTTACACAGTATAATTCACGTTCATTAAATGAACACCTTAACTCATCAAAGTGGTGGGATTTTGGTAGAAAACAGGGTGGCTTATATCTGTTTACTCCGACTATCACGGCAACAAACAGTTATTGGTACAGAGGAACGGCAGATGCACTGTATCAAAATATTAATTTCCTTAAATCAGCTCATGAGCCTTATGTTGTTATAGCATCAGGTGATGGTATCTATAAGCTTGATTACAATAAGGTTCTTGAAGATCACATTGCAACAGGTGCCGATATAACTATAGTTTGTAAGGATATTCCGGCAGGTGAAGATGATATCAACAGATTTGGTGTTGTTAAGCTTGCAGAGGATAACAGAGTTATAGATTTTGAAGAAAAGCCTTTGGTAGCTGAGACAAACACAGCATCTATCGGTGTATATGTTGTAAGAAGAAGACAGCTTATAGAGCTTCTTGAAGCTTGTGCTGCAGAAGGAAGAAGTGATTTTGTAAACGATATTCTTATAAGATATAAAAATGTTAAGAAGATATATGGTTATAAACTTGAATCCTATTGGAGAAATATCGGAACAGTTGATTCATACTTCAAGACCAATATGGATTTCCTTAATAAGGATATCAGAGATTATTTCTTCAGACAGCATCCGGATGTTTACTCTAAGGTAGAGGATCTTCCGCCGGCTAAGTACAATGGCGAGGCTGTTGTAAATAACAGTCTTGTAGCAAGTGGATGTATTATAAATGGTACGGTTGAGGATTCAGTATTGTTTAAAAAGGTTTACATTGGCAATAATTGTGTTATTAAGAATTCTATAATTCTTAATGATGTTCATATAGGAGACAACTGTTATATAGAGAATTGTATTGTTGAGAGTAGAGATACTTTAAGAGCCAATACGGTTCATACAGGAGATCCTGATGAAATCAAAGTAATTATTGAGAAAAATTTCAGATACGCTCTATAATGTAAGGCGGTATAAAAAGGGGGATTAATATGCAGATTACAGATGTGAGAGTAAGAAAGGTCACAAAAGAAGGTAAGATGAGGGCAGTAGTATCGATAACGATTGATAATGAATTTGTTGTTCATGATATCAAGGTTATTGAAGGAGAAAAGGGTCTGTTTATAGCGATGCCAAGCCGCAAAGCTTCAGATGGAGAGTATAGAGATATAGCACATCCGATTAATTCAGACACGAGAGATAAGATACAGAGTATCATACTTGAAAAGTATCAGGAAACTGCATCTGAGACCGAAGAATAGGAAGTACATTTTAAGGGACTGTCAGTTGGCAGCCCCTTTTCACTTTATGGAAATTTCATAGAGTAAAAAGACGGATTTTTAAAGGAGGACAGGATGGAAGAGGAATACAGTGTAACAGTCACGGATCTTATCAATAAAATGAATTTGGAAAATCATACACCGGAGATAGATACCGATAAGATACTGATAAAGGATCCCAATATGAACAGACCGGCAGTACAGTTGGCGGGATTTTTTGAGCATTTTGATGCGGCAAGAATACAGATTTGCGGTAATGTAGAATATGCTTATATAGCAAATATGCATTCAAGAGAAGAAAATATTGAAATCTTTGAAAAGCTTTTTGCGTATAAAATACCGTGTCTTATATTTTGCAGAAATCTTCAGCCGTATGATTTTATAATTGAGGCCGGAAAAAAACATGGAATACCGATACTTACCGATAAGTCAGAAACCACATCCGAATTTGTTCATGAGGTTGTAAGGTGGTTACATGTTGAGCTGGCACCGCGTATATCCATTCATGCTGTTTTGGTTGATGTATATGGCGAAGGTGTTCTTATTATGGGAGACAGCGGTATAGGTAAGAGTGAGGCCGCTTTGGAGCTTATAAGGAGAGGACACAGACTTGTATCTGATGATGTTGTGGAAATTAAAAAGGTAAGCGATGAAACCTTAGTTGGAACGGCACCGGATACAACAAGACATTTTATAGAGCTTAGGGGTATAGGAATCATAAATGTTAAGACAATGTTTGGTGTAGAATGTGTTAAGCAGACTCAGACCATTGACCTTGTAATAAATCTTGAGGAATGGGATAAGGAAGCTAATTATGACAGGCTTGGACTTGAAGACCAATATACAGAATTTTTGGGTAATAAGGTTGTAAGTCATTCGATACCTATAAGACCGGGACGTAATATAGCAATTATAGTTGAGTCGGCAGCCGTAAACCACAGACAAAAGAAGATGGGTTATAATGCGGCACAGGAGCTTTATGACAGGGTAACTCAAAACATAGCAAATAATTCGCAGAACGCATAGGGAGGAAATGAAATGAAAAAGTATGTTTTTGGCGTGGATATAGGTGGAACTACAGTTAAGATAGGACTTTTTACCAGTGAGGGTGAGCTTCTTGAAAAATGGGAGATTACTACTCGTACTGATGGCGGTGGAAAGCACATTCTCGGAGATATAGCAAGATCCATAGATGCTAAGATTGAAGAAAAGAGTATCAGCCGTGATGAGGTTGCAGGTATAGGCATGGGTGTACCGGGACCTGTTAAGAGTGATGGAACGGTACTTAAATGCGTAAATCTCGGATGGGGAATATTTAATGTTGCCGAAGAGATGAAAGAGCGTACCGGATTTGATGTTAAGGTTGGAAATGATGCAAATATGGCTGCCTTTGGTGAAATGTGGCAGGGTGGCGGCAAGGGCTATAAGGACCTTGTAATGGTAACACTCGGAACAGGAGTTGGCGGCGGTATTATCATAGATGGAAAAATGCTTTCCGGGGTAAATGGAGCCGGAGGTGAGATTGGACATATTCAGGTAAACGACCATGAGACAGAGGTATGTGGTTGCGGCAGATGCGGATGTCTGGAGCAGTATACTTCAGCTACAGGTATAGTTAGAATGGCAAATATAAAGCTTAATAATTCCGAGGCACCGTCATCACTTAGAAATGTTAAATATATATCTTCAAAGGCCATATTTGATGCGGCAAAGGATGGAGATGAGATTGCAGCAGGACTTGTTGAAGAGCATGGAAGAATATTGGGAAAGGCACTCGCTCAGATAGCCTGTGTTGTAGATCCGGATATTTTTGTTATAGGCGGAGGAGTATCTAAGGCAGGTGATATCATAATAGAAAAGACTTCAAAGTATTTTCAGGAGAATGCATTCCATGCATGTAAAAAGACAAAATTTGCTCTTGCAACTCTTGGAAATGATGCTGGAATTTATGGTGGAGCATATGCTATTCTTAACGTCTAATCGTTACATAATGGTTAAATCGACGAACTAATAGACTTTTTTTAGAATAAAATTGATATTTTTTCACATTGAATATATTAAACCCATAATGTATGATAAATATATTATGGGTTTAATTTTATGTTCTATGAAAGTGCTCATATAAATTAAAAAGATTATGATTTTCATTAATAAGGAGCTTTTATGTCTGATATATTTGAAAATATAAGCTATAAGGCGGATGAACCGTTAAAAAAACATACAACAATGCGTGTCGGAGGAAATGCAAAATATATTTTCTCACCGAAAAATGCTGATGAGATAAAGGATATAATCGATTATTGTAAAGATAATGAAGAAAGATACATTATCATTGGAAATGGAAGTAATATTATATTTTCAGATGAGGGCTATGATGGTATAGTTATAAAGCTTAACAGCCTTATGAATGATTATACTGTGGAAAATGATTTGATAATTGCAAAGGCGGGATGTATTTTGTCAAAACTTGCCGCTGCCGCAAGAGAAAATTCACTTACAGGTATGGAATTTGCAGCCGGAATACCGGGAACTCTTGGTGGTGCCGTTGTTATGAATGCCGGTGCATATGGTGGCGAGATGAAGGATATTATTGAATATGCGGATGTTCTTATGGAGGATGGAAGTGTAAAAAGATTTTCCAATTCCGAAATGAAATTTGCATATAGAGAAAGTATTATAAATGCTGATGAAATAGTTCTCAGTGCGTGCATAAGATTAAAAAAGGGTAATAAAGAGGATATAGAGGCATTGATGAATGAACTAAAGGAAAAAAGAACCTCAAAACAACCGCTTGAGTATCCAAGCTCGGGCTCGACATTTAAAAGACCTGAAGGGTATTATGCCGCAAAGCTTATAGAAGATGCCGGACTTAAGGGATACCGTGTCGGAGGAGCTATGGTATCAACGAAGCACAGTGGTTTTGTTATAAATTATGATAATGCTTCATCGGCAGATGTTGTTAGGCTTATAGATGATGTTAAAAAAGTAGTTTTTGAAAAATTTGGGGTTATGCTTGAACCGGAGGTAAAAATCATAAGATGAGATTTGTTATAGTTACCGGAATGAGTGGTGCCGGAAAATCAACTGCATTAAGAAAGCTTGAAGATATGGGGTTTTTCTGTGTGGATAACCTGCCTGTTATGTTGATTAAGAGATTTGCGGATATTGCATATGACGATGAACTTTCTGTAGATAATGTTGCAATAGGAGTTGATATCAGAAGCGGTGAGTCCTTAAATCAGCTTTCGGTTTTGCTTGAGGATATGAAAAAAAGCGGTTACAGCTATGAAATTCTTTTCCTTGATGCAACGGAGCCGGAGCTTGTAAAGAGATTTAAGGAAACAAGAAGAAAGCATCCTCTTTCAAAAAGCGGAAGAATCAATGAGGGAATCGTAAGAGAAAGACAGAAGATAGAATTTCTTAAGCAGAAGGCAGATTATATAATTGATACAAGTGGGCTTCTTACCAGAGAGCTGGGTGCCGAAATAGAAAAAATATTTACAAGCGGAGAAGCCTATAACAACATGATTATAACCATTATGTCATTTGGCTTTAAATACGGAATACCGAGGGATTCCGACCTTGTATATGATGTGAGATTTTTACCTAATCCTTATTATGTCGAGAAACTGAAAAATCTTACCGGAAATGATAAGCCGGTGGCCGATATGGTTATGAATTGCGAAGAATATGAAGCTTTTATGAGAAAGCTTGTTGATATGATTGATTTTCTTGTGCCGAATTACAAGAAGGAAGGAAAAAATCAGCTTGTTATATCCATTGGTTGTACAGGTGGAAAGCATCGTTCCGTTACGGTTGCAAATGCTCTTTTTGAGGAGCTTGGTAAATTGCCATATACGGTAAGAATATTTCACAGGGATATAACAAAGGATAAGATTGTAAAGGGAGAATAACAAATGTCATTTTCCGGAAAGGTTAAACAGGAACTATATGAGCATCTAAGCAGTGCGAGGCATTGCAGACTTGCAGAGCTTTCTGCACTTTTTGTAATGTCTGATGATAATGAAGATACACTTGCGGGGAAAAAAATTCAGAAGCTTTCAGATATTTTAGGTATTTCTCCTTACGATGAAGCAGGAAAAAAAGCTTTGAAAATCGTGGAAAGAGATGGAAAGACAACGATTGAACGGCTGCTAATATCTAAAAACTGCTGTAAGCAGGCATTTATAAGAGGAGCATTTATAGCAGGTGGTTCGGTGACAAATCCTGAGAAGTCTTATCATTTCGAAATTGTCTGTGATACAGAGGATATGGCAAAACTGCTTATAGATATCATAAAGGATTTTGATATAGAGGCAAAGCTTATTGAAAGAAAAAAATCGTATGTGGTCTATATAAAGGATGGCTCAATGATAGTAGATTTATTAAATGTAATGGGTGCACATATGTCGCTCATGGATATGGAAAATGTCCGTATACTTAAGGATGTGAGAAATCGCGTTAACAGAAAGGTTAATTGTGAGACTGCCAACCTGAATAAAACTGTCAATGCTGCAGTAAAACAGATTGAGGACATAAGATTTATTGAAGAAACTAAAGGCTTGAAATACCTTCCGGAGGGGCTTAGGGCGGTCGCCCGACTTCGTATGGAGGAACCGGAGCTTTCGCTTTTTGACTTAGGTCAAATGTTATCTCCGCCGCTCGGTAAATCAGGTGTTAATCATAGATTAAGAAAAATAAGTGAGATAGCTGGTGAACTAAGGAGGATTAATTAAAATGTTTACTAAAAGTGTTATTGTGAATTTACCTACAGATTCAGAAGCAAGGCCTGTAGCTGTGATGGTGCAGATTTCAAGCAGATATGACAGCAGAATATTTGTTTCTTCAAACAACAAAAAGGTGAATGCCAAAAGTATCATGGGTATGATGAGTATGGGCTTTGCCAATGGCGATGAGCTTAGTATTGAAGCTGAGGGTGAGGATGCCGAGGAAGCTGTAGAGGCAATGGCAAAATATATTGAATCTAAATAGTTTGCTTTCTTGCGTAAGTATATTTTATATGTTATAATAAAAGTTACTGAAATTGTATTTTTATTAAATGGAATGCTTATGATTTAGCTGTAACTAATCATATATCCGTATATCAATTATAATAAAGGAGGAGGTCAAATGGGAAAGCTTAGTGATTTCTTTGGTAAGATTCCTTTCTTATCGAATATTGGCAATAAGAAGAAATCCACAAAGAGTAATGTAGAACTCCAATATGATAAAGGTATAAACCTTATGGAAAATGGCAATCCTGAAGAAGCTGTTGATATATTTGAGAAGATAGCTGATATAGCCATTATGGACGAAAATTACAAATCATTTGGCTCAGATGCCCTTAAGATAATGGGCGAATTTTTTGAGACTGGAAAGTATAGCAATAGTAAAACAGAGATAGATAAGGCTAAAGCTACAACCTATTATGAGAAGTATATCAAGCTTAATAAAGACGGGGATATGATTTATAAGCTTGCCAAAATGCTTCTTGAAATTCAGAATTTTTCAAAGGCAATTACTTATTTTGAAAAGGCGACTGAGTGTGGAATCAAGGCCGCTTATATGAATTTGGGAAGTATCTATGAAAATGGACTTAACAGAATTGACCAATATGGTAACAAAAGTGATTTTGTAGTACCTGTAGATTATGAAAAGGCTATGAAGTGGTATAAGAAGCTTGCTGATTTGGGAGATTCTAAAGCCAAATCTGCATATGAAAGAGTTGAATATGCAAGCAGCCATACAGATAGTATTGAATTTGAGGAAAAGGATAAGCTTTATACTGCGATAGCTGAAGAAAGACGTGCAAAGGGTAAGGAACCGAAATATAAAATGATAGAGGCTTCAAAGCTTCAGTATCAATATACGTATGTACATAATCAGGTAGATGGTTATATACATAAGTTGCCAAAGGATTGGGTTAAGACTATAAATGAGGAAACCGATGAGGAGTATTATGCACCGAATCTTACATACAAGGATTTTGCAATGTATGTTTCCTATGACAGTATACCCAGAGATTCAAAGAAAACTCTTGAAAATTATCTGAGATATTGTAATGATGCCTTCGATGAGGAGCTTCAGCTTAAAGCATATATTACAGAATATGCAGATGGTATATGTACAACCTTCTATCATAAGGAGATGGAAAAGGGTATTGTTACATTTGCATTTTATCAGGGTAAACGTCTGGCTTGTATGAAATTTGTATGTGCCAATATGGATATCATAGAACAGTACGAAGAGATAATTTTTGAAACTGCAAACTCCTTTGCCTTTGTTGATCCTACATTGGTAAGTGACCAGAGTGCAAACCGTAAGGATAACCAGTATTACAGCGAAGCGGTTTACTGCTATTATCTTGAGGACTATGAGGGCGCGATGGCTGCAGCAAAGCAGGCTCTTAAGCTTGGAAGTATAAAAGCAAGCTATCTTCTTATAGAGCTCTATTTTGATGATGATTCACCATATAAGGATTTGGAAAAGACGATAAGCTATGCAAAGCAGCTTTTTGATGCAACAAAGGATCCTGACCTTGCATTCCTGCTTGGTAATATATACGACCAGCAGCTTAAGGATTATATGAAGGCACTTAATTGGTATGAAAATGCACACAGGCTTGGACATAAGAGAGTTGCCTTCTATCTGGGAAGATTTTACTATTATGGTGTGCTTAGAACCAAAAGAGATGGTGTGAAAGCACTCAAGTACTTTGAAGAAGCTGCTGCTAACGGTATTATGGAGGCGGAAGCTTATATTAAGGATATCAAAGAATTAGGCGGAGAAGATTTACAAAGCTGTGTAGAAAAGTGGGAAAGAGCAGTACAGGCAGGAAGCGGTGCTGCAGCACTTAAGATAGCACTTTATAAGCAGAGTCAGGTGTTTTATATAGCTAATTCCTATGAGATAGAAAAAGCCTTTAACGAGGCTCTCGGACTCGGAAGCTACCAGGCAGCATATGAGTTGGGTAAGATATATCAGCAGCAGGAAGCCGATGAAAATTATAAGGGTGAAATAAGAAGTATTAAATATTTTGAGAAGGCTTATGATAACCGTTATGATGGCTTTGATAAGGAAAATCTTTATAAGGTTATTGAATATAAGGCGGGAAAAACAGACAATCCTGCTGAAAAGATAGAGCTGTATCTCAATAGCGCAAAAACAGGTTATGTACCTGCCATAGAAAAGCTTATCGACCTTGTACCACAATGTAATGAAAAAATTGAATTTCTTTATAATGAGCTTAGGGAAATTGCTGAGACCGGAGATGATGCATGTATAATCGGTATGAATAAGCTCGAAAGAAAGTATACAAGTCTTATCTTAAGAGAGCCTGACGAATGGCAGAAGGTTATTGAAAATAAATTCTTCAGATTATGTGTACCTAAGGAATGTACAGCACAGATAAATGATGACGGCGGTACAATTAAGTTTGCTGATTCGGTAGTGGAATTTGCGGTTGCGGAGCTTCCGGTTAAGGCAGATGATGAAGAAAACTATCTTAAGATTTATAAGCTCATTCTTTCAGAATATCTTCCTGATGAGAATGCAGAAATAATAATTGCAAATTCAAGAATGATTGGTTCGGCTATGAGAGAGACAAAGAATAATATACATTCTTATAACATCCTCATGATAAGCTCGAAGAATCAGTATATGTTCAAATTAAGCTCGCGTGACAGACGTGAGATGATGCAGTTTAAGGACAGAGTACTTGAAATAGCTAAGTCACTTGTTGAAACCGGCGAGATATATGTTGCAACTGAGGAAAGCAGAAAGAATATCGGATTATCCTTCCTTCTTCGTTCCAATGAAAGTGGCTTTCTGTCAATCGGTAAGAGTGAATAGATTGATTGCTTAAATAATACTTGTAATTATTGTATTGCATAGTATAATAAATATAATTTAATAAATCTTCAGGGCAGGGTGCAATTCCCGACCGGCGGTACAGCCCGCGAGCCGAAAGGTTGATTTGGTGGAAGTCCAAAGCCGACAGTAAAGTCTGGATGGAAGAAGAATTAATGCATATATTTTGTTGTGCATTATTATGATTTAAAACCTGAAGTTTTTTGCTTCAGGTTTTTTGAATGTGCCGGTTGATAATTACATGTCTATCGTAGGCACGCTTTCGCTACTCTCACACGCAGCGGTACTAAGCTCACAAGCTCGCTAAGTGCCGGCGTGTTCAAAGTACCTGCTTATAGACATGCAATTATCAACCGGCACAGCAAAGTAATATGAAAAAATAGGCACTTTAAATAGGAGTAAATATTAATATGTTTGATGAAAAATATATGCGATACGCTATTGAATTGGCGAAGAAGGGTGTCGGTGCGGTCAATCCGAATCCTCTTGTGGGGGCGGTAATTGTAAAAGATGATAGGATAATAGGTGAGGGGTATCATAAGAAGTATGGCGGATTACATGCAGAAAGAGAAGCTTTTGCTAATCTTGCTGAGGAGGCAGAAGGTGCAGATATGTATGTAACACTTGAGCCCTGTTGCCATCATGGTAAACAGCCTCCTTGTGTGGAAGCTATAGTTGAGCATAAGATTAAAAGAGTGTATGTCGGTTCTGACGATCCGAATTTGCTTGTAAGTGGAAAAGGCTATGAATATTTAAGAAAGCATGATATAGAAGTTCATACTCACATTTTAAAGGAAGAGTGTGATGCGTTAAATGATATATTTTTTCATTATATTACAACGAAGACACCTTATGTGATAATGAAATATGCCATGACAATGGATGGCAAGATAGCAGCATATACAGGAAAGAGTAAATGGATAAGTAACGAAGCATCAAGGCTGAATTCTCAGGAGCTTAGAAACAGGTGCAGTGGAATAATGGTTGGAATAGGGACTGTTATTATTGACAATCCGATGCTTACATGCAGATTGGAGGGCGGACATAATCCTGTAAGAATTATTTGTGATACCAAGCTTAGGATTTCTCCTGAGTCAAATATAGTAAAAACGGCTAAGGATATAAGAACCATTGTTGTAGCCGGTGAAGGTCAGAATAAAAAGGATAAATATAACGGGCTGACAGAAAATAATGTTGAGGTTATATTTATAGAAGAGGAAAATGGAGAGATCAGTCTTAGGAAGCTTATGAGTAAGCTTGGAGAGCTTGGCATAGACAGTGTCATAATTGAAGGTGGTGGTACACTTAATTACAGTGCATTGGAAGCAGGAATAGTAAATGAGGTTATGATATACATGGCACCTAAGGTTTTAGGTGGAAAAGAGGCTCTTACTGCGGTAGAAGGACAGGGATTTGAAGAACCTGATATGGCGGCACATTTTAATCTGCAGGAAGTCAAAAATCTGGATGGAGACTTGCTGATAAGATATGTGCGCAAATAATAATTCGAAGAAAAGAGGTTAGTATGTTTACCGGAATAGTAGAAGAAATCGGAGAAATAAAAAACATAAAGCATGGTTCTAAATCTGTTGTGCTTACCATACAGGGAAAAACCGTGACAAAGGATTCAAAGGTTGGTGACAGTATAGCTGTAAATGGTGTGTGTCTTACGGCAACATCCATTGAAAAGGATATATTTACTGCGGATGTTATGGCTGAAACCATAAGACGCTCAGCCCTTGGAAGCTTAAAGCAGGGAAGTAAGGTCAACCTTGAAAGAGCAATGCTGTGTAACGGAAGATTTGGCGGACATATAGTTTCAGGACATATAGACGGAATGGGAACCATAAGAAATCTGTCCCGTGAAGACAATGCCGTATGGGTTACAATTGCTGCAACACCGGAAATATTAAAATACATAGTCGAAAAAGGCTCTATTGCAATAGACGGTATAAGCCTTACCGTAGCCTATGTCGATAACGAGGTATTTAAAGTATCTATAATACCTCACACGGCAAATGAGACCACTCTGCTCACCAAAAACAAAGGAGACATAGTAAACCTTGAAAACGACATTGTCGGAAAATATGTTGAAAAGCTGATGAAGTATAATCACCAAGATACAACTGTGAAATCTAATATTGATATGGAAATGTTAAATCGATATGGTTTTATATAATTTTATAGAAGAGTAAGGTTTGATATGAGTTTAAAAGTATATAAGCAGGTACTCTGGAGACGTCGGTACTTAACGAGGTTTTTTCGAGTTTAGTACCGTTACGTCGTAGGGTAGCGAAAGCGTGCCTGCGATATACTTTTTAAACTCATATCAAACCGTAATAATAATAAGGAGGACAAAATGGAATTTAACACGATTGAGGAAATAGTTGGGGATTTGCAACAGGGTAAGATTGTTGTGATTCTTGATAATGAGGATAGAGAAAATGAAGGTGATGTAATCTGTGCAGCGGAGTTTGCAACGACAGAAAATGTAAACTTTATGGCAAAGTATGCAAGAGGTCTTATATGTATGCCAATGTCACCGGAATATACGGATAAGCTTCATCTGCCGCAGATGTGTATAACCAATACGGATAATCATTGCACGGCTTTTTCGGTATCTGTTGACCATGTAAGTACGACGACAGGTATTTCGGCGGAGGAAAGAGGAATAACTGCAAGAAAATTTGTGGATGATACTGCAAAGCCGGAGGATTTTAGAAGACCGGGACATATGTTTCCTCTTGAAGCAAGACCAGGAGGTGTTATTGAAAGACAGGGACACACAGAAGCAACGGTTGACCTTATGAAGATAGCGGGACTTAAGCCTGTCGGACTTTGCTGTGAGATTATGAAGGATGACGGAACCATGGCAAGAAGAGATGACCTTTTTGCATTTGCTAAGGAACATAATCTTAAGATATGTACGATAGAAAAGCTGATAAAATATCGTAAGGAGCATGAGGTATTTGTCGAGTGTGTTGCAAAGGCAAAGATGCCTACAAGATATGGAGAATTTACAATCTACGGCTATATAAATAAGCTTAACGGCGAACACCATGTCGCACTTGTCAAAGGCGATATAACTGATGGTGAGCCTGTGCTTTGCAGAGTACATTCTGAGTGCCTTACAGGAGATGCACTTGGCTCGGCAAGGTGTGACTGCGGACAGCAGTATGATGCAGCTATGAAGGCTATAGCAAAGGAAGGACGCGGTGTGCTTCTTTATATGAGACAGGAAGGTCGAGGAATCGGACTTATAAATAAGATAAGAGCTTATGAGCTTCAGGACAAGGGCCTTGATACAGTTGAAGCAAATCTGAAGCTCGGATTTCCGGAGGATGCAAGAGACTATACTATAGGGACACAAATCCTTGTAGACCTTGGAATCAGAAAATTAAGGCTTTTAACAAACAATCCACTTAAGGTCTACGGCCTTTCGGGATACAACCTTGAAATAGTTGAGCGTGTTCCGATACAGATGGAGCCGGGACCATACGACTCATTTTATTTAAAAACCAAAAAAGAAAAAATGGGACATATACTCGATATATAAACAGTAATCAAACTTTTTTGGTTACCTATTAAATTGATTAAATAAATAAGAAAAGGAGAAAAAAAGATGAATGTTTTAGAAGGAAAAATGGTAGCAGAAGGAATAAAGATTGGTATAGTTGCATCAAGGTTCAATGAGTTTATAGTTTCAAAGCTCATAGCCGGTGCAAAGGATGCACTGGTAAGGCATGACGTAAAAGATGACGATATAACTCTTGCCTGGGTACCGGGAGCATTTGAGATACCTGTAGTTGCAAAGAAGATGGCAAAGTCAGGGAAGTATGATGCTGTAATCTGTCTTGGAACTGTCATAAGAGGAGCAACAAGTCATTATGACTATGTATGTAATGAGGTATCAAAGGGGATTGCACAAGCTTCTATGGAAACCGAGATACCGGTTATGTTCGGTATTGTCACAACCGAAAATATTGAGCAGGCTATCGAGCGTGCAGGAACAAAGGCGGGTAATAAAGGCTATGATTGTGCGTTGGGTGCTATAGAGATGATAAATCTTATGAAGCAGATGTAAAAATTCAAGATGTTTAATTTTGGTGGTAAATAATATGAATGAACGAAGATTGAAACAATTAAATATCATTATCATAATAACCATTCTTGCAGGGCTGATTTTTATTGGTTTATTTGTATTTGTATTTGCACCAAAAGGACAGGATAAGCTGGCAGGAAATACAATAACAGATTTTTCCGACGGATGGATACTTAAGGCATTCAATGGTGGTTCCGACAGGATAGTTACTCTTCCGGATAAGTTGAAAAATGATCCGGAAAATGTTATTGTTCTTATGCATAAGGTACCGGAAAATATAAACGGAAATACCGCCATAGCATTTAAAACAGAGTTTCAAAATGTCAGAGTTATGGTCGGAGAAAGGACGATATATACCAATGGAATTTTGAATGAGCAAAAGCTCATGAAAAACGCAGTTCCATGCTATAATATTGTCGATATAGGCAGCACTGTGCCGGGAGAAATAATTACCATATATTTATCTTCAGGATATAAAAAGTACAGTGGCATTCTGCCGGAGATATACTATGGTAATAAAAGTGATATAATTTTTGATATTATCAATAATAATGGATTGGGACTTGTCCTTGCGATATCTCTTATAGCAACCTCGATTATATTGACTATATGTCTTATGCTTATGAAAAATTCTGAGGTTAATAAGAGAAAGTCGGTATATGCTTTTTCATTTATATTTGCGACGGCACTTTGGAGTCTTTTATCCAATCCGATAATGCAGATACTTTTCAAAAATACCTTTGGTATTTATATGAGCAGTATGGTTATACTTCTTATAATGCCTGTGCTTTATATTATGTACCAAAGATGCTTTGCTTTGAAGAGAAGATATGCCATGATATTTGAAATAGGAATATATACGTATGCAGTTAATTATCTGACAGGTGTTATCTTTCAGATATGCGGAGTATGTGACTTTGCAACTTATATAGGCTTTACCAAGATACTTATAATAATAGGACTTATTTTTTTATCGGGAATAATGTATCTTGCAGCAGATGCTTATTCCGATAAGAGCATATACAGTAACTTTCTGACAAATATTCTTTTGCTTGTTGCATGTATAGCAGAAGGTGTGTTATCATTTTTTGGCTTTTATAAAAGATATGACGGAACTGTGCTGCAGATAGGAATTTATATATTCCTGATTCTTCTTGTAGTGACTGTTCAAAAGGAGATAGTAAAGGAAGTAAATTCCCAAAAGGATGAGGCGCTTAACAGCCTTGAAGAAAAGAAAGAAAAACTGATAAAAAACATAAATACCAATCTGGTATTTCATTCCTTAAATGAAGCGATAAGCTCTCTTAAGGAGGATAAGGAAAACAGCAGGCTCATCTATAATACTTCGGTCTATCTGAAAAATAATATGAGAGCCACGACCGATAACGGACTCGTTCCGTTTTCAGAGGAGCTTGATTATATTAAAGCATATCTTGGCATGGAACAAAGAATTAATGAAGGACTTATAATAGAGCTTGAAGACAAGGTGGATAATTTCAGGATACCATTTGCCACGATAGAACCGCTTGTTGAAAATGCGGTAAGAAACGGAGCCTTAAGGTCAACGGGAACGCCGAGAATTGTACTTAGAATATATGAAAGACTGGATTGCTTTGCAATTCAGATAGTTGATAATGGTAAGGGGATAGGACCAGATAAAAAGTTTACGGGTTCACTATCTTTTAAAGAGATAAAAAAGAAACTTAAGAATATGTGTCGTGCAGGTGTTGAGGTTAGAAATAAGGTTGATAAGGGAACAGTCGTAACGGTAAAAATCCCTAAGGAAGGTTTTATTATTAAGGAGGATTAGAATGACATTTTCCGAACAGATAGTTTATGCCATGTTTAAACCATCAAAATATAAAGAAATGCTGGAGCAAAAAAAGGGGAGATTTGCCCTGTTTGCAGTTGTGCTTATGCTTGCTTTGGGGATTGTAAGAGTTGCAGTTCCGACTGCTGCGCTTATAACCGGCTTTGGCGGCTTTGATAATTTATTTATGAAAAAGATGGCACCTATGGAATTTAAGGATGGCAGGCTTAGCATTGAGAAAAAATTTGAGATGTCACTTGGAATATATAAGATTGTGATTGATACAGAAGAAGACAGAGTACCTGATGAGAGGCTAAACAGAACAAGCGGGTATCTTGCATTCGGAGGTGAGTATCTGACAGTTGCGGTAAACAGTGGAAATAAGATTACAAGATACCAGGAGATAAAGCTTGATAACCTCTTGACCGAGGGCTTTAATAACGACAGCCTAAGACAGATGATTCCATTTATATATACCTATATAGTTGTCAGCTTTATTATTTCCTGTATAGGGTATTTCTTAAAGTATGCATTGCTTGCACTTATATTTGGAATATTTGTAAATTCAATAAATAATAATCTTGGACTTGGACTATCCAAAAAAGATGTGTTTAAGCTTTGCTTCTATGGACAGACACTTGGAATTATTATTTCCAATTTCAATACCGCAATCGGATTTTTACCATCCGGAATAGTAAGCGGTATCTGCTTAGTTATATCTATAAATATGATTTCAGCAGGAGCTTTCGGAATGAACAAAATGAATCAGGTCTGAGATTTCTTCTTCCGACATTTTGCTCATATTACTGTTGTGAAAACGACTATCAAAGGTTACCTCATCGCCAAAAAAATGCGGTGGGGTAAATTTTTTTGCACATTCCTCATTTGGAAATTCTACCTCTGCCATTATAATACCATCAAATGCTCCGCTGAAGATATCTAATTCGGCTTTTAAGCCATCTGAAAGAGGTATAATATATCTTTGCTTGATTATGATGTTCCCCTTCGCTTCCTGTAGGAAATTGTTATATGCGGAAATTGTTATAGCTGTCTCAACCTCCTCGCGTGAAAGCATGCCTTTTGACTTTACCGTAAGAAAGAATTCCTTCGTTTCCCCGGATAGTCTTTTTCTGATTCGCACAACGGGTGAATCGGAAAGATATGCCTGTTCGATAGTATAATTTGTATAGTTATTCAAATCCCCGGGTAAATTTTTTAAAAGATATTTTTTCTCTATTTCCATTTCAGACCTCCGGACTTTAATATTTGTTTATCTTGAAGAATTAACAGATATATTATATACTAATCTCATGTGATTTTAAATATAAAATGTATTTATAAAAAAACGAATTGATAAATGCGGAGGTTAGTTTTATGAAAAAGGTAAATATATTTTTTGCAGAGGGCTTTGAAGAGGTTGAGGCATTGACCGTAGTTGATATTTTAAGACGTGCCGGAATTGAGACATATATGGTTTCAATAACAGGTGAGAAAATGGTTAAGGGCTCTCATGGAATAAAAGTAGAGATGGATAAGACATTTAACGTTATTACGGATGCTGATGCAATTGTTCTTCCGGGAGGTATGCCGGGTACGCTCAATCTGAAAGCACATGAGGGATTAAAAAAGCTTATCAATGAGTATAATGCTTCGGGAAAGCTTCTTTGTGCTATATGTGCAGCACCGACTGTATATGGGAGTATGGGACTTCTTAAGGAAAGGCATGCTACCTGCTATCCGGGTATGGAAAAAGAGCTTGATGCCATGGAGGCACTTACAGATGCTGTAGTTATTGATGACAATTTTATAACAAGCAGAGGTGTCGGAACCGCTATAGAGTTTGCACTTGCAATTGTAAGAAATCTTATAGATGATGTAACTGCTGACAAATTGGCGAGTAGTATAGTATATGAGTAATTATTGCTGTATAACGGGAGAGACATATTATGAACATATCTGTTAAAGAAATAGTAGAAGTTACAAACGGAACACTTCTTTGTGGAGACGAAAATGTCGTAGCAAAGGATGTATGTATAGATTCAAGAGTTACAAAAGAAGGAGATTTGTATATTCCTATAATTGGTGAACGTACAGATGGCCACATCTATATAGAAAGGGCACTTGAAAAATGTGTTGCAACACTTACATCAAGAGATGAGGAAGTAAAATCCGACAAGCCATATATAAAGGTAGATAATACGGTAAAAGCACTTCAGGATATCGGAGCATATATAAGAGATAAGTATAATATTCCTGTTATAGGTGTTACGGGAAGTGTCGGAAAGACAACCACAAGAGAGATGATTGCGGCTGCTCTGTCAGGAGAATTGAATGTATATAAAACCTCCGGTAATCAGAACTCGCAGATAGGAACACCTATAACACTCACAAGAATAAATGAGGATGCTGAGGTTGCTGTTCTTGAGATGGGTATGAGTGAAGAGGGACAGATGGAAATCTTGTCCGAAATGGTAAAGCCGGATATATGCGTTGTTTCAAAAATCGGTGTTGCTCATATAGAGTTTTTGAAGACGAAGGAAAATATAAGAAAGGAAAAGCTTTCCATTACAAGCCATATGAATAAAGAGGGCGCTCTCTTTTTAAATGGTGATGATCCTATGCTTGAGGAGATAAAAGGAAGTACCGGAGTAAAAACTTTTTGCTATGGTACCAAGGAGTGGTGTGATTATCGGGCAGAGAATATTCATATGGAGAATTATCAATATGTATATGATTACGTTCATAAGGATGAGCGTGTAAGAGTTATTCTAAATGCTCTCGGAAAACATAATGTCATAGATTCACTTGCCGGTCTTGCAATAGCGGATTATATGAAGCTCGATATAAAAAAGGCGGCAAAGCAGTTTGAAAGCTTTCAGGGACTTCGACTTAAGCTTCTTCATATACCGGGCAAATATACTATTATAGATGATACTTATAATGCAAGTCCCGATTCTATGAAGGCGAGTATAGATGTTATAGATGAGATAGAGGTATCAAATGAAGGAAGAAAGCTTGTCGTACTCGGAGATATGTTTGAACTTGGAGAAAATAGTGAAAAATATCATACAGAGGTGGGCGAGTACCTGGCAAAAAAGAAGATAGATGATTTGATAGTAGTAGGAGAGCTATCCCAGCATATAGCAGATGCAGTTGAGGCTTCAGGTTCGGATATTAAGTGCTACAGATTTAAGGACAATGGCGAGGTTGCACTATATCTTCTTTCGGTTATGCAACCGGATGACATAGTTTTGATTAAGGGCTCAAATGGTATGCATCTGGATGAAATAGTTTCCAATATGCTTGGTTAATAAATATGACAGAGTCTTATTTTAGATTCATTATATATGGTTAGGTGCCTCTAACCCTTGTAAATACGTGCTTTTTCACATTCAAACAGCTTGACATAAAAAGGCTCATATGGTAGTATATAAAACAGTAATTATTATCGTTTTATATTATTTGATTATTAATTGCGAAACTTGATACAGCATATACGGTTTCGCAATTTTTATTCTTAAATATAAGATGAAGGAATTAAAGGAGGAGCTATATTATGAAGTTTGTATGTACTGTATGCGGATATGTACATGAGGGAGATGCTGCACCGGATTTTTGTCCTGTATGTAAGGCACCTGCTGAGAAGTTTAAGGCACAGGACGGTGAGATGACCTGGGCGGCTGAGCATGTTGTCGGAGTTGCTCAGGGAGTAAGTGAGGATATCATAGCTGATCTTAGATCCAACTTTGAGGGTGAGTGCTCTGAGGTTGGTATGTATCTTGCTATGGCAAGAGTAGCAATGAGAGAAGGGTATCCTGAGGTTGGAATGTATTTTGAAAAGGCTGCGTTTGAAGAAGCAGAGCATGCTGCAAAATTTGCAGAGCTTCTCGGAGAGGTTGTTACCGATTCAACCAAGAAAAATTTAGAGATGAGAGTTGATGCGGAAAACGGAGCAACGGCAGGTAAGACAGATCTTGCAAAGAGAGCTAAAGCTGCTAACCTTGATGCTATTCATGATACAGTTCATGAGATGGCAAGAGATGAGGCAAGACACGGTAAAGCTTTTGCAGGATTACTTAAGAGATATTTTGGTTAATAGGTATTTGATTTTTGTATAGAAAAGTTAGGTAACTAAAAAATATAATACATAAGTAAGGAGGACTTTTACTATGGATAAGTATTTTTGCAACCCATGTGGTTACACCTATGACCCTGAGGTAGGAGATCCTGAGCATGGAATCGCTCCGGGAACTGCATTTGAAGATTTACCTGATGATTGGGTATGTCCAAATTGTGGAATTGACAAGAGCATGTTCCAAAGATGTATCGAAAATTATAACTAATAATTTCGATGTAAATGAAAATACTGCTGCACTGTGTGCAGCAGTATTTTCATTTACGGAAAAGTTAATCTGTAAAAAAACTTTTTTAAGAAGGAGTGTTTTATAAAAATAATTTTTCACTGTAGTATTTGATTAACAGGATAATATTATCTCACTTGTTAGTATTGTTTTGATACTAACAAGTGAGATAATATTATAATTTTTTTTTGCAATTTTACTTGTGCATTTTTTATATTTTTTGGAAATATTATTTGAATGAATTGGTAAATATATAAGAAAATTTTTTAAACGCTTGCAAAATATAATAAAAAAGCGTAATATCCTATTTGTAGCAGACATAAGATAAGACATAAATATTAAAATACAATTTTAAAATTTATACGGAGGAAAACAAAATGGCAGTTAAAAAGGCAACAGTAGATTCAACTATGGCAAAAGTAGAAGCAGCTAAGGCTGAAGTTAAAAAGGAAGCACCTGCAAAGAAAGAAACAGCAAAGAAAGCAGAACCTGCAAAGAAGGCAGAGCCTGCTAAGAAGGAAGCACCTGCAAAGGCAGCGGCACCTGCAAAGAAGGCAGCAGCTCCTAAGAAAGCAGCACCTGCAAAGAAGGCAGCAGCTCCTAAGAAGGCAGCACCTGCTAAGAAAGCAGCTCCTGCAAAGAAGGCAGCTCCGGCTAAGGCAGCATCTGAGAATGTAGTTATCGAGTTTGCTGGCGGACAGGTAGCAACATCTGATATCGTAGCTAAGGCAGTTGAAGCATCAGGCAAGAAGTCAATCAAAGTATTAAATGTATACTATCAGCCTGAGACCGGTATGGTTTACTTCACAGCTGATGGCGATGAAGGATCATTTGCATTATAAGATAAATGTTTCTTCTGAGAAAACAAAAACATCCCCTGCTTATGCAGAGGATGTTTTTGCTTTCTATAAACTTTTAGATTTATCTGTACAGGCTTTCATGGCTTCGATGACGGAGCTGCGGAAGCCTTTTTCTTCGAGAACGCGAACCGCTTCTATTGTTGTGCCGGCAGGAGAGCAGACCATATCTTTTAACTCGCCCGGATGCTTACCCGTTTCGATAACCATCTTGGCACTTCCTAAAACTGCCTGTGCAGCAAACTTGTATGCCTTGTCTCTTGGCATACCGTCAAGTACGGCCGCATCTGCCATGGCTTCAATGAACATAAATACATATGCAGGAGAGCTTCCACTTACGGATACGACAACGTCCATAAGATTTTCAGATATTTCTTCCGCAAGTCCGAAGCTTGATAGTAGTGACATTATGTATGAAAATTCTTCTTCACTTACAAGAGAGTTTTTACATACTGCTGTTATACCTTCACCTACAAGTGCAGGAGTGTTTGGCATGGTTCTTACAAGCTTTACATCAGAACCTATTCTTTCAGCAAGCCATGCAAGAGTTTTACCGGGAGCGATTGTTACCACAATCTGGTTGGCTGAAATTGAATCTTTAATTTCAGTGATAACTGTTTCGTAGAACTGAGGCTTAACTGATAAAAACAATACATCGGAATTAGAAGCAACTTCTTTATTGTTAAGAGTTGTATCTATACCAATATTATCTGATGCTTTTTCGATAGCTTCTTTGGATGCATCTGCTGCGATTATTTCCTTAGGTGTAATACCTGCGTTATTTATAAGTCCTCCTATGATGGCTTTGGCCATATTGCCGCAACCTATAAAACCTACCTTGTATTTCATTTTTCTATTCCTTTCATTATGTGCTTTTTTTATCATCTCTATTTTGCTTTTCGTCTTAAAAATCTTTTTTTCTTTTCTATGTCATCGAGCATGTATGCTCTGACTTTTAGTGCAACGTTTGGTTTGTCGGTTATAATGCCGTCAACATGGTTTAATATACATTTGCCCATGTTGCGTGCACGGTTTACTGTCCAGACATATACAGGCTTGTTATAAAGCATCATACGCTTCATAAAGCCCGGAGTTGCAATTTTGTAGTAAGGTGATACAAAGTCGGCGTTGCAGGCCGCAAGTCTTGTCATAGGGAAAAATTCATGAAGCTTTGTTTTGAGCGATCCACCCTTACGTCCGAGTAAAAGTCCCGTCTTTATGTATGGATCATATTCATGTATGGCCTTTACGGTACTGTCAATAAATGATTTCATCATAAATTCATCGTAGCGGTAAAGTCTGGTTACCATATCTATAACGCGTTTTTCGTATCCTGATTCCTTTAATTCTATGTCAAGCTTAATCCTTCCTTTGCAAAGCTCAAGCACCTCTGATAAAAGCGGCACACGATAATTATCCTTTGCGGTTATGCTGCAAAGCTTGTCATAGGTAAGAGAGGATATTTCTTTCCCTTCTATATCGTCATCATGAAAAACAATTAACTGATTGTCCTTGGTTTTTCTGATATCAAATTCTACATAGTCTGCTTTAATTTGAATTGCGATTTTAAATGCTTCCAAAGTATTTTCGTGATGAGCAAGTGCACTTGCACCACGATGAGCTATAATTACAGGCTTCATGTTACCTCCTTTTTAATTGCAAAATATAAGCTTTCATATAAGGTAAAAAATATGCTTACTTATATTTTAGTTTGTTCCTCTCAGTTCTATAATCGGTGAGCCCTTGCCGTTTATGTAATCGCCGGTTATGGTAACAGTTCCGATAGAATCATCTCTTGGAATTTCATACATTATATCCAGCATAAATTTTTCGATTATTGCACGAAGAGCTCTGGCACCGGTTTTCTTTTCCATAGCCTTTTCGGCAATTGCCTCGTAAGCGGAATCATCAAATTGAAGATTAACCTCATCCAAAGCAAGCAGCTTTTGGTACTGCTTTAAGATTGCATTTTTCGGCTCCTTTAAAATCTTGATATACATATCCTTATCAAGGGCATCAAGTGTAAATATAACAGGCAGTCTTCCCAAAAATTCAGGTATCATTCCGAAGTCTCTTAAGTCATCCACGGTGACTTCCTTCATAAGATTAGGTTCATCGTCAAATCTGTCTTTGAGGTCGGCATTGAAGCCCATGGAGGACTGCTTGGTAAGTCTTTCCTTAATTATATCTTCAATATCAGGAAATGCTCCGCCACATATAAATAAAATGTTTTGGGTATTCATGGTTGTCATCGGTGTCATGGCATTTTTACTTCCCGAACCGACAGGTACCTCAACCTCAGCACCCTCAATTATTTTAAGAAGTCCCTGCTGAACTGACTCACCGCTTACATCACGGCTCCTGGTTTCCTTCTTTTTTGCAATCTTGTCTATCTCGTCTATAAATACGATTCCGCGTTCTGCCTTTTCAACATCATTGTCGGCAACTGCAAGAAGCTTTGAAAGAATACTCTCTACGTCATCACCTATGTAACCCGCCTCTGTAAGAGAGGTTGCATCCGTTATGGCAAGAGGCACATTTAAAAGTCTTGCAATGGTTTTCACAAGATAGGTCTTACCGCAGCCTGTAGGACCGAGCATGAGCATATTGGATTTTTCTATTTCGATATCATCCATAGTGTTGGTGATAACTCTCTTGTAGTGGTTATAGACCGCAACCGAAATAGCCTTTTTGGCATATTCCTGTCCAACCACATACTCATCAAGCATAGCCTTGATTTTATGAGGGGCAGGAATATTTTCCAATGTAAGAGGAGCTTCCTCTTCCTTTTCCTCTTTTTTCTTTTTCTTTTTTACCTTCTGGGATTTTGGAATATCATCAAATGGCATAAACTGCGACATATTGATATTCGGCATATGAGATAAATCTATAAACTGCATCTGGCTGCCGTTAAAGGCATCAAAGCTTTTCTGCATACAGTCATTGCAGATGTGCATGTTACCCGGAAGCGTGATGAAAGGACCGGCTGTAGATTCCGGTCTTCTGCACAGATAGCAGTAGGTTTCATATTCATCATTATTTTTATCGTTATCTTTTTTTTCTTTTGTATCTTCGTCTTTGGTTTCCATATCGTCGATATTGTTAGCCATACTTTTCCTCCGTATAAAATGGTTTTGTCGGTGATTATTATCTCTCAATCACGCAGCTTCGATGCTATAGTAAACATTATCTCGCAAGCACGCATCTTCGATGCTCGCTCATCTGCTTCGCAGATGGCTTGCTCGATAATAATCCGCGAAAAATTCAAATGTCGACTTCGTCGCCGCTTGATTTTTCGCTAGTGATTATTATTATACCACTATTTCTTATTAGTGCAAATGGAAATGAAAGGTTGCTGTCCGCAGATAAAGTGCGGTTTAATAATTACCCATAAAGCCCTTAAGCATATTGAATCGCTGTCTTTCGGCAGGGGAGAGGGACTCTTCAATTACATCCATAAGCACCGAGGTTTCGTCCTTGCTGAAATTCATATTGCGTCGGTTTAATTCCTGATTTATTTTCATAATTTCCGGAAGAAGCTCTTCAATGGATTTATTCTTGCTTTTTTCTCTGATTTCCATAATGATTTTAAGCTTTACGGGATCTATGCCGCTTAATCTTTGATTATGTAGAAAATCAAGGTTGTCAGGTTGGTAATTGCTTTTATTGTTTGATTGATAATTATCCTGATATTTATTTTGGTCGGATGGTTGGTTGTTATAATTTCTGTTTGTCTGATTGCTGTTTTGATAGCTGTTTTTGCTTGATGCTTGATTTGGGCTTTCTCCTCTGTTTGAATTGTTGCCTGAATTATTGCCTGTCATATTGCTTGGATTGTTGCCTGTCATATTGCTGTTATTATTCCGGTTATAATTGTTGCCTCTTTGCATAGGATTAAAAAAATTGTTATACATCATATTTCACACTCCGGTTATGTTATTGTTCATTGTTTAAGATATTAAGTACACTGTCGTAAAGACTATCATCATTGTCAGGATTATTATCACTCATCATATCATCATAAAGCTTGCTTGCTCTGTCGTAATCACTATAACTGTTTGTGTTATCCATACCGTCTGCGTCATTTGTGTTGCTTGAGCTGTTCATGTTGCCTGAATTGTTCATTTTATTCATTAAATTCATGGCCTTCATCAGGTCGGCAGGATTAAAATTATTCATACCGTTATTTGAAAAATTGGTGTTTGAATAGTCGGGATTCGAATCATTATTACTGTTCATGACATTCATCATGTTCATCATATTTTTCATATTATGAATTGTTGCGGCGTATTCGCCCGGCATGAACTTACACATATCCATTATCATATCATCAGAGTTTTTCGGATGGCAGTCAAAACCGCATTCCGATATAAAACTCTTATTGTTAAGGCAGTTTAAAATGGACATAAGCTCCTTATACTTTATAAGCATAACAAGCATTCGCTTGAAGGGATAGTCCACAAATGCAACCACTGATTCAAGCAGCCACAATGAATCATCAGTTATTAATTTATCAAGAGGATGAACCTTGTTCATTGCGTTTAGACCAAACATAATATTTATCCTTTTTATAATATATGATATGAAGCTTTTTTTTATTAAAGCAGTATGTTAGCAAGTAATAATAATTTTTTAGATTTTAAAACGTGTGACTATAGAAATAAAGGCTGCTGCAATAAGCAGCAGCCCAAGGGTAAAAATATAATTAGCAGCCGCAGCCACCATTGTTACCGCCACAGCAGCAAAGGAGAATAAGGATGATCCAGATGCAGTCACATCCGCCACCAAATCCATTATTACCAAAGATACCATTGTTGCCACCACAGCAAGAAAGTAATAACAAGATAATTATTATGCAAGAGCAGCTATTGTTTCTTCCAAAACCGAAATCATTATCACAGCCGCATCCGCACTGAGTTGCTGATAAATCACTCATTGTTTTAGCCTCCGCTTTAATTCTTTATGGTATATATTATTCAGGTTTTTTGGATGTGTTAAAAAAGATTTTATTGGACAATTACTTTTGCTTGACTAAAGAATAAAAGAAAGAAAATAAAGAAAAATAAAAGTGAATAAAAGAAGATAAAAAGATAATAAAAGTTTGATAATGCCTATAATGTTTATAAATATTGACAAAATAATGATATTAGTTTATAATTATGAACATTATAAAAGATGTTTTTTCTTTGGATAGTAATTATATTTTAGGTGTTTTATAAAGAGTAAAAGGAGCAAATAAATATTATGGGTAAAAGTAAGGTCGTGTTATTGCCACAGACACAAAGAATATTAGAGCAAATGGGTGACCAGATTAGACTTGCAAGGTTAAGACGTGACATCTCTGTTGAGTTGGCAGCAGAGCGTGCAGGAATAAGCAGGACTACCTTATGGCAGATAGAAAAGGGTTCACCTTCTGTTGCCATAGGTGCTTACGCAGCGGCACTTCATGCATTAAATAATATGGATAAAGATTTGCTTCTTGTTGCAAAAGATGATGAGCTCGGGAGGAAATTGCAGGATTTGGGACTTGAAACAAAAAGGAGAGCCAGTAAGAAGGAAGATTGGTAATGATTATGGAAAATCAAAAAATAATATATGTATATGAAAATTGGAGCAGCAATCTTCCTAATCTTATAGGAAGATTATATGTAGATAAGGCAAAGGGAAAAGAAAACTATTCCTTTGAATATGATTCTTTATGGCTGTTGAATAAAAATAAAAAATATATATTGGACGCAGATTTGAATCTTTACAGTGGAAGACAATATACAGCCGTTGATAAAAAAATGTTTGGCATTTTTTCCGATTCGTGCCCTGACAGATGGGGACGGCGACTAATGCAAAGAAGGGAAAATATAATTGCAAAAAAAGAACAAAGGAAACCACGAAGCTTAACTGAAAGTGATTATCTGCTCGGAGTCTATGATGAGTCACGTATGGGAGCTTTAAGATTTTCTTTAAATGAAGGCGGAGAATTTTTATCCAATGATAGAGACTTTGCAACTCCTCCATGGGTTTCTTTAAGGAAGCTTGAGGCTGCATCGTTGGCATATGAGAAGGATGAAACAGGTTTAGATGACAGGTGGATAAGCCAACTTATTGCTCCGGGTTCATCACTTGGAGGTGCAAGACCGAAGGCATCAGTTGAAGCACCGGATGGCTCTCTTTGGATTGCAAAATTTCCATCAAAAAATGATGAGTATGATATCGGTGCATGGGAGATGGTAGCACATGAGTTGGCAGTGAAATGTGGACTTAATGTGCCTGAGGCTAAGCTTGAAAAATACAGTAAAAACGGCTCGACATTTTTAACAAAACGATTTGACAGGGAGATAAAAAAGAGAATTCATTTTTCTTCCGCAATGACTATGCTCGGAAGAAATGATGGAGAGGATGGAAGTTATCTTGAAATTGCATCTTTTTTGAAAAGTCAGGGTGCAGCCCCTAAAACTGATTTAAAGGAATTGTGGTGCAGAATAGTTTTTAATATGTCTATTTCAAATACAGACGACCATCTAAGAAATCATGGATTTATATTAGAGAAAGAAGGATGGAGGCTTTCTCCGATGTATGATGTGAATCCGGTTCCTTATGGTGATTCGTTATCCTTGTATATTGATGAAATTGATAATACTATTGATTTGGATTTGGCATTGAGTGTTGCAAATCAGTTCGGATTAAAGCAGGATGAAGCAAAAGGAATAATAGGAAATATATTGAAGGTTGTTTCGGATTATAAAGACATAGCCAAAGGTCTGGGAATATCACGGGGAAGTATAGAATATATGGAACCGGCGTTTATGAATTATGCAAAGGATTAAAAATATAAGAAGAACCGCTATGAAAGTGGTTCTTCTCTGTATTTATCAAGTAATAAGTCGGTATCAAGTACACTTGCATGCTGATTTATGGCTACAGATATGATAATATCACGTCTGTTTTTGGGGTAAAGTGGGGCTAACTGACTTAATTCCAGAGCTCTTGTTGTTTCACGCATTGATAAACCTGCACCGATGCAAAGCCTTAAAACTTTGTCGCGGCTCGGATTGCGGGAACCCTTGAAAATCTGATAATAGTATGATTTTTCTATTCCACTTAGAGTAATGAGCTCGGAGTCAGTAATCTTTTTTACGGCAGGAAGTGAACGGAAATATTCCGTAAAGCTTTTATAGCTGTCTGTTACCTTGGGATTATCCATAAAGCTTTCCATAGCTTTGGTATCATCTATCTTTGAAAGTATGTCTGTAAGTTTTTTAGTGGTTGATTCGTCTATCATAGCTTCCTCCTCTTGAAAGTGAAATATCATTGTGATAATTTATATCTGTAGTTGATAATATATGAATGCTATAATTAATTCAAGTAAATTTTTATAAAGTATTTATCAGAGATTTTTATAAAAGATATGGGGAGACTTATGGATAAAAGTGAAAATATGTCCAGACTTGAGGATATATGTGAGGGAGCATTATATCAGGAGATTAAACAGTTAAAGGATGGAAAAAGTATAGTTATGGATATGGAAACGGAGAAACTATACTATAGAAAAGAACTTTCTGTTTATAATCTTGCCGTATTTGAATATATAAAGAATAATAAATGTAAGTGGCTTCCTGAAATTAAGGTTTTTTGGGAAGAAAATGATAAGCTCATATGTATTGAGGAATTTATTCAAGGAAAAACTTTGGAAGAATACATTGATGAAAGACCGTCTTTTGAAGAAAGAAAAAGAGTCCTTCTTGACATATGTGATGGAATAATATTTTTACATTCGGCAAATCCTCCAATAATTCACAGAGACATAAAAGCTTCCAATATAATGATAACAGATGATGGTATAGTTAAAATAATCGACTATGATGCTGCAAAACAATTTCTTGAAAATAAAAGTAAGGATACTGTTTTGATGGGTACACAGGGGATTGCCGCACCTGAGCAGTATGGCTTCGGACAGTCTGATGAAAGAACAGATATATATGCAATGGGCAAGCTGATAGAAAAGGTATTGCCTGATGTAAGGGAAGCTGAAAGGGTGGTTGTCAAGGCAACAAGAATAGAACCGGATTTAAGATATGATGACATGTATCAGTTGAAAAAACAGATAGAAAAACTATGGGACCCTGCCATCAGTAAAAGTCTGCGCAGAAAAATGACCTTTGAAAATGTTATAAAAAGTAAAGCATTTAAACGGGGAACTGCTTTTTCTATCATAAGCATAGTTTTGATAATTTGCATTTCTTTTGGAATAAAGTTATTTAGAACATATATATATCCGACTCAATTCATTTATAAGCCTGCATATGAGCGCGGAGTAAAAGCTATGGAAAATGAGGATTACGAAGCGGCGATTGATGAGTTTTCATTATGTGAGGGTTATAAGGATAGTGATGAGCTTGTCAAAGAATGCAATGACTATATAATGTACGAAAATTACAAAAAAAGTGCAGAGAAAAAAATAGAGACTTTTTGGTTGACATATAGTACGGATGATGAAGCAGCAGCAATAACTGCATGCAAATTAGTTTCATTATATGAGGATACCGGAGAAGGAGAAGAGATGCTTCAGTCATTTTGCAATGATGTAGAAGATTATATAGAAATATGTATAGATAATAACAATTGGAGTAAAGCTGTAAAATTATATGAAGTTATGTACAGCTATGGTTATTCAGAAGCTAAGGATAAAGATAAGGATACTATTTATAGACACGCAGAGTATTATATAGAAAAAGAAAATTATCTGCAGGCAGAAAACGAGTTTTTATCAATATCAGGTTATAAGGATGCAGATGACAGAGTGATGGAATGTGAATATCTGTACGGGCTTAATTGCATAGATGATGGGAAATACGAAAAAGCTGTAGAAATATTTGAAGGTATAATAGGATATAAAGATTCTGATGATAAGCAGCTTTATGCAATGTATCTTTATTGCGATAAAATGAAAGAAAAAAGAGACATGACTGCTAAGATATATGGATATTCTATTAGAAGAAAATTATGCAGGAGCTCAGGAGTTAGCTGAGGTCCTTTATGCATGGCATGCAAAGATTACCCTGATAACTGACGGATGGTCAGGTAATACGAGAAGCATAAGAATAAATGTCAAGGTAACGGGAGGACCGTTTCTCGAAAAGGCTAAGATAACAGTTAAGTTATATGATGAAAATAACAAATTGGATTTTGAAGAGACAAAGGAAGATGTTGTAATTGATAGTGTAATGAAGATGAGATATATTTATGATTACAATAAAGGTGAATTGAGTGAAAGAACTTTTTCTGTATATGTGTATGATGGTGACGGAAATTTAATCGGAAGTACAACGCATTATGCAAATTAATAAAGTGGGCAGTGAGCCCACCAATTAAGATAAACGATAATATATAATGCTCATAGGGTCAAACCTGTGGGCATTATTTGTTTTAAATGTTCAAATGGTAATTATACAGATACATAATATAAGAGAGGCATGATATTTATTTTTTAGATGAAATACCAAGCAGATAATCTGCGGACACATTATAAAGCTCACATAACTTTAACAGGTGGTGAATTGGAAGTTCATTTGCACCACGCTCATATCTTGCGTACATCGTCTGCGATGTACCGAGTATGTGTGCAACATACTCTTGCGTGTAATCCGAGTCTTCTCTTAAATCACGCATTCTTCGTATATAATCCATAGGCGGAGCCTCTCCTTTTTTGAATATAAATACCTAAGAATATTATATGTAGTAAATTTGTGTACTATTGATTTTAGTAAAGAAATGTACTATAATTGTGTTGTAGACTTAGTAAATATATTTACTTAAAAGACGGTTGATATAAAAGGAGGGTGTTATGGCGTCATATGTAGGATATAAGATTGTAGAGAATAATGGAAAGTTTCGTTTTGAACTATATCCGTCAAATAGTAGAAATACTCCAATTGGTGTTTCGGTTGAATATAGTGACTATAGAAAATGCAAGAAAGCTATGAATGATTTCGTTAATTTTGTTATTTTTAAAAAGATTGATTCGGAGAAATCTGAATTTGTAAAAATAATAAAAAATGATGGTAAATATATTTATGAATATTATTACAAAGGTAAAAAGATTTTTTATAGGCAAATATCATACGAACAGTTGGAAAGTTGTAAAAAAATTATAAAAAGCATATACAAAAATATTAACGAATTTACAGAAAATGATTTAGAAAAGAAAGGCAAAGGAGAATGGTGATGAATAATAATGATGAAATAGTTAAAAAAGTATTGGAAGAAATAGCAAAACAGTTTCCAAATGGTGCTTATGTTGAGAAGGCTGAAGTAAGACCATCAAATATAAACAATACGGAGATTATGTCAGAGTTGGTTGGAATATTAGAAGAATTAGGTGTGCTAATAAATAGAGAAAGTATAAGTCGAAATAATATACTCGGTGATTTTGACGTTGAAAAGGCAAAAGAAATATTAAATAGTTGGAGGTAAATTTCTATGAAAAAGTATTTTAAAACAATTACATGTGTATTCTTATTGATATTCGTTCTTGGATTGTATTCGTTAAATGCAAGTGCAGAGGAATATGAATCAAATGATTATGAGGTTGAAACCGATGAATATATATATGATATTAATGATATGGAAGAAAATGAAATAGAAACATCATTTTTGCAAAATAGTAATGTTGTAGTCTTATCACAATCGGATTTTGAAACTGCGAAAAAAGGAACAGAAATAAATGGCTTATCATATAAAGATTTTCCGTATAATGAGTATTATCTCGCAAGTGGCAGTTATATTTTGTCAGAAGATATAAATATTGGAGTTGCTATTTTAAATCTAAAAGATAAAACAGTAATTGATTTAAATAATAAAACTTTGAAAAATGATGATTTGAAAAATCCTAGGGAGTCTGGTTTTGAGTTATTGCATTGCGGCTGGGGAGATATAACAATTAAAGGTGGAGGAAAGATTGTTTCTTCAAGAAGTTCGACCGCTATATCCGCTATATCGGGGGGGGGACTTTTGTTGATTGATAATGTTACAATTGATGGTAGTGTTGTTTCTAATTATGATGTAACAATTAATAGTGGAACAATAAATGGAGAGTTATGGGTTCAAGCTGGCTATAATGAAGGCAAACAAAAATATGCTGAGATAATCATTAATGATGGAACCTTTAATGGAACAATAACCGGAGACATAATAACTATAAATAATGGCGTCTTTAATGGTAATGATGAAGAAAATAATGATATTTGTGTTCTTGCAGGTAGAGATGATTCTTATTCTGCAAAAAAAAGTCTAATCATTAATGATGGAACATTTAATGGAGTGGTTCATAGTGTATGTACAAAAAATACCATTAATGGAGGGAAGTTTTATGGTGGAAATTATAATGTAAAAAATAATATGGTAACTAGTAGTAATAGTTATTTAAATTCGAAACAAATAGGCAGTGTCGGTGTTGTTGTCATTTTGGGTGAAGGGGATAATCCAACATTGACAATAAACGGTGGTTTGTTTAATGGAAATAGAGGTCTGTTTGTTGCATCAGGTAATAATAATTCAAGTATAATTATAAATGGTGGAAGTTATATTGGCACTCAATATGGTATGTATCTTTCAAAAACATCTAATTATGAGAGCCGACCAGGCAAAATACAAATATCAGAGGGAAGTTTTAAAGGCAATAAGGGAGGAATTGTATGTTTGAATTTATATACTGTTAAAGCTTTTGAATCAATATTGTCGGATGGTTCGTATTATTATCCGTATTGTGAATTGATTTCAGATTCTACAACGCAACAAGAAATAAGTGTAATTCGAGAGAACAAGACAGATAACAATCAAGATACTGATGCTAACAATGATTATCAAAATAATTCTCAGATACAGGTCGGGAAATTTGCATCATATCAAGGCTTTGATTTCTATGGAGATACGGAAGGAAATATAAAATGTTATGATTCTGAAGGAAATATAGTTACCGATGATTTCAAATGCGACGGTACATACACCTATTACTTCCAAGCGGATGGTACTGCTATGAAAGATAGACTTACATATCATCCTGATGGAGAACATGTTATCTACTTTGACAGTGAAGGACACGAAGTGTTCAGCGATTTTGCAAATGTCAAGAAAACCATTGCCGGAGATGAAGTGGATGATTACTGTTTCTTTGATGTGTTTGGATATATGTACGTGGATGTTGTAACATATGATAAAACAGGAACATATTTGTATTATGCAAATGCTTATGGAGTTTTGGAAAGAGGTAAATGGTTCCAGTTCTCGGATAAGGTTATGTGGGCAGATGGCAGAGACGGAGAAGAGTTTAGAGGACAGTATGGCTATGCCAATGCAGACGGAACTCTTTTGACAAATACTTATACTACTGATTGGATGGGAGGAAATTGCTATCTTCAAGGCAACGGAGTAGCTTTATATTAATGTAAAAAACAGGTTTGCTGATTATTAAAATTATAATTGGTAAACCTGTTTTTATGTGTCAAAAATTCAAACATGCACGTAGTATAAAAAAGCATATTTAAATGTGCGTTTCAGACTGTAGACAAAGTGGGTGAGAGGTTAACACTCTGCAACTGCAACCGAGATGTTAGAAAATGTTTAATATTAATTATACCCATTATACCCTTGAAACAAGAAATAGAAAAGGGTATAATGGGTATAATTAATTTAGGAGGTGTTGTCTATGGAACAGGATAAGCTTTTGAATCAAATAGCTGATTTAGAACGTGAAATAGCAATTTTACCGGAAGGCAGCATTACAAAGAAAAAAATTAATGGTAAGGATTATTACTATCACAGAATTACTCATAATGGAAAGAGAACCGAAAAATATATAAGCTTTGAAGATGTCTTTATTCGTGATAATGCTTTTTTGTGTAAAAAGCAAAATTATTATTTTTGATTTTGAATGATTTATTTGGAAAAATATGTAATTATTAAGCTTTATATTGAAAAAAATCCCCCATTCTAATATAATCTACTTGGAGAGGTGGAAAGGAAAACTATATACATGAATTACAACTTAATAAGGGAGAAGGAACACGAGGAGGATTTGAAGCGGATTAGTATTCTTCGGTACATTGATGATGACTTTATGTCCATATGCTTTGATGGTTTCATAGAGGGTGCGGAACTGTTGCTTAATACTATTCTTGACAGGTCAGATTTGTCCGTTATCAGCGTTAATACACAGGTACATATTTCGAGTTTTGATAATCGAAGCATATGGCTTGATGTACTTGCTGTTGATAAAGACCGAAGGCTGTATAATATTGAGATACAGCGGTCAGATGCAGGGGCAAATTTTAAAAGAGCGAGATATCATTCGAGTGCGCTTGATTCAAAGTATCTGCTTAAAGGTATGGATTTTTCTGAGCTACCGGAAACATTCGTTATTTTCATTACGGAAAATGACGTTGTAGGTGAAGACGAACCAATATACTTTGTGGAAAGAGTTTTCGTAAAAACCGGCAGATTATTTGGAGATGGGGAACATATAATATATGTAAATGCAGCACAAAAAGATGATACAACCGAACTTGGACGGCTTATGCATGATTTTTTCTGTATGAATCCTAATGATATGTTTAATGAGGTTTTAGCGGAAAAAGCAAGGTATTATAAGGAAGATGAGGAAGGAGTGAAGACGATGTGTAAGGTGTTGGAAGATATGAGAAATGAAGTAAGAGAAAAAGCTATGGCAAAGGGGCGAGAAGAAGGAAGAGAAGAAGGTCTAATCCTTGCATATCTTCAAAATGAAATTTCTCAATCAGCAGTTATGAGAATACTTAATATTACAAATGATGAATTTGATGATTTGGTTGTTTACTATAATCAGTAGCATCATGAGGATTATCAGATGATAAATAAAAGGTTTCAATTTTACGATGGACGTAAAAATGCAGCCTTTTTTTCTGGCGGGCTGACTTTAAAGAGTTGACATACTTTTCTTGACTGGTCAAATTTTCACCTTAAATTCGCGTTTGTTACATAAATCTATATATTTTAAACCTGCGTTTTTTACATAAAACCGCCAAAATTATCTTGCGTTTTTTTTAAAACGTTTTATTATCCTATATAAAAAGGTGATTTTATGATTTTTAAAAGAAAAATATATGATAAGCTCTTAAAATGGAAAAATGAATCTGCAGGCGAAAAGGCTCTTTTGGTTGAAGGCGCAAGACGTATCGGAAAATCAACCATAGTAAATGAATTCGGAAAAAACGAATATAAAAGTTGTTTAATGATTGATTTTAATGATGCGAGCAATGTGATAAAAGATGCATTTGAAAGATACCTAAATGATTTAGATACATTTTTTATGATATTAAGTACAGAATATAATGTTACATTATACGAAGGAGAAACACTTGTTATTTTTGATGAGATACAGATGTATCCCAAAGCCAGACAGTCCATAAAAAAGCTTGTGGCAGATGGAAGATATCATTATATTGAAACCGGCTCCTTGATTTCCATAAGAGATAATGTAAAGGATATTTCCTTGCCTTCTGAGGAAAGAAGCATAAAGATGTACCCGATGGATTTTGAAGAGTTTTGTGCTGCCTTAAATGAAAAAAAGATGATTGAATATATCAGAAAATGCTATAAGGATAAGCTTCCACTTGAAGAAAATCTGCATCACAAGGCTATGCTTTTATTTAAGCAATATATGTTGGTTGGAGGTATGCCAAAGAGTGTTGCAGCTTATATAGACAATTCCAGAAGTTTTATGGCTGCTGACATTGAAAAAAGGGACATACTTAAACTTTACAGAAACGATATCGGAAAAATAGATGCAAGATACCGCTCAAGAGTGTTATCTGTATTTGAGCAGATTCCGGCTTTTTTATCAAAGCATGAGAAGAGGGTTCGACTTTCAAATTTAGAAAAAAATGCCTCGTTTCCTATGTATCATGATACATTTTTTTGGCTTGGTGATTCCATGATGGTAAATGAATGTTTTAATTGCAATGATCCGAATGTAGGATTGTCACTTAATGAGTATAGAACCTTTATAAAGTGTTATATGGGAGATACAGGATTACTGATCAGTCATACCTTTAATGAAAATGAAATTGCGGATGGAGAGATTTATAGGGAAATTCTTCATGATAATTTATCTGTAAATGAGGGTATGTTTTTTGAAAATGCCATTGTTCAATGTCTTGTTGCAAATGGTTATATGCCGTATTTTTATACTCATTACAGCGAAAAAAAACACAGAAATGATATTGAGATAGATTTTATTATATCAAATAACAGCAAGCTGAAACCAAAGATATATCCGATAGAGGTTAAATCAGGAAAAAGATATACTACAAATTCGTTGGATGCATTTTCAAATAAATATAAAAAAAGAATAGGTAATTCTTATGTAATTCATACAAAGAATTATATGGAAAAGGATGGGAAAATATTTATTCCTGCATATATGACATTTTGTTTGTAAAAGATAATTTGCAGCATGAATAATATAACGAAGAACCGCTACGAAAGTGGTTCTTCGCTGTATTTATCAAGTAACATGTCAGTATCAAGTACACTTGCATGCTGATTTATGGCTTCTTTGTCTCTTGCACTTGGCTTGTCTGATGAAGTTCAATCATCGGCAGGAGGAATACAGATTGATACAATGTTTGTGGATGAAGGATTTGGCTCGCTTGATCCTGAGGCTCTTGATATGGCGTACAAAGCACTTGCCGGATTAACGGAAGGAAATAGACTTGTAGGCATTATCTCACACGTGGCTGATCTTAAAGAACGAATTGACAAACAGGTGGTTGTAACGAAAGAAAAGAGTGGTAGTAGTATTAAAATGGTTGTATAACTCTAGAGAATTTAATTGTTAATAATACAAAAAATGCAATTTTGATTTAATAGAAATTGCAGTTTTAATTTTGCATTTATTTTAAGAAGAATTCCATATAATTTTTAAGCTTCATATTGAAATCTTTCATCCACTCTATTATAATCTACTTGGAGAGGTGGAAAGGAAAACTATATACATGAATTACAACTTAATAAGTGAGAAGGAACATGAGGAGGATTTGAAGCGGATTAGTATTCTTAGGTATATTGATGATGACTTTATGTCCATATGTTTTGATGGATTTATAGAGGGGGCTGAACTTGTACTGAATACTATACTTGACAGGTCTGATTTGTCCGTTATCAGTGTCAAGACTCAGGTACATATTTCAAGCTTCGATAATCGGAGTATATGGCTTGATGTTCTTGCAGTTGATAGAGATAATAAGATATACAATATCGAGATTCAACGTTCGGATAGCGGAGCTTCATTTAAGAGGGCGAGATATCATTCAAGTGCTTTAGATTCAAAGTACCTTATGAAAGGGAAGAATTTTTCCGAGTTGCCGGAGACATATGTTATTTTTATTACAGAAAATGATGTAATTGGTGAAGGTAAGCCGATATACTTTGTAGAAAGGATTGTTCTGGATTCTGATAAATCATTTGATGATGAGGAGCATATAATATATGTCAATGGAGCATATAAGGATGATGGAACAGAACTTGGTAGATTAATGCATGATTTCTTCTGTACTAATCCTGATGACATGAATTTTGATGTCCTTGCAAAAAGGGCAAGATACTATAAGGAAGACGAAAAGGGAGTGATGACGATGTGTAAGGTTTTGGAAGATATGAGAAATGAAGTAAGAGAAGAGGCGAGGGAAGAAGGAAGAAAAGAAGGAAGAAAAGAAGGAAGAAAAGAAGGAAGAAAAGAAGGAAGAAAAGAAGGAGAGCAACGAGGACTTATCCTTGCATATCTTCAAAATGAGATTTCTCAATCAGCCGTTATGAGAATTCTAAATATTACGGATGATAAATTTAATGATTTGGTTGCCTGTTATAATCAATAAAAACAATTATAATAATATGGTAAAAAAGCTGCGATTTTATGTCTTACATGAAACATAAAATTGCAGCTTTTTTATATAAAACTATATGATTAAAATATCTTACTTATCTCCATCTCTCTTCTGGTCAAGCATTGCACGAACCTGCATTGAAAGACCAAATAAATGGATAAAGCCTTCTGCATCCTTGTGGTCATATAACTCACCGGTTGTAAATGATGCAAGCTCCTCTGAGTAAAGTGAATATGGAGAAGTAGTACCGGCTTTGATGATATTACCCTTATAAAGCTTGAACTTAACTTCACCTGTTACGCGCTCCTGAGTGCTTTCTACAAATGCCTGAAGTGCTTCACGAAGTGGGCAGAACCATTTTCCTTCATAAATCATATCAGCAAACTTATCAGCGATAAGCTTCTTATATGCAAGTGTATCTCTGTCAAGGATGAGCTCCTCGAGCTGCTTGTGAGCCTCCATAAGAATTGTTCCGCCAGGAGTCTCATATACGCCACGTGACTTCATTCCGACTACACGGTTTTCAACGATATCAACGATACCTACACCATGCTTTCCGCCGAGTCTGTTTAACTCGCGGATTACATCAGCAACCTTCATTTCCTTGCCGTTTACTGCAACAGGATTACCCTTTTCAAATTTAACGGTTACATACTCTGCTTCATCCGGTGCCTTTTCAGGATGAGTTCCGAGTACAAGAAGGTGATCCCAGTTTGGCTCCTTGGCAGGATCCTCAAGCTCGAGACCTTCGTGGCTTATATGCCATAAGTTTCTGTCACGGCTGTATGAATGTGAAGCATCAAATGGAAGGTCGATGCCATGAGCCTTGCAATATGCGATTTCATCTTCGCGTGACTGCATAGTCCATTCCGGCTGTCTCCAGGTAGCTATAACTTTTATATCAGGAGCAAGTGCCTTGATATTGATCTCAAAACGTACCTGGTCGTTACCCTTACCGGTAGCACCATGACAGATGGTTGTTGCACCTTCTTTTCTTGCGATATCTACAAGCTTCTTAGCTATAAGAGGTCTTGCAAAGGAAGTACCGAGAAGGTACTTGTTTTCGTATACGCAGCCTGCCTTTACGCCCGGCATAACGTAGTCCTCACAGAACTCATCTATTACATCAAGTATGTAAAGCTTTTCTGCTCCTGAGTACTTTGCTCTTTCCTCAAGACCATCAAGCTCACTTTCCTGTCCTACATCAATACATACACATACGACATCAAAATCATAGGTTTCCTTTAACCAAGGTATGATAGCGGTAGTATCAAGTCCGCCTGAGTATGCAAGTATAACTTTTTCCTTCATTTTAATTTCCTCCTAAATTATATTCTTTAATAAGCACTTAGTTTTATGAGCCTATCGTTCATTGGATTGACTGTCCTTTAAAATGTATATTTTTCATTCTTGCAGTCACTATCCACAAGTATATAACAACAATGCAATAAATGCAATTATTTTTTTAACAAAATATGCATAAAATAATGAATAAAATACAAAAAATATTCATAAAAATGTATAAAATTAAGAAAAAATATAAAAATATTCAAAAAACACTAAAAATATATTGCATATTTGACGATGCAGTTGTATAATGAGCAAAGTTTATCCTATTTAATAGGAAGTATCAAAGTAAAAATAAAAAAGTATATTGGCTTGGATAAATTATTTAAGTGTATAAGCAGGTACTCTGAGTCCGCCGGTACTTAGTGATTTGGACATAGGTTATAATTGCATTACAGAGTAAATGGAATTATAACCTGTGGTCAAAGAACTTAGTACCGCTGCGTGACGAGGGCAGCGAAAGCGTGCCTGCGATATACTTAAATAATTTATCCAAGCCTTGAAAGAGGTAAAATTATGAGTACAAAGGTGTATATAGACGGACAAAGCGGAACAACCGGCTTGCAAATCTTCGACCGAATCGGTGCGCGTAAGGATTTGGAGCTTTTAAAAATTGCGGAAGAAAAAAGACATGATATAGATGAAAGAAAGAAGTTTTTAAATGAAGCGGATATCGTGTTTTTATGCCTGCCGGATCAGGCAGCTATTGAGTCGGTTTCGCTTATTGAAAATGATGATGTAAAGGTAATAGATGCTTCAACAGCTCATCGTACCAATGATGATTGGGTTTACGGATTTCCTGAAATATCAAAGGAAGCAAGAGAAAAGATTGCAAAGGGAAAAAGAGTTGCCAATCCGGGCTGTCACGCAACGGGAATGATTTCCACAGTTGCGCCTCTTGTGCGTATGGGAATTCTTCCGAAGGATTATCCATTAACCTGCTATTCACTTACAGGTTATTCCGGAGGCGGTAAGAGTATGATAGCTGACTATGAGTCGTCAGATAAGGATGAAAAGCTTTTTGCTCCGGGCATCTACGGACGTACACTTAAGCATAAGCATATACCGGAGATGCAAAAGGTAACAGGACTTGATTATGCACCTTGCTTTTTACCGGTAGTAGATGATTATTATAAGGGAATGGCAACTACTGTTATGCTCCAGAGCAGACTTTTAAATGGAAAGCCGACAGCTAAAGAAGTTTGCGAAAGACTTAAGGAATATTATCAGGATGAGTTCTTTATTAAGGTAAGAGATTTTGAAGAAGAAAAGCCGGGAACCATATATGCAAACGCTTTGGCGGGAACCAATAATCTTGAAATTGCGGTATATGGTCACGAAGACCAAATCGCTGTAACGGCAATCTTTGATAATCTCGGAAAGGGTGCCTCCGGTGCCGCAGTCCAAAACATGAATATAATGTTAGGGCTTCCTGAAGAGACAGGTTTATGCTAACAGATATTTTAATAAATAAGTATATATAAACTAAAATGCTTGTACATGGTATGTATCATAAAAACTATAAGAAGGTACTTTGAGTCCGTCGGAACTTAGCGAGGTATCCCACGAGCTTAGTTCCGCTACGAGACGAGAGTAGCGAGAGCGTGCCTGCGATTGAGTTATGCAGTACATCATATATGCAGGTATTAACAGGTAGAAAGGATGATAAATTATGAAGATAATAGATGGCGGTATAACCGCAGCTAAGGGTTATAAATGTGCAAGTATGAGGGTTGGCATTAAGCCATCCGGAAGCAACAGGGATTTGATGCTTCTGGTAAGCGAGGTGCCTGCAACCTGTGTTGGTACATTTACAAGAAATAAGGTTAAAGCAGCTCCGGTTAAGTGGGATATGAAGCTTGTAAATGAAACTAAAACAGCTCAGGCGGTCGTTGTAAATACAGGCATAGCCAATGCCGCAACCGGCGAGCAGGGCTTGGAAAGTTGTAAGCTTACTGCAGATGCGGTAAAAGAAGCTATGGGTATAGCACCTGAATACGTGGTCTGCGGTTCGACCGGTGTCATCGGTCCGCAGCTTCCTATAGAAAAGATTGTAAACGGTGTAAAGGAGCTTTCGGGTAAGCTTTCCGATGCACCTGAGGAAGCGGAAAATGCAGCTAAGGCTATTATGACGACCGATACACATAAGAAAGATATCGCAGTTGAATTTGAGATTTCAGGAAAGACCTGCCGTATCGGTGCCATGTGTAAGGGCTCGGGTATGATACATCCAAATATGGGAACCATGCTTGGTTATCTGATGTCGGATATTAATATTGACTACGACCTTGCGCTTTCCACGCTTCGTGCAGTGATTGATAAAACCTTTAATATGGTTTCCGTTGACGGTGATACCTCAACCAATGATACAGTAATTTTTATGGCAAATGGACTTGCTTCGAATAATGTGATAGATGACAAAAATACGGATGGCTACAAGGCGTTTTATGAGGCGCTTTATACGGTTTGTGAGTTCCTCGCAAAGAATATTGCCGAGGACGGAGAGGGTGCAACAAGACTTTTCACAGCACATGTAACAGGGGCTCCTGATTATGAAACCGCAAGGGTTATTGCAAAGTCAATCATTACTTCAAACCTTACTAAAGCTGCTATATTCGGTAAGGATGCAAATTGCGGAAGAATATTCTGTGCGATGGGTTACTCGGGTGCAGAGTTTGATCCTGACAAGGTAGATATAACCATGGTAAGTGAGGCGGGCTCAATCAAGCTTATTGATAAGGGTACTCTTCCGGAGTTTTCCGAAGAGGAAGCCTTAAGAATCCTTGAACCAAAGGAGATAACTGCAGAGTGTGAGCTTCACATGGGAGATGCAGAGGCTGTTGCCTGGGGTTGCGACCTTACCTATGATTATGTTAAGATAAACGCAGATTACAGATCGTAGAGCTGACGGGTAAAGAGGATATTAATCAACTTTTTAGTTGATAAGAGGATAAATGCGGAGGAATAAGATATGGTAAACAATGATTCAATGGATGCAGTACTTGCAAAGGCACAGACACTTATAGAGGCTTTGCCGTACATACAAAAATTCAACGGAACAAAGGTTGTCGTTAAGTATGGCGGAAGTGCCATGGTTGATGAGAACTTAAAATATAATGTTATTAAGGACGTGGCTTTACTTAAGCTTATCGGAATGAAGCCTATAGTTGTTCATGGCGGTGGTAAGGAGATAAGCGCATGGCTTAAAAAGATAGGTAAGGAATCTGAATTTATAAATGGACTTCGAGTGACTGACGAGGAAACTCTTGAGGTAGCCGAGATGGTTCTTTCAAAGGTTAATAAGAGCCTCGTTTCACATATGCAAAAGCTCGGACTTCGTGCTGTCGGCATAAGCGGTAAGGACTCCGGCATACTTAAGGTTAAGAAGAAATACAGTGACGGAAAGGATATCGGATATGTGGGAGAGGTCGTGGAGACTGACCATAAGCTTATTGACACCCTGATTGAAAATGATTTTATTCCTGTAATTGCACCTATAGGGTACAGTGAAGAGGACTTTCACGGCTACAACATAAATGCCGATGATGCCGCATGTGCTGTAGCAACGGCATTAAATGCGGAAAAGCTGGTTTTCTTAACGGATATCGAAGGTGTATTTATGGACCCTGAAGACAAGTCGACACTTGTGTCACAGATGACCATAGATGAGGCACAGGCATTTATAGATAAAGGGGTAGTAGGAGGTGGAATGCTCCCAAAGCTTTCTAACTGTATTGAAGCTATGAAAAACGGAGTATCCCGTGTTCATATGTTGGACGGACGCGTCGAGCATTGTCTGTTGCTTGAATTCTTTACTGAGAAAGGTATCGGAACCGCGATAGTAAATAGTTAAAAAAGAGGGGCTGTCGCACTAAATGCACAGCTCCTTTTTATCTGTTTATAAAAACAAAAACCAGGCTATAAAAAGTCTGGTTTTTGTTGTAAAATATATTTAT
>CADAKQ010000011.1 GCA_902788555.1 uncultured Lachnospiraceae bacterium
CAACATTAAAGGAAACTGTCTCTCAAATACATAATTTATGACATAAAAAGGGGCCTCGCATAGATAAATTTAATTATCTAAAGCGACAGCCCCTTTTATAATTAAATGCTTTATATAATATGTTTATTATAATATGTTTATTATATTTGTTTAGCTGACAAAATCAGATAATATCCTGAAAAATTCATCCGGTTTGTCGTAGAAGCAAAGATGAGTTGCCGATGGAATAGTTACCATTTTCTTTTCAGGTGCTTTTATATCCTCAAAGCATTGTTTAAGAAGTTCAACAGGGCATGCAAAATCTTCATCGCCGTTTACAAATAAAACAGGTACTTCAAATTTTAAATTATCGGTAAAATCATAATTTATGAGAGTTTTATATGTACCCACCAATAAATTAAAATCAGATTTAAGCATTGCCTTTTTTTCTTTAAATTTAAGGAACGGAGACTTTAAAAGCTCCTTCACGGGAAACGGACGTGCATTTTTGGCTATATATTTTGAGCCGATAAAAGATAAGCTTTGTATGGACTTCATTAACTCTGCATTCATTTCGGGCTTTTTTGATATTTGCTTTAGTAATGTATCAATTATCTGCGTATCTGACGAACCGGACTCAGCTTCTTTTTTAAGCCAATCGCAGGAGTATTCAAGACCTTTTATATAATTTACATTTTGACCGATACCGATGTAATGCGATACATTTTCGGGATGCTTTTTTGCATATTCGCAGCCGATTACACTTCCCCATGAAAATCCGACAAGTATTATCTTTTCAAAGGTGTAAACAGTATGTAAATACTTTATTATTGCATCTATATCATTTATATAATCGGAAAGAGCTCCTGTCTTGGCAATTTCAGAAACCTTTGATTTGTTGGCAAGAAGTGTTTTACATGTATTCCTCTGGTCCCAGTTGACAACCGTAAATTTCTTTTCCCATTCGTTTTGCATAACGTGACAGAGACCTGCCATTGAGCCGCCGGGTCCGCCATGTAAAAACAGCAGGAGAGGAGCTTTTTTATCTGCTCCTCTTATCTGGATATACTGTTTAATACCATTGATTTCAGGATATTCATATAGACATATTCCATTTTCTTTGTAGCAGTTAAGTATTTCGCTTTTTTTACTCATTTTTATTTTTCTCCTTTAGGCATTGACATAAGATACATATTTCTAAGCTTTGAATCCGTCGTTACTTCTTTGTTTTGATATTTTTCAAGAATCAAAAAAATTTCTGCAAGCATGTCGGCAAAATCATTATCCGAAAGGGAAATAGCATAGTTTAGAACGAAAAGCTTATCTCTTTCAACATCGGCATCGTCGCTTTTGAAATAATTGTCGCAAAGACCAAAAAGCTGCATAAGTGTAAGCTTCATGATTTCCATACCGTCAGCGTTGTCTTTTGGTGGAGAAATAAAAATGTTTTTTATTGCATATACATTTTCAATCTGTCCGCGAACCTTATGGCTGTCAATTATTTCAATGACATCTTCGTTTAGCATTTTTTCGATTTTTCTGTAGACCGTAGCTCTGGGTACATCCGGTGCTTCCGAAAGAATATCGGCAATTGTCATTTTGCCTTTTGTTCTTATTAATTGTATAAGCCGGTTAGATGCGGGGTCAGTTAGTATTTTTATAATTTCTTTCATTTTACTAATCTCACTTTCTGATATTAGTGTAATGTATGTAATTTTTATTGTCAAGATTTATTTTAAAAATGAATTATCGTATTTTTATTGGATGATTGTTGTGATACAATAAAAGAGGATAAGCTTGGTTTTAATAATATTTATATTCAAGCAAAACAATGGGCTTTAAATCAAACTGTTGGAAGACCGGAAATTCAAAAATTTGTTGGTGCGCTTACTGGTAAACAAGCTCAAAAGGGATTATTTATTACAACAGCTAAGTATTCTTCTGAAGCTATAGAATACGCAGGAAATTTATTAGGTACAAAGGTAGTATTGATTAACGGAGTTGATTTAATGAAGCTAATGATAAATCATAATATTGGGGTATCAATTGTACATAGTTATGAAGTTAAAAGAATTGATAGTGATTTCTTTGAAGATGAATTATAAGTAAGGTTTGCTTGACTTAAATTATAGCATATGTTATATTATTTACAGTTAAGAATGATAGTATGTGCATACAGCACAAACGAACCCCCAGTAGTTGCAGCTACTGGGGGTTCTTCACAATTTACGGTTGTGCTTCCGTTTTAGGCTAGTTGTCACTGTCGTTTCCGCTTAACCATTTGCAGATGTAATAACTAATAACACCTGCCACAACGGAAAAAAAGAATGATAATATGTAACGCATACAGACACCCCTTTCTGTTGCCAGATTGGGTGTGACAACATTAGTTATTGTAGCATTAATTCTTTAATCACTCAATATAAATATATAGTATTTTTATAGAATCTATTTCGGTGATGCCTCTATAGCTTTTTCAGATATTATATATTCAAAGCTTGTATCAAGGTTTTCAGGAAACAGAAGATAAAATGTATCGTCTTCATTTTTAGTATATTTTCCCATATACTCCATATAAACAAGATTCTTAGCTATATATAAGAAGTTATCAAAATTATCGTTTAGTGATTTGTCTAAATCCTTTAAGTTGTCCTCTGCGTCAACAGGTGTACAGAATTCCTGATTTGCAATTTTAGTCCTTATCTCAAGTATGGATAGAGGATTACCGTTTTCATCAACCCAGTACATATTGTTGGTTATATCGAGCATAATCCACTTGTTATATGTAGAATCCCAAACCTCATTTACAACATGGCAATCACTATCGTATTTGGAGTTGGGCATAATCCATACCTTTCTAGAATAGATACCGAGTGCCAGGCACATTTCATTGAGTATCTGGGCCTTGTTACGGCAGTTTATTCCATGCTTTTTATTGTCAAGGCTGTATTCAAGCAGGCTTAAGGCGTTCATATCAACGTGATTATCATAATCACTTTTATGCTTTAATCTTGGGGCAAATTCGTTCATAAGATTTTTTGCCTTCTCAAATTCACTGCCGTCTTTGGCTATATTAATTAAATCATATTTTTCAAGGAGTTCCTTATATTCTGCGTTGTCAAAATCATAGATTATTTCATAATCATTTCCTTCTTTAAACTCTAACTGATTATATAAAATGCCGCTCTCCATAATGTATATTTCATTGGGTGACTGCTGGTAGGACATATAAAATAAGCTGTATCCTCCGAAAAATGCAACATATATGATAAAACCAACACTTATAATCAATAGTAAACCGAGTATGGCAAAACAGATTTTGTATTTCTTTTTCATTTTTCTTTTCTCTCCTTAAAAAGTTTTCAATATAAATATATCCATAATATATAATGCTTTGTATAAGCTTTTGATAATTATAACACGTTACATTTATTTTGTTAATTAACAATTAAATAGTCTATATTGACGAATTAATATGTTTTATGCTAAAATATTAGTCAGTAAAGACTATTTATTTTAGGTGATAGATATGAAAATATATGGAACGGAAAATAATGAAACAATAATGAAAGAACTTGGGAAACGAATACAGGATACAAGAATTGCGATGTCATATACTCAGGCAGAAATGTCTAAAAGAGCAGGAGTTTCTCCAAGAACTGTAGAAAGAATAGAACATGGCGAAAACGTGAAGATTGAGAATGTTCTTAATATTTTGCGTGCGCTTAATTTAACCGGTAATATAGATTTATTGGTTAATGAGCAGGAACTCTCCCCGGAAGAATTATTTAGAAATAAAAATAAAAGAATGAGAGCTTCATCAAAGCAGAAGGAAGAAAATGCTTCTGAATGGAAATGGGGTGAAGACAGATAATGTTGGCAGAGGTTTATTTGTGGGGAACAAGGATTGGTTTTGTGTCACAGGAAAGCATTTCTGACATTCCCATATTTAATTATGATAAAGATTTTATAAGAAGTGGAATAGAAGTATCGCCAATTGTTATGCCGGTTAATGATAGAATTTATTCTTTTCCTGCACTTAGTGAAGAAGCTTTTCATAAGCTTCCGGGATTACTTTCGGATTCTCTGCCTGATAAATTCGGAACAAGACTTGTCGAAAAATATCTTTCAGAACAGGGAAGAAGCCTGAATCAGCTTACATCAGTGGAGAGGTTATGCTTCACCGGAAGCAGGGGAATGGGGGCTCTTGAATATGTTCCCGCAAAGGGTTATAAGGATATTTCAGATACATCAATAGATATTGATGCTTTGGTTAAGCTTGCATCGGATATTCTATCGGAAAGAGAAGGCTTAAGTATTAAGGCTGATAAATATGCTATGGAAAAAATAATAAAGGTTGGTTCATCAGCAGGCGGAGCAAGGGCTAAAGCAATCATAGCATGGAATAAATCAACAAATGATATCCGTTCAGGACAGGTAGAGGCAGGAAGCGGTTATGAATATTATATTATAAAATTTGATGGTGTTGAAAATAACAAGGACAAGGGCGATAAAGCTGACGGAGAATATTTTACAAGAATTGAATATGCCTATTATCTTATGGCGACAGCTTCGGGTATATATATGACAGATTGTGAAATGTTAGAAGATTCGGGCAAATATCATTTTATGACAAAAAGATTTGACAGAAAAGAGGAAACCGGAGATAAAATTCATATGCAGACACTTGGAGCTTTAGCACATTTTGATTATAATGAACCGGGGGCACATTCATATGAACAGGTATCTGATATAATATACAGATTGGGTATGGGACAAGAGGAAAATGAGCAGTTATACAAGAGAATGGTATTTAATGTAATTGCGCGAAATCAGGACGACCATGTTAAAAACATATCTTTTCTGATGGATAAAAAGGGTGTATGGAAATTATCGCCTGCATATGATATTACATATGCTTATGACGAATCAAATTATTGGCTTGCGCGTCATCAGATGAGCATAAACGGAAAATTAGACAACTATGATTTGAATGATTTATTGGAATGCGGCAGGCATATGAATATCAGTTTGTCGAAAATCAAAAAGATAATTACAGATGTAAAAGATAGCTTGAATAATTGGGCTATTTATGCGGAAAAAAGTAAACTTCCTGAAAAGGTTATGGAAGAGATAAAAACGAATTTTATTAATATTTAGGGAATGAAGATATGGATTACGAACAGATTTTTGATGCATTGTCAAAAAAACCGAATAAAATAATATTCAGCAGTCAAGCTGATAAAGCTTATAAATATAAAAAAACGGTTGTCTCAAAGACTCATATCAAAGGAAAGGATGCTTATCAGATAGAAAGTTTCACGGATAAGCAGGCTTTTCATGAGAATGTTGATGCAGACAGACTTAAGAGTGTTGTGGAAGAATTGTTCCCTGATAATTACAGACAGATTAACGTGTTCTGTGAGGAAGGGGAATATGATTTTAAATGCTCAAAGAAAGGAAAGCTGTTATCCAACTTTCATAGAGCTAAAGGTGGTGAGAGTAAGACAAAAATTTCTAATTCAAACAATGAGTATAGTAATAAATCAGTAAATTCAAATTATGACATTTCTGATAAAAATAATGACAATATAAATAAAATAACTTATGATAATAATTCAATAATACATAAGGACGAAGCTTCATTATCCCACAACCGCAAGAAAAAATATCTTCTTCCTGAAGGCACGGTTATTCCACCGTTAGTTGATTTGGGTATCTTCACCAAGGAAGGTAAAATAGTTAAGTCAATGTATGGAAAATACAGACAGATTAATCGATTTCTTGAGCTTGTAGAGGATGTGGTTAAGGATTATCCAAGCAAGGATATGCATATAGTTGATTTTGGTTGTGGCAAGTCGTATCTTACTTTCATTCTATATTATTATCTGGTTGAGATAAAGGGTTATAATGTTCATATGACTGGACTTGACTTAAAAGAGGATGTTATAGAAAAATGTAATGAAACGGCAAATAAATATAACTATGAAAATCTTCGTTTTAAGCTTGGAGATATAAATGGATATTCTCCCGATTATAAAGTTGATATGATTGTTACACTTCATGCCTGTGATACGGCGACAGATTATGCCTTATACAACGCCATTAACTGGAATGTGGGAATTATAATGTCCGTACCGTGCTGTCAAAAGGAGGTTAATTCCATGATAGCCACGGATGATCTTTCAATCCTTACCAAGCACGGAATTATAAAGGAACGTATATCGGCACTTATGACCGATACAATCCGATCAAATGTCCTTGAATACTGTGGCTACAAGTCGCAGATACTTGAATTCGTGGACTATGACAGCTCTCCTAAAAACCTGCTGATTAGGGCGGTAAAGAGAAAGCATGAATTACCTGCCGAAAAAAAGCGGGAGATAAAAAAAGAGATAGATAATCTGTGTGAGGAGTTTCATATAAAACAGACTTTGTATGATAAGATTATGGAAAGGATTCAATAATGAATAAAAAATTAGTAATTATAATTATTATACAGGCTTTTATTGTGACATTTCTGCTTGGAATTTTACTTGGTATGAATATTCATAAAAAGAGATATAAAAACACTGATGAAAGTAGCAAACAAAGCGAGAGTTCTGTAGAAAACGAGAATAATAAAGATAAATCTGATAGTCTGGATAACACTGATACAGATGAAAAAAACAGTTCGGATTCATCGGATGATTCCGATAAAGACAGTTCAAAGGATTCAGATAATGCTGACAAAAAAGACAGCTCATCAGATAGTGATGTATATGTAGAGCGTGATGTGGATTACGGTTCAATGGATGTTCCTGAACCTACGACGGATGATTGGCTATATACTGACGGAAGTAAAATACTTGACAAGGACGGCAACGAGGTCTGGCTTACCGGTATAAACTGGTTTGGATATAACACCGGAACCAATACCTTTGACGGCCTTTGGGCAAGTGATCTGAATCAATCAATTCAGGAAATAGCTAATCATGGTTTTAATGTTATAAGAGTTCCTATGTCTGCACAGCTTATAAATCAGTGGTCACATGGTGAGTATCCGGAGGCAAATTTTAACCATGCGATAGATGATTACCTTGTGGATATGGACAGTTTGCAGATATTTGACTATGTAATCGGGCAATGCCGTGCCAACGGACTTAAGCTTATTATAGACATACATAGTGCCGAAACCAATGCGAGTGGACATATAGTAAACCTTTGGTATACGGATAATGTATCGGTAGAAGATTATTACAGCGCACTTTCATGGATGGCTGAAAGATATAAAAATGATGACACCATCATAGCATATGATTTAAAAAATGAGCCTCATGGCAAGCCTTACGAGGGCGAAAATGCTGCAAAATGGGATAATTCCAAGGATGCAAATAATTGGAAATATGTGGCAGAGCAGGCGGCGGCAAGTGTATTTGAGAAAAACCCGAATGTACTCGTGCTTGTAGAGGGTATCGAGATATATCCTATGGATATAAATAAAAACGGAGACTTTTCATCAACGGATGAGAAGGATTACTACTTTAACTGGTGGGGCGGAAATCTAAGAGGTGTAAAGGACAATCCTGTTGACCTCGGTAAATATCAGAATAAGCTGGTTTATTCTCCACATGATTACGGTCCGACAGTATATGCACAGCCTTGGTTTGAAGGAGATTATGATTTTGACAGTCTGATGGAGGACTGTTGGCATGATAACTGGTTTTACATAAAGGAAGAAAATATCGCACCGCTTCTTATAGGAGAGTGGGGAGGCTTTATGACAGAGCCAAATATCACATGGATGACCTATATGCGTCAGTTGATAAAGGAAAATCATCTTAATCATACCTTCTGGTGCTTTAATGCCAATTCCGGAGATACCGGTGGAATGGTTCTTGATGACTTTACTACCTGGGATGAAGAAAAGTATGAATTTGTAAAAGAGGTCTTATGGAACGATGGTGAAAAATTCATCGGCCTTGACCATGAAATACCACTTGGAATAAATGGAATCAGTTTGGGCGAATACTATAAATAATTTTTGATTTTAAGTTGACAAATAATAATATGTAGCATACAATATATTTAGCAAGACAGCCGAGCGGTGAACACTACTCACCCGTTCCGGTGAAATTATTATGTTATAAGAAATAGTCGTCAAACTTTACCAGAGCAGGACGGCTATTTCTTATTTGCGCGATACGGCTGTCAAGCGGGCGCTGTGTTTACACAGGCGCACATTTGACAGTCAACGCGACATCGAGTAGGGCTATTCCCTACTCGATGTCTTTAGATAACTTTGCATTAATTACGACCATAAGAGATTCATAAATACTCATAAGCCTCAACCCCTTTCCGCAAGACTTGGAACGGGTGAGGAAGCACGCCCTCGACTGCCTGACTAAATACATTCTATGCTATTATTTTTAAATTGGATATCTTTAGTAGAAAAACATTTTATTGATATATTTCATTTATGTGTAAAAGTATAATTATTAACTTTATAAATGTCAATAAATATTTTAACTATATATTATTGATAACACTTGAAAAAACAACCCTTTCTGATATATAATATATATTGTTTTTGAAATAATAACAGGTTGCATATATTATTATATCTATAAGCAGGTAATGTGAACACGCCTGTACTTAGCGAGGTTTTTTCGAGCTTAGTACAGCTGCGTGTGAGGTTTAGCGAGAGCGTGCCTGCGATAGATATAATAATATATGCAACCTTCAAAAAGAAGGAGATACATAAAATGACTAAAAAACCAGTAGTATTAATGATACTTGACGGATACGGCATAAGCGACATCAAGGAAGCAAATGCTGTTGCTATGGCCGATACTCCGGTTATGGACAAGCTTATGGCTGAATGTCCGTTTGTTAGGGGTAATGCATCAGGACTGTTTGTAGGACTTCCTGACGGACAGATGGGTAACTCAGAGGTAGGACATATGAATATGGGTGCCGGAAGAGTTATATATCAGGATTTAACAAGAATTACAAAGGCTATTGAAGACGGAGATTTCTTCAAGAATGAAGAGTTACTTGCGGCTATAGAGAACTGCAAGAAGAATAATTCAGATCTTCACCTCTGGGGACTTCTTTCGGATGGTGGCGTTCACAGTCACAATACACACCTTTATGCAATTCTTGAGCTTTGTAAAAAGGAAGGATTATCAAATGTTTATCTTCATCCTTTCTTTGACGGAAGAGATACACCTCCTGCATCAGGTAAGGGTTATCTTGAGGAATTGGTTGCCAAGACCAAGGAGATAGGTGTAGGAAAGGTGGCATCACTTTCAGGTCGTTATTATGCAATGGACAGAGATAATCGTTGGGACAGAGTAGAGCTTGCATATAAGTCACTTGTTACAGGTGAGGGTGTAACTGCCGAGGACCCTATACAAGCTATGCAGGATTCTTATGATAAGGAAGTATTTGACGAGTTCGTGCTTCCTACGGTAATTACCGAGAATGGCAAGCCTGTATCACTTGTTAAGGAAAATGATTCGGTTATATTCTTTAACTTCAGACCTGACAGAGCAAGAGAGATTACAAGAGCCTTCTGCTGTGATGATTTCGACGGATTTGCAAGACCTAACGGACGTTTTCCTCTTACATATGTATGCTTTAAGGATTATGATGAGACAATTCCAAATAAATTAGTTGCATTTAAGAAGGAAGAGATTAAGAATACCTTTGGTGAATACCTTGCATCACTCGGTTTAAAGCAGCTTAGACTTGCCGAGACAGAAAAGTATGCACACGTTACATTCTTCTTTAATGGTGGTATAGAGGAGCCAAATGAGGGTGAAAGTCGTATACTTGTTAAGTCACCTGCTGTTGCAACCTACGATTTACAGCCTGAGATGAGTGCACCGGAGGTTAGTGAGAAGCTTAATGCAGCTATCACTTCAGGTGAGTACGATGTAATCATAATCAACTTTGCAAATCCTGATATGGTAGGTCATACGGGAGTTATACCTGCAGCTATAAAGGCTGTTGAGACAGTTGATAAATGTGTCGGAACTGCAGTTGAGGCTGTTAAATCAGTAGACGGAGTATTATTTATCTGTGCTGACCATGGTAATGCTGAGCAGATGATTAATTATGAGACCGGCGCACCACATACTGCCCATACAACCAATCAGGTTCCGTTTATATTATATAATTACGGCGATGTTAAGCTTCGTGAGGGTGGATGCCTTGCGGATATAGTTCCTACATTGCTTGAGATTATGGAATTACCACAGCCTGCTGAGATGACCGGAAAGTCACTCATTGTAAAATAGGTATTTGAGGATAATCTGATATAAGTATAATATATTCTTATGTTGGTGTGTCCTAAACGTATAAATACAATAATATAAAAAGGAGAAGACATATGAAAAAGTTTTTGAAGGAATTCAAGGAATTTGCTCTTAAGGGTAATGTAATGGACATGGCAATCGGTGTTATCATCGGTGGTGCATTTGCAGCTATTATCACTGCATTTACTGAGGATTTTATTAATCCTCTTATTGCAGCTATCGGTGGCGCTGAGGTTGGTGGCAGAACCCAGATTGGAAACACCGGTGCTTATATCGAGTGGGGTGCATTTATTACCTCAGTTATTAATTTCCTGATTGTAGCATTTGTTTTATTCCTTATGCTTAAGGCAATGAACAAGCTTATGACAATCGGTAAGAAGAAGGAAGAGGAAGAAAAGACTACCAAAATTTGTCCTTATTGCAGAACAGAGATAGATATCAAGGCTATCAAGTGTGCACATTGTACTTCAGATGTTCCTCTTGAGCCGGTTGAAGAAGATTAAAAAAAGTATTGCCAAATTTTTTCTTCTGTGATAATATAAGCAAAGTGTGTTAATTTAATTCACTTTTATTTAGGAGGTTTTTAAGTTGAAAACAGCGTTAATTATAATATTTATAATAATCTCAATATTGTTATCCATCATTGTAATGATGCAGGAAGGAAAAGAAGGCGGACTTACAAGCTCTATAAGTGGCGGCGGAGCTGAAACTTATTGGAGTAAAAATAAAGGTAAATCAAAGGAATCCATACTTAGGAAAATTACAGCAGTGCTTGGATTCTTATTTATGCTGATTGCTTTATTATTATCATCGAAGTTTTTAAACTGATTTAATTGATTTTAAGCCCACGGATTATTTCTGTGGGCTTTATTTCTTTATAGAAAAAATCTATAAAGTGATAATTGCTGATATTGTTTGTAAAATATATATTATTCATATATAATTGAAATGATTTTAATATGTATATAAAAGAGGCTGTTTTTTTGGATAAATTGATTTATGATTTAAAAAATAATAATTCATTGGATGATGGAGATTTAAAATGTCTTCTTGAAACTGATATGTATGATGAGGAGCTTTATAAAGCCGCAGATGCTGTAAGACGAGCGAATTACGGTGATTCGGTATATATAAGAGGGCTTATAGAGTTTACGAATTACTGTAAGAATGATTGCTATTATTGCGGAATCAGAAGAAGCAATAATAATGTTGACAGATACAGATTAAGTAAAGAAGAGATACTTGCCTGCTGTGAAAATGGATATATACTTGGCTATAGAACCTTTGTCTTACAGGGTGGAGAGGCTCCTTACTATACCGATGAAAGAATATGTGATATAGTTTCCGGTATACATAAGCTTTATCCCGATTGTGCAATAACCTTATCCATAGGAGAAAAAAACTATGAAAGCTATAAAAGTTTTTTTGATGCCGGGGCAAAGAGGTTTCTACTTAGACATGAAACGGCTGATGATGAGCATTACAAAAGGCTTCATCCGGAAAGTATGTCGCTTGATAATAGAAAAAGATGTCTTTTTGATTTAAAGGATATAGGATATCAGGTGGGCTCGGGCTTTATGGTGGGTTCGCCATATCAGACAACAGATAATCTTGTATCGGACTTAAGGTTTTTACAGGAGCTTAAGCCGGATATGATAGGAATTGGACCGTATATAAATCATAAGGATACACCTTTCGCGGGAGAAAAAAACGGAACGCTGGAATTAACCTTAAGGCTTGTGGCGATTTTAAGACTAATGTTTCCGTATGCGCTTATACCGGCAACGACAGCACTTGGAACCATTTCTCCAAATGGCAGGGAGCTTGGGTTAAAATGCGGAGCAAATGTTGTTATGCCTAACCTTTCACCAGTGGAAACAAGAAAAAAGTATGATTTATATGAGAATAAAATCTGTACCGGAGAGGAAGCTGCCGAGTGTCGCGGCTGTCTTGAAAGAAGAGTTACTCTGGCAGGATATAATATAGTTACGGATATAGGAGACGTGAAAGAACATGCTTAATCAATTTTCGAGAACTGAGCTTGTGTTTGGCAAAGAGGCTATGGATAAGCTTGAAAAATCAAGAGTTGCCGTATTCGGTGTAGGCGGTGTCGGCGGATATACCGTTGAAGCACTTGCCCGTTCGGGAATCGGTGCACTTGATATAATAGACGATGATAAGGTCTGTCTTACCAATATTAACAGACAGATTCTTGCCACAAGAAGTACTGTCGGTAAGTATAAGGTGGATGTTGCAAAGGATAGAATTCTTGACATTAATCCTAAATGTGAAGTAATGACATATAAGACATTTTATCTTCCTGATACAAAGGATGAATTTGATTTTACTGATTATGACTATATAGTAGATGCTATTGATACAGTCACAGGTAAGCTTGAGCTTGTTATGAATGCAAAAGCAGCGGGTACTCCGATTATATGCTCAATGGGTGCCGGAAACAAGGTTAATCCATATATGTTTGAGGTTGCTGATATATATGAAACCTCGGTTTGCCCACTTGCAAAGGTTATGAGATATGAGTGCAGGAAGCGTGGAATTGATAAGCTTAAATGTGTTTATTCCAAGGAAAAGCCTATACGTCCTTTAGAGGATATGTCCATAAGCTGCCGTGAAAATTGTATATGTCCGCCGGATACAAGAAAATGTACGGTAAAGAGGGATATACCGGGCTCGACAGCCTTTGTACCGTCTGTAGTCGGACTAATAATAGCCGGAGAGGTTATAAAGGATATTACACATTTTGACAGAGGTGACAGATAGGATGATTTATCTTGATTATTCAGCCAATACTCCTGTTGATGAGAGTGTGCTTGATATATTTTGTGAAACAGAAAGAAAGCTTATAGGAAATGCCAATTCAAAGCATATAGCGGGTGATGCGGCAAGAAACATGCAGGATGAGATAAACAAGTCCGTAGCGGATTTATTTCATATCTTTGAGGATGAGATTATCTATACCTCAGGTGCAACGGAAAGTAATAATCTTGCCATAAGAGGTATAGCTCATACGATGCGCCATGTAGGCAAGCATATAATAACCACGCCGCTTGAACATTCGTCTGTAAGTGCACCTCTTACAGCACTTCAGGAGGCAGGCTATGAGATTGATATGGTAAAAATCGGTACGGACGGAAGAGTTGATATGGATAGTCTACGTTCTTTGCTTAGAAAGGATACCGTTCTTGTTACGGTTTGTGCTGTAGACAGTGAGCTTGGAACTATACAGCCTGTAAAAGAAATAAGGGAAGCTCTTAAGGATTATCCTAATTGCCTGTTGCATATAGATGCTACACAGGCAATAGGGAAAATAGATGTTGATTTTTCACAGGCTGATACCGTAAGTTTATCGGCGCATAAGTTTTTTGGAATAATAGGAAGCGGATTACTGTACAAGAAAAAGGGGCTTGTTCTTGAGCCTGTTATATACGGAGGAGCAAGTACAACCATATACAGAAGCGGCACGCCTACGGTTTCACTTAATAAAAGTCTTGAAGCGGCACTTTTGCTTGCGTTGGAAAAGCAAACTGAAAGATATGATTTGGTTAGTGAATATAACAGATATTTAAGAGATACATTTACAAAATATCCTTTGGTTACCATTAATTCTCCGGATAATACCATACCTCATATACTCAATATCAGTGTAAGGGGTGTGAAGGGTTCGGTATTTCAAAAGCTACTTAATGATAAAGGAATATGTGTATCCGTAAAGTCGGCATGCAGTACTGACAATTTGCCTTCAAGAGCGGTATTTGCCGTGAGTAAAAACCGTAAAAATGCTCTTTCCTCCTGGAGAATAAGTCTGAGTCATCTGACTACATGGGATGAGCTTTATGAGTTTATAAATGTATTTGATATGTGCTATAATGAGCTTACAAAGAACATTTAAAGTTATTAATTATTTAACTAAAATGATTTTATATGATTGAATTATGATTTGAGGAGATTTTCATTGTAATGGCGAGAGAATTAACAGTTGTTCAAAGAATAGAACAGAGTATAACAAAGAAATACAGAAAGAAGCTTTGGACACCGTTTATCAAGGCGATAAAGACCTATGAGCTTATACATGAGGGAGATAAAATTGCCGTATGTATCTCGGGAGGTAAGGATTCCATGCTTATGGCAAAGCTTACCCAGATGCTGCAGCGTATAAGCGAGGTTGATTTTGAAGTTGTATATCTTGTTATGGACCCGGGGTATAATGAGATAAACAGGCAGAAGATTGAGAGTAATGCTAAGCTTCTGGAGATTCCTATAACCATTTTTGAAACTGATATATTTGAGGTTGCAAATAATACTGATGATTCGCCGTGTTATCTGTGTGCAAGGATGAGGAGGGGACATCTATATAATAAGGCCAAGGAGCTTGGCTGCAATAAAATAGCTTTGGGACATCATTTTTCAGATGTAATAGAAACGACGGTTATGGGAATGTTCTACGGATCACAGCTTCAGGCGATGATGCCTAAGCTTCACAGTAAGAACTTTGAAGGTATGGAGCTTATACGTCCCATGTACTGCATACATGAGGATGATATTATATCCTGGAGAAGATATAATGAGCTTGAATTTATACAGTGTGCCTGTCGGTTTACGGAAAACTGTACAATGTGTGATAATGGCGGCGGAGGAAGTAAGCGTCAGGAGATAAAGACCTTGATAAGACATCTTAAGGAGGATAATCCGGGCATAGAAAGAAGTATATTTAACAGCATACATAATGTGTGTCTGGATACATTTCCGGAATATAAGTCAGGGAATGAGACACATAGCTTCCTTGAAAGATATAATGCAAATAATAATGAAAACTGAAATGATATAAATACAATAGATGATGTAATAATTACTGATTCGGAGGAGGTTTAACTATGGGAGAAAAACGCGAAATTATAAAAGAAAAACTGTATAATTTTATATGCGACAAAGAATATAAGCCTATGAGGCTTAAGGATATACGATTTTTGCTTCAGGTTTCCAATGATGATAAGAAACGTGTTGAGCAGGCGTTGGAGGAGTTGGTTGCAGAAGGTAAGATTACCGTAACTCCAAAGGGTAAGTATAAAAAGCTGGATGAGAATCTTCTTGTGGGCATATATATCGGAAATAAGAAGGGCTATGGCTTTGTAAGAGTTGAGGGCGACAAGGAGGATTATTTCATACCTGCGAGAGATACCCTTGACGCATTTCACAGTGACAGGGTTGTAATTAAGCCTACGATTCAGGCTGAAGCAGGCAGAAGACATGAAGCAAAGATAGTTCAGATACTTGAAAGAGGTATGCAGACGGTTGTGGGAACCTATGATAAACAGGGAAGCTTTGGCTTTGTCATACCTGATAATCAAAAGGTTGCAGACGATATATATGTGGCAAATAACGATTCCATGGGAGCCATGACGGGACATAAGGTTGTCTGTCAGCTCTTATCCTACGGAGAAAAAAGAAAGTCACCGGAAGGAAGAATAGTCGAGATTCTCGGACATGTAAATGATCCTTCTACGGATATTATGTCGGTTGTAAGAGCCTATGATATACCTACGGAGTATCCTGACAAGGTTATGGAAGCCTTAAAGGATATACCGGATGAGGTAAATCCTTTGGATATAGAAGGAAGAAAGGATTTCAGGGAGCTTGATACCGTTACCATAGACGGTGAGGATGCAAAGGACCTTGATGATGCCATAACATTATCCTATAAGGATGGCATATATACATTGGGAGTTCATATTGCTGACGTATCACATTATGTGAAGGAAAAGTCACCTCTTGATAAAGAGGCTTTAAGAAGGGGAACCAGCTGTTATCTTGTTGACAGCGTTATACCGATGATTCCTCATAAGCTATCAAACGGTATATGTTCTTTAAATGCCGGAGTTGACAGACTTACACTCAGCTGTGTTATGGATATTGATAAAAAGGGAAAGCTTATCAATCATTATATTACTGAGGGTGTAATAAATGTAAATGAGCGCATGTCGTATACCAATGTTGCCAAGATACTTGACCGCTCGGATGATGAGGTGGTTAAAAGATACGAAAAGCTTGTAGATATGTTTGACCTGATGAAGGAGCTTTCCGATATAATAAGGGCAGCAAGACATAAGCGTGGCTCGATTGATTTTGATGTACCGGAGACAAAGATAATAGTTGATGAGAACCACAAGCCGGTCGAGATAAAGCCTTATGACAGAAATCCGGCAACAAATATAATTGAAGATTTTATGCTTATGGCAAACGAAACCATAGCTGAGGATTATTTCTGGCAGGAGCTTCCTTTTGAATACAGAGTTCATGAGGATCCGGATCAGGAGAAGATGGAACAGCTTATGCATTTTATGAGTAATTTCGGACTGTACCTTAAGTCCTCAGGTGGAGAAATTCACCCTAAGGAGCTTCAGAAGCTTTTGGCAAAGATAGAAGGAGAGCCTTATGAGGCATTAATAAGTAAGATGATGCTTCGTTCCATGAAGCAGGCAAGATATTCGACCGAGTGTACGGGACATTTTGGATTATCCTGCAAGTATTACTGCCATTTTACATCTCCTATAAGAAGATATCCTGACCTGCAGATTCACAGAATCATTAAGGAGAATCTTCACGGAGAGCTTAATGATAAGAGAATAAGCCATTATAAGAGGATACTTCCTTCCGTTGCCGATGATAATTCAGTAAAGGAAAGACGTGCCGAGGAAGCGGAAAGAGACGTTATAAAGCTTAAAGAGATAGAGTATATGTCAGAGCATATAGGAGAGGAATTTGACGGCGTGATATCCGGTGTTACCTCAAGCTATATCTTTGTTGAGCTTGAAAACACTGTCGAAGGAGCGGTATCCGTAGCATATTTGTATGATGATTTATATTTCTTTAATGAAGAAGAATATGCTATGATAGGAGAAAAGAAGGGAAAGAAATACCAGCTCGGAGATAAGGTAAGAATTAAAGTATTAAGTTGTGATAAAATTAAGAAAAATATTGATTTTTCTATAATAGATGATAATATAGAGTAGTGCGATTATTTAGGAGTTACAGCTATGGCTAAGGAAAGCGGAACAAAACTGATAGCAAACAACAAAAAAGCATATCATGATTACTTCATAGAAGAAACCTATGAGGCGGGGATAGAGCTTGTGGGAACAGAGGTAAAATCTCTTCGTATGGGTAAGTGTAGCATAAAGGAGTCCTTTGTCGATATAGAAGATGGAGAGGTATATGTTCAAAGAATGAATATATCACCATATGAGAAGGGTAATATATTTAATAAAGACCCTTTGAGAAAAAGGAAGCTTTTACTTCATAAGTATGAGATAAATAAACTGATTGGCAGTAGGCAGCAAAAGGGTTATACCATAGTTCCTTTAAAGGTGTATTTCAAAGACAGCAGGGTCAAGGTTGAGATAGGACTTGCAAAAGGTAAGAAGCTCTATGATAAGCGTCAGGATATAGCTAAGAAGGATATGAAGCGTGAGGCTGAAAGAGATTTCAAGGTTAGAAATCTGGGATAAGGAGTATGTAGAAAATATTCTTTGCCAAATGATAACAATAGGTGTAGAATACAGATATTATTATACGATAAATATATAAATGAGGAGTAAGAAATATGAGTCAGGCAAAAGTTGACAGATATAAACAGGAAAAGAAGAACAGAGAAAAGCAGATTAAAAAGAAGAAAACCGTAAAAGCACTTTGGGTTATAGTGATAGCTCTGTTTATAGGTGCATGTATTGGATATCCTTTGGGTAAAAAGCTTTATAAGGTAAATGCTGAAAGAAGGAAAGAAAACGAAACTGTAGCATCTGTTTATTATGGTTCATGGCTCAATAATTATTGGAATTCAAAATACACCGGAACACTTGGATTTACTATAGAAGATACAGAGGAAGCAACAGCAAGTGATGCAATAGATGAAGATGCGGATATTCTTTATGAAACACCGACTGATGCTGAATAATAAATACTTCTGCAACCGTACAATTATAAGGGGTTGTACCGGTTTCGACGGGGGTTTAGAAATTATGTTAGCCATTCATGGACCAGGACCATGTAAAAACTTGGAAAACTTAAATATAAACGCAGAAGACAATTTTGCATTAGCTGCCTAGTTGCAGCTTGTCAGTCCCGGGTTCCCCACGACCCCCGATACTGGCACCGACTTAGTGGGAAACTCTCAGGTCTAAGCTTTGCGATTTGAGAAAATTTATGAAGCTACCAAGATGATGAGCCTGCCTATGGGCGCTTTGTCAAGGGAATATCAAAACATAAGGCTGTAATGGGAGAAGATGTAATGGAAGAGCCTTCGGACGCGGGTTCGATTCCCGCCAGCTCCACTTAACGAAAGGTATGCGAACACCTTTCCGGATATATAATAAGCAGGCTAAATCAGCCTGCTTATTATATATTTTGTATATTCATTAATTTTATCCATATCCTGTAAGAAAGAGTCTACAAGCTCAATATATGATTCCTTATCGTCATATTCTTTTTTGTAGCCGGTTATTATATCGCCATCAAGCTGTGATATGAAATAGCCTTTTTGTTTGACATAACAGTTGTTCTTTGTAGCCCTTTGACGATATTCTTTATCTACGTACGTAGCAAGACTTTTATGTATGGCTCTGTCTTCAACAGGAAGATAGTAGTATTCTTTGTAGTCAGGAAAGAAAAATTTTAGTGTTTCTTCAACGATAGGGACATTTAAGGTCGCCTCATTTTGATATCCTGTTAGCGTTATCTTATTTTTGCCAAAAGATATTCGTTTCGGTATCTCATAATCAAGTGATAGTGAAAATAAGAGCTTATTTTTTCTTACACTCATCGAGCTAACCTTAAAGCAACCCTCGGTCAGCTTGATGTAAGACATAAGACAGCAGTTATATATAAGTCCCTCTATATCTTCATAATTATGCTGTAATAAAAGCTGTTCCTTTTTTTCATCGGGCTTATCGAGATATTCCTTGTATATTTTGATTAAATCTCCGCCGGAATATTTGTCCAGTCGATGTATATCAAGAAAGTTCTCGACACTTTTTTGCTTGAGATTGTCAAGATGAAGTATATCCTTATATGGGCGGATAAGCTTGTATAAATCCAGACTGTCAAGCTTATCAAAGGAATACGAAAGTTTGTGTTCCTCAAGCTTTTTATTTATATATGGTATATCAAATCCATCCCCGTTATAGTGAATCAGTATTTTATAATCGGATATAAAGCTCATAAACTGCTTCAATATTTCAACCTCAGAGTTTCCGTCGTCATTAAACCATTGGTTAATAATAAGCTTATCATCCTTATAGCAGGCACATCCGATAAGATATAGAGTGGTAGAACCGGCAGCAAAACCGGTTGTTTCTATATCAAATAAAACGACATCTTTTTTATTGAAGTACTTTTCCAACTGTATATATTTATTATCTCTTGCTTTGTTTTTTATAATAATCATATAATTATCCTCATGGATTGTTTGCTATAATATTAAAATCAATTATAAAAACCTTATATTATGTAAAATATTTACAATTTATTAATACAAGTTTAACACATTTATCACGATTTAACTACTTGTTTTTTTTTAGTAATTATGGTATGATTTTAGTTACGAATTCACAGGTACGGAGGAAAATACAATGATTAAGCCGATAGATATTAAGACTCAGAAACTCAAAAAAGGCCTTTTTGGTTACAAATCAACAGATGTTGATTCCTTTGTTGACTCAGTTTACAGAGCATACGAAGAAGTTTATAATGAAAGAAATAAATTTGAAGAAGATCTTGAAAAATTAAATTCTTCATTACAGGAAAACAGACTTAAAATGTTTGAGCTTGAAAATCAGGTATCAAAGATGGAAAATGTTTCATCTTATGATGATAATGAAGATGCTAAGAAGAAAGCTGATGAAATCATTAAAAATGCCGAGGAGGCTGCTGCAAAGATTATAGCAAATGCCAAGGCTGAAAGCGAAAAGATTGAAAAAGGTTCCAAGGCTTTTGTAAAAGAAGCGGTTAAAGAGGAAGTAAAGGAAGAGCCTGTAAAGGAAGAACCTGTTAAGGAATCTGCATCAGCAAGATTCTTTAAGAAGGCTGAGGAAGAGGTTAAGACTGCTTCAAGTGCCTTTGATGACGATGATGATGAGATTTTTGTCGGAGAGATAGAAGATGCCAGAAAGCCTGATAGAATGATGATTGGTGACGGCGAAGAGGAAGAAGAAGCAGATTTCGAGTTCTTATAGAATCATTTAAAAAATGTTGCCGGTTTATATCGGCAGCATTTTTTACTTTATAGGATTTTTTATATTAATTACCTAAAGGAGCTTTTTATGTACGCTTATATAAAGGGAACGGTTGAACATATTGATATCGACAGCTTTATCATTGACAATAACGGAATTGGTTACAGACTTCTTACCAGTACAAATGTTACCTCTAAAATTAAACTTCATGAAAATATAACCGCCTATACTTACCTGAGTGTCAGAGAGGATGATATGACCTTGTTTGGTTTTTTGTCAAATGAGGAGGTAAGTGTATTTAAGCTTCTTATCTCTGTAAGCGGCATAGGACCAAAGGGCGCTCTTGCAATTATGTCGCAGCTTACCTTAGATGAGCTTAGAATGGCAGTAATTTCAGAGGACTTTAAGGCTATTTCCAAAGCAAACGGTATAGGCCCTAAAACTGCACAAAGGGCTATAATTGAGCTAAAGGACAAGTTTAAGCTTGAGGACATATTTGCCGGAAATGAAATGTCTGATGACTTGTCAGACGGCTCTAATGATGATATTATAACTGAAGCCGCTATGGCACTTACCAGTCTTGGATATTCGAACGTTGAAGCCTTGAGAGCTATTAAGAAGATTGACGGTGCTGATAAAATGACTGTAGAGGAGCTTTTGAGTGCCTCACTTAAAAAACTAATTTAGTATTTGAAATTATAGGTTGATTTATGGAAAGAATAATTAATGCCGACATTATGCCGGAGGATGATAAAATCGAACAGGGACTCAGACCTTCTTTTTTGTCAGAATATATTGGACAGGAAAAAGCAAAGAAAAATCTGAAGGTTTTTATAGAAGCTGCAAAAAAGCGAAAAGAATCCTTAGACCATGTACTTTTATATGGCCCACCCGGACTTGGTAAGACTACTTTGGCGGCAATAGTTGCAAATGAAATGGGAGTTAATTTAAAAATAACTTCAGGTCCTGCTATAGAAAAACCGGGCGAGCTTGCTGCAATTTTAAATAATCTGTCACCAAATGATGTTTTATTTATTGATGAGATTCACAGATTAAATAAGCAGGTAGAAGAGGTTTTATATCCTGCCATGGAGGATTTTGCGATTGACATTGTTATAGGCAAGGGAGCGGGGGCAAGATCTATAAGGCTTGAGCTTCCGCGGTTTACATTGATTGGAGCTACAACAAGAGCAGGAATGCTAACGGCTCCCCTACGTGACAGATTCGGAGTTGTGAACAGACTTGAATTTTATAATGTAACTGAGCTTATGCAGATAATAATCAGGTCGGCAGGAGTTTTGGGAGTCACAATTGATGATGAAGGAGCACTGGAGATTGCAAAAAGGTCGAGAGGAACACCGAGGCTTGCCAACAGGTTTTTGAAGCGTGTAAGAGATTTTGCGGAGGTTGAGCATAGCGGAAAGATTGATTTTGAGGTTGCTAAGCTTGCACTTGACAGACTTGACGTCGATTCGCTCGGACTGGACAATACTGACAGAAATATACTTGAAACCATGATTTATAAATTTAACGGTGGTCCGGTTGGGCTTGATACGTTAGCTGCAGCTATTGGAGAGGATTCGGGAACACTTGAAGATGTTTATGAACCATATCTTATAAAAAACGGGTTTATTAATCGCACGCCGCGTGGTAGAATAGTTACTGAGACCTGCTATAAGCATTTTGGTTTGGAGAATCTTATTGAACACTAAAAGATAAATAAATGAGGAGATAGAAAGATGGCAAATAAAATTGATATACCGGTAGTGATAAATGGAAAGGTTTATACCTTAAGTGGTTATGAAGGTGAGGACTATCTTCAGAATGTTGCAACATACATAAACGGTAAGATTGCAGAGTGTAAAACCTCTGACCAGTATAGAAGAATGAATACCGAATATCAGGGAGTTTTGCTTGCATTAAATATAGCTGATGATTATTTTAAGGCTAAAAATCAGGCTGACAGTATGGCTGCTGAGGATACAACAAAGGAGCAACAGCTATATGATTTAAGACATGAGGTTATCGAGGCACAGATAAAGCAGGAATCAGCTATGAAGATGATAGAAGAATATAAAGAACAGATTAATGCTTTGCAAAGAAAGATTATTCAGCTTGAATCAGAAAAAGGTAGAAATGAATAATGATTAAACCAAATATTGAAATTCTTGCACCATGCGGTTCATATGATATACTTAAAGCTGCCATAAAAGCAGGCACAGATGCCTGCTATATAGGCGGTAGCAGATTTGGTGCAAGAGCTTATGCTGACAATTTCTCTGATGCTCAATTGGAGGAAGCTATCGACTATATCCATATTCATGGAAAAAAACTATATCTTACTGTAAATACGCTTATAAAGGAAAGTGAATTATCGGATGTTTTTTCATACATCAAGAACTGCTATGAGGCAGGAATTGATGCTTTTATTTTGCAGGATTTTGGTGTGTTTAAGCTAATAAGAGATAATTTTCCGGATGCTGTTATACATTGCAGTACTCAGATGAATATAACCTCATATCATGCTGCTAAGCTTATGAAAGAGTATGGAGCTGCAAGAGTCGTTACTGCAAGGGAAATGACGCTTAATGAAATAAAGCTTATAAAGGATAAGGTGGATATAGAAGTAGAAACCTTTGTACATGGTGCTATGTGCTATTCCTATAGCGGTGAATGCTTACTCAGCTCATTAGCCGGAGGAAGGAGCGGCAATCGTGGGAGATGTGCACAGCCTTGTAGGAAATGCTATGATGGCGAGTATATTTTATCCATGAAGGATATGTGTTCTTTGGAGCATATACCTAAGCTTGTCGAGGCGAAAATAGATTCCTTTAAGATTGAAGGAAGAATGAAAAATGAGTATTATGTTGCATCAGCCGTAGATGCATACAAGGAGCTTACAGAGGATTATATAAACGGATGCTTTTCCGTGGAAAAGGCTTTGAAAATGAAAAAAAGGCTTGCTAATGTTTACAACAGGGGCGGCTTTTGTGACGGATATTTCTTTTTGCATAACAGCGGAGAAATGATTTCAAAAAAGCGTCCCAATAATCAGGGTGTAAAGATAGGAAGCTTAAAAAGTGTTAAAGACGGTATGCTTATGATAAAGCTTTCCGAGGATATATATAAAGGTGATATTTTAGAGGTTTTACTTACCGATAAAGAGATAATTGAAATAACCTCAGGAAAAAACGGAAAAAAGGGAGAAAATATATGGCTTAATTCTCCTAAGACAAAAAGGGTATTAAAGGAACAGGATATATATCGTACAAGATGTAATTATCTGCTTCTTAATATAAACAAAATGCCTGACAGAAGTAAAATAAAAATAAGAGGAGAATTCAGAGCCAATAAAGGGCAGCCAATCAGCTTGTTGTTAAGCCTGACATATAATGAAACTGATTTTTCCGTCATGGTCGAAAAGGATATTGTTGAAAAATCCAACAATATAAAATGTGATAAAGAAATGATATTTGATAAGCTTAATCAGCTTGGTGATACGGATTATATTTTTGAAAGTCTTGATATATATGCGGATGATGATGCTTTTATTGCAGCAAGTGTATTAAAAAAGCTTAGACGTGAAGCAATTTCTTTACTTGAATATAAAATTAAAAAATACTATAAAAAGAATTGTAACGATAAAAATGATTTTATGAAAGAAAAAATGTCAATATCTGCTTTACCTTATGAAAAACCAAAGTTAAAAATCAGTGTAAAGACAAAGTATCAGCTTGAAGCTGTTTTGAATTATTCAGGTATATATGGTATATATATGGATTATAATCTGTTTAATGAGATTAAAGAAACAGATATTATGCAAATAATAAAGGATAAGGCCGTTAAAATATATTTAGAGCTTCCTTATGTTGTTTGTAAGGACACGGATTTAAGTGGTTATGTTAGTGATAATGCTGTTTCCGGAATTTTTGTAAGAAATATCGATGAATTATCAATTGTTAAGAATTATAATAAGGAAATTGTTTGCGGTTTTTTTGTTTATGCGTATAATAATATAGCGAGAAGCTTTCTTTACAGCTTAAATGATAAAATAATATTTGAACTGCCGAAGGAATTAAATATAAACGAACTAAAACAGTTGAATCAACTGCCTTCAGAGCTTTGTATATATGAATATCAACAGGTAATGATTTCCAATAACTGCATCAAAAAAAGCAAAAACAAATGCAATAAGACGGTTGAAGCAGTCAGGATAAAGGATGATATGAAAAACAGCTTCTATGCTTATTCGGTTTGTGATGAATGTATAAATGTCTTGTATAATGGTATACCGTTTTTGTGTTTTGACAAAAAAAACATTATGGATTTGAAGGGTGTAATATATCATAGAATTAACTTTACAATAGAGGATAAGACTATGACAGAAGACATTTTAAAATATTATTTTAACGGAATAAAGCCTGATATGACCTTTACGAGCGGACACTTACTAAGAGGAGTAGAATAATATGGTTAATATTATTTGCGAGATTTCAAAGTACCTTATAATTTTCTTCATGATACTTTATACAGTCAAGTGTTTTACGATACTTTCCGTAAACGATGAACAATCACGAAGAAAAAAATTAAATAAGCAGATTGTCTATGTATTTATCATACATTTTTTATGCTATCTGACACTATATTTGAGAATGGGAAGCTATAAGCTGCTTGTTTTTTATGGTGTTCAGATATTTGTTGCAATTTTTTACATGGTAGTGTTCCATACCATATATAAGGATTCATCAAGGCTGCTTACCAACAATACTGCTTTTTTACTTTTGATAGGATATATAATTCTTACGAGACTTGATTTTGATCTTGCAGTTAAACAATTTATATTTGCAACTGTCGGAATGGTAATTACATCATTTATTCCTTTTATAATGAATAAATGGAGGAATCTTAGAAAATATGGTGTTTTTTATGGAGTTATAGGATTACTTTTTCTTATTACGGTATGGGTGCCCGGACTTGGAAAAGAGGTGTATGGTTCAAGGAACTGGATAAGTATACACGGCTTTACACTTCAGCCTATGGAGTTTGTTAAGATAATATTTGTAATGTTTGTTGCAAGTATGCTGGTTAAGGCGAATTCCTTTGGAGATTTAGTTCTAAATGCTATGATTTCCGCAGCATATATGGGAGTTTTAGTTCTTGAAAAGGATTTGGGAGCGGCAGTTATATTTTATGTAACTTATGTCTTTATGGTATATCTGGCAACCTCACGACCTGTTTTTTTAATAGGTGGAATGGGAATTGGTGTGTTGGGTGTAATCGGAGGATATGTGCTGTTTAAGGATTCGCTTTTCAGACATGTAATGGTAAGAGTAGAAGCCTGGAAAAATCCTTTTGCACATATAGACGGAGGCGGTTATCAGGTTTCCCAATCATTATTTGCGATGGGCACCGGAGGCTATGTCGGTTCGGGTCTTGCTATGGGAAAGGCGGATACGATTCCGGTAAGCGAAAGTGATTTTATCTTTTCTGCGATATGCGAGGAGCTTGGTGTATTATTTGGACTTGCATTGATTCTGGTTATAATAAGCATATTTTTATCCTTTGTAAATATTGCTATGAAATCCAGAAAGGCTTTTTATAAATATATAGCATTTGGTTATGCTGCAATTTATGTTGTTCAGTCATTTTTGAATTTGGGAGGAGTTACAAAGTTTATCCCTTCAACCGGTGTAACACTTCCTCTTGTGAGCTATGGTGTAAGCTCAGTTTTGAGCACATTGATTATTTTTTCTGTAATTCAGGGTGTGTGTGTAATTAGTAATAAAGAGGCGGCTAAGAATGAAAAAGAGAAAGAAAGAATCAGAGCAATTAAAGAACAATATCAGTCAGGCAATCCTTACTGAAAAGGATGAGGAATTTCTTGAAAAGGAAAAGGAGAGGTCTGAAAACAACAAAATAAAAAACAAACCGATTCTTGTAATTACTTACTTTATGGTAACCATATTTGTCGGAATGATGGCTTATGTTGTGTATTTTATGCAATTTAGGGCAGGTACAGTAATTGCCAATTCAAGAAATGCAAGGCAGAATTCCTTTGCAGAGGTTGTAGAGCGTGGAGATATTATTACAAGTGACGGTATTGTTATAGCTACAAGCAGTACTGATTCTGAGGGAAATACTTCAAGAAGCTATCCCTACGGAAGTATGTTTGCACATCTTGTGGGTTATGACAGCTACGGAAAGTCAGGACTTGAGCTTCAAGCAAATTTTTATCTTTTAAGAAGTCATATCAATATATTTGAAAGAGTTTACAGAGAATTAAAGGAAGAAAAGAATCGTGGAGATAATATTATTACAACGGTAAATTATAGTCTTCAGGAGGCTGCTTACAATGCTTTGGGAGGCTGTAAGGGTGCGGTAATTGTTATGGAACCGGATACAGGAAAGATACTTGCTATGGTTTCTAAACCGGATTTTGATCCTAACGATATAGATAATGTATGGGCATATCTTCATTCTGATGAAGGTAAGGATAGTACGATTTTGTTAAACAGAGCTACACAGGGATTATATGCTCCCGGTTCGACCTTTAAGGTTGTAACTCTGCTTGAATATATAAAAGAGAATCCATATGACTATGATTTATACGAGTATGACTGCTCCGGAAGTGAAATATATGCGGGAGTTAATATTCATTGTTATGATTCCACGGCACATGGACATGAAAGCCTTGCGGATTCGCTTGCGTATTCATGTAATTCCTCCTTTGCCAATATAGGTATGGGACTTGATTTTGGTGAGTTCAATAAAACAACAAGGGCACTTTTGTTTAACTCAGAGCTTCCGTATGAGGGAGAATATAATCAATCCGATTTTGTTATAGATGAAAATTCAGAGAGCTATGCTATGCCTCAGACTGCGATAGGGCAAGGTGATACCAGAATCACACCGCTTCATAATCTTATGATAGTATCTGCCATTGCAAACGGCGGTACGCTTATGAAACCTTATCTTATAGATTCTATTGAAAATGATGATGGAGCACGAATAAAAAAATACTCCGGTAAATCCTACGGAAATCTTATGACTGCAGAGGAAGCACAGATACTTTCGGATTATATGAAGGGGGTATGTGATTACGGAACTGCAGCAAGATATTTTAATGGTGCATCCTATGATGTTGCAGGAAAAACGGGTACTGCAGAATACGACAATGAAGGAAACTGCAATTCATGGTTTATAGGTTTTTCAAATCCTGATAATCCGGATATTTGTATAAGTGTTGTTGTAGAGGATTCCAATACAAACGGTCTTTCGGCATCGGCTGTAGCTAAAAGCGTATTTGATACTTATTACAATATGCAGTAACTATTTCCTTGATATATAATTCATAATTTGATATAATTAAATGGATTTAAGACACACCAAACTTATAAGTAGCAGGAGGAATTGCAATGGTAGAAGCAACAAGCTGTGGTGGTGTGGTAATATTTCGAGGCAAGGTGTTATTGCTTTATAAAAATTATAAGAATAAATATGAGGGCTGGGTTTTACCTAAGGGTACTGTTGAAAAGGACGAGCAGTATAATGAGACAGCTTTAAGAGAGGTCAAAGAGGAAACAGGTGTTGCTGCTCAGATTATTAAGTACGTAGGAAAAAGTAATTACACATTTAACACTTCATATGATGTTGTGAACAAGGATGTTCATTGGTATCTTATGATGGCTGACAGCTATTACAGTAAGCCGCAGAGAGAAGAGTTTTTTATGGACTCGGGGTATTATAAATACCATGAGGCATATCATCTTCTTAAATTTCCTAATGAAAAGCAGATTCTTGAACAGGCATATTCAGAGTATACTACATTAAAGCAAAATAATCTGTGGGGAAGCAAGAAGTATTTCTAAACGACTAAAAGCTTTTTAAAGCTAAATCATAAGTCTCAGAGTAATAATTGCTCTGAGGCTTTTGAGCTTATCAGATATATTTATTGGAAGGATATTTGTTATGGAAAATGAAAAAAATGATTCAATTCCGGAGATAATCAGTTTAGAAGAGGTTGATGAGATTTTAAAAAACCTTGATAAAGATAAAAAAGTTGATAATAAAAAAGAAGTAAATACGGAAATAAATAATATAGCAGATAAGAATAAAAAAACGGATAAATCTGTAACTTCTCCAGCCTCAAATAAAAAAAAGAAGAAAAAACTATTTAAGGTACTTTATTATGTTGCCATGTTTATTCTTATTGGTGTATTTGTAGGGTGTTCGATTTATCTTATATCATATTACTGGCAGGCAAAAAAAATTGATAAACAGGTAGATGAGCTTAAGGATTTATTTGTAGAAGAAAATGATGATATTGATTATGAGGTGGTCGAGGAAGAAATTATTGTAAATGATGAGGTTAAAAAGACTGAATTTGTTTATATAAACGGTGTAAAGGTGCAGAAAAAATTCGCTAAGATTTATGAAGAAAATAATGATTTTGTGGGCTGGCTTAAAATAGACGGAACAAAAATTGACTATCCTGTTATGCAGACTTTATCGGATGAGGAGTATTATCTTCACAGAGATTTTGATAAGAAGTATAACGGTAACGGTACTTTATTTGTCGATACAGATTCAGACATAGGCAAACCAAGTGACAATATTCTTATATATGGTCACAATATGAACAACGGAAATATGTTTCATGATATTTTAAATTACGAAAAACAGGATTATTACAGTGCACACAAATATATTGAATTTGATACAATATACGGAGATGGAAGATATGAGGTCATAGCATCGTTCAGAGAAGAAATTCATGATGTGGATTATGACGGCTTCAAGTATTATAATTTTTTTGATGCGAATGCAGATTATGAATTTACTAATTATGTTATAGAAACTCAACAAAGAACCCCATATACCATTATGGAATCGGCCTCCTATGGAGATAAGCTTATAACTTTATCTACATGTGCATATCATTCAAAGGATGGAAGATATGTTGTTGTTGCGAAAAAAATAGAGTGATAGAATTCTTGACATCGTTTTTAAAATGTGTTATATTTTCACTTGCTGAGCCGGTGTGTCGGAATTGGCAGACGAGGCAGACTCAAAATCTGTTGCGGGCAACCGCGTATGGGTTCAAGTCCCATCACCGGCATGAAAAAAGGTAGTGAATGCTCTTTGAGCTTCACTACCTTTTTTCGTGCCGGTGCCTTGAACCCGTTAGGTTCAAGGTCTTTGCTTCAAAATTTCTCCCTTTCACATCATTTTAATGATATTAAAAAATATCAAGTCGAAATACATGGTGTAAGTAATATTTATAAATTATGTGAAAGGGGATTAGATATGAGCAATATGATTTATAACAGTATGATTAACAATTACTTTAATAATTACATGAGAGGTAATTTGACCAACACTAAAAACAAAAAATCAAGTTCTAATACTAAAACTGCACAATCCGGTAATATAAAAAAGAACAATGATATTTTTGATGGTGATAAGTCATTGATAAAATTTAATACTACAAAGTCTGCAGCAAAGGTAAACAGTTCGTCAAAAGCAACATCCGGTAAAGTCAAAACCGGCGGAGTACAGGAGTTTATCAGAAAGAACCCAAAAGAGGCCTATAACGTCAGGAGAATGCTGGCACAGGGTAAGACCGTTAAGAATAATTATCCTCCGGAAAAATCCAATCAGGATATGACTATGGATGAATACAAGGAATACATTATGGATACAATTAATAAGCTTCCACGGGATATAAGTCAGCTTCATGATGATGTAATGGTTAATATATCAGAAGAGGGTTGGGAGACCATGAAAGCCGATCCTGAGTATGAAGCATGGGTTCTCGGATATTTCAAAGAGGATTTTGCTGTAAAAATTCCTTATAACGGAATGGGTACAGACGGAATATCAGCTGTTGAGACCTTTGGTTCATCTATAGGTGAGCATCATGGAGAAAGCGTTGCCAGAACAACAAATAACGGATTTAACAGTATTAATTCATTGTGGAACAGCCGTAATAATTATTTGAATCAGATGCTGGGATTAAACAACAAAAGAGGTCTGACGAACAAGAAAAGCTTAAGTAAAAATATTATCAGCGGAAGAAATGCCAATATTGCATCAATTATGTCGGCATACGAAACAGGCACAATAAAAAACAGCAGATTACTTGGAAATTCAATGATCAGAAAGAAAAAATAATTATTTACAAATCTTTAAAAGTGTAATCTTGACAAACCTTTTATATGTGTTAAAATTTCTCTAATGTATGGTTTGTGGAGGAATAGTAATGCTTGAAAAGGATTGTGCTTTAAAGACAATTGTAGATGGTGATTTTACAGCAAAGCTTTTGCCTGAAGGATATCTTTCAATAAGATATAAAAATTATGATTGCTATGGTATACAGGTTTCTGAAGACCTTGATGAAGAGAAGATGAAGGAGGTTCTCGGATATGTTAAGTCTGTTTATACATATCGTGAGGAACCGGCTCTTTCTTTAAGCAACGGAAAAAATAACAGCTCATCTGATGATGAAGGTGAGGTTGATATTGAATTATATCGCCAATATGGTATAACCAGAAAAAAGAAAAAGGTTAATCTTAAAATACAGGATCAGGATTTCTCTGAGGTGCCTGATGATTTGTCCTTCAATTATGTATGGGGAACCATGAACAGAGTTGACAAAAATATTCTTAAGAATAAGGTTCTGGCTCATCTTGAAAGTCAAAAGCTTAAGGAAGAATACGATAGAATAGAGCTTCTTGTTAAATACGAAATTCCTTATGATATACTTAAAGCGGTTTATTATGATATTGATGAGAAAGAACTAAAGATACTTTACAGAAGGCTGACAAGGACCAAGTAATGTCAATTAAGATACTTTTATTAGAGGATGATGCCTCTTTGGCAATGGGAATAGAATATTCACTTAAAGGCGAGGGATATGAGGTAACTCATATCTCTACTTTTAATGAAGGAAAAGAGTGGATTGACAGATATGATAAGTCAGAAGATATAGTCGGTATATTTGATGTTATGCTCCCTGACGGAAATGGATTTGAATTGCTTAAGTATATACGTGAGCAAGGCGTTGATTTCCCTGTGGTATTTCTGACTGCTGTATCTGATGAGACTAATATCGTACAGGGGCTTGACATAGGGGCGGATGATTATATTACAAAGCCGTTTCATGTAAAGGAACTTATGTCAAGGCTTAAAGCGGTTATCCGAAGATACAGAATAGGAGAGGGACGACTCAATGACAGCATGAGCGAAAAATCCGGGGAATTGAGTCTTGAAAATTCCGGTAACTATAACAAAGCAGACGCGAATGGCGAATTTAAAGCTGAAATTGGTGAAGATTATATATATACACATAAGGATTTAATTATTGACACACATTCTGCTACAGTTTGTAAGGTAACAGGCTCGGACAGAGAGAAAATTGAACTTACACACAGCGAGTATAAGCTTTTACTTCTGTTTTTAAGTAATAAGAATATTGTCCTTGAAAGAAATGTTATATTGGATAAGATATTTGACAGTAACGGTTCCTTTGTTGACGACAATACATTATCGGTCTATATCAAACGACTGAGGATAAAGCTTGGAGAAGAATTTGACGGAAAACCATATATTAAGACCGTAAGAGGCATCGGTTATATAATGGAAGGTTAATGATATGAAAAGTAACGGATATTATGTGTATTGCATAATTGGAGGCTTAATTATAATAGCGACTGTTATTTGCGGAATTGTATTTAATTCCGGCATAGATTTTATAATTGTTGCGTCTTTACTTGAAATCATAATTTATGTGTCGGGTATTATAATCTATAATCAGCTTTTTAAGCAGATAAAATCCATTCGATTGGCAGTTGAAAAACATAATGAAATTATTCCGTATCAGTATTCAGAGGGCGAGGTGGGCAAGCTCTCGGCGAGTATAAATAATATGCTTGAGAAGCTTAAGGAGACGGAATCTAAGCAGAAGAAAGAGAAAGAATTCCTGCGTGATATTATATCCGATATATCACACCAGATAAAGACCCCTGTGGCTTCACTTACGGTATTTAATGACATACTTCTTAATGAAGTTGAAGAAAAACACAGACCAATGATTGAGGAGTCAGGTCTTCAGATAGAAAGGATAAAATGGCTGGTACTTTCCATGCTCCAGCTTGCAAGGATTGAGGCTGATGCCATAACATTTATAAAGAAAGAGGTATCATTTAAGAGAGTAATTAATTCCTGTATAGATATTCTTTCCGTAAAGGCAAAGGAAAAAAATATATCCTTTAATATATGCGAGGATGACAGCAATATAGAAGTTGATGAGGAATGGTTCAAGGAAGCTCTTATTAATATTTTGAAAAATGCTATAGAATACAGTCCTGATGAATCACATATAGACATAGATATAAAGAAGACTCCGCTTGAAACAAGAATATATATAACCGATTACGGTATCGGAATACCTGAGAGCGAGAGATTAAATATCTTCAAACGCTTTTACACCATACACAGCAACAAGGTAAATCCCAACAGCGTGGGCATAGGACTGTCCCTTTCCAAGAGTATAATCGAAGGAATGGACGGAAAAATTTGGGCTGAAAGCAGGTTTAAGGATGAGTGCAAGGGTGATGAGCATTCTTATACGAGGATGGTTATATCCATTTACAGCTAAAAAATAATCTTACATTAATTTAACTGCGAATCTTACATTTTTGTAAGATTATTTTTTTGCTTTTGTAAGGCAATTGTAAGAATTATGTATTATGATGTTATCATAGTAATCAGATTAATAATATTATCAAATTAAGGAGAGAGCTTATGGATATTTTAATTGCGAATAATCTTACGAAGATTTACGGAAAGGATGATACGGCGGTGACGGCGGTAAATCATATCGACCTTTCCATTCAGAAGGGAGAGTTTACGGCGATTGTCGGTGCATCGGGCTCGGGTAAATCAACCCTTCTTCATCTTTTGGGAGGAGTAGATACTCCGACTGAGGGACAGGTTATAATCGATGGGGAAAACATATACAGTCTTAAGGACGAGAAACGCTCTATACTAAGGAGAAGGAAGATAGGCTTTATCTTTCAGACATATAATCTGATTCCGGTTTTGACAGTGAGAGAAAATATAATAATGCCTGTATTGCTTGATGGAAACAAGGTGGATGAAAAGCAAGTTGATGACCTTATTGAGCTTCTCGGTCTTACGGAAAGGAAAAATCATTTGCCGAATCAGCTTTCAGGAGGACAACAGCAAAGAGTAGCCATAGGACGTGCGGTTATCAATAAACCGGCTATCATAATTGCAGATGAGCCGACCGGTAATCTGGACAAGAAGAACAGTGAAGAGATAATGGCACTTCTTACCAAAGCGGTTAGAGAGACCGGTCAGACTCTTGTACTTGTTACACATGAGATGGACATTGCATCTATGGCAGACAGGATTATACATCTTGAGGATGGAAATATAGTAAGTGACACTGCTAAGTAAGTTGTTTTTTATATTGCTAAGGATAACCGGAGGATCGTTATGAATAAATTATCTTCACTTACATTCAGATATCTTAAATTCAATATAAAAAGAACGATTACAACCTGTATAGGAGTTATTATTTCGGCAGTGCTTATGTATATGATATTTACCATAGGCTATAGCACCTTTTATTCACAGGCTGAAGAAAAGTTTTATGAATATCATCTGGGGTATGATGCTGTGCTTATATGTGATGGAAAGACGGCTTCTGAGATTGTAAAGCTTGCGCCTTACTACAATGAAGAAAGCAACAATGATATTGATGTAGAGCTTTCTTATGCATGGGTAGCAGCTGAAGGGAACAGGGATATAATATACATAAATGACTTTTTTGCTATGCCGAGGCAGTTTCACCTGGAGGTGGGAACATTGCCTAAAAATGATAATTCAATTATAGCTTCTTACGATAAATCCATATATTTAAATGAAAATGTCGGAGATACAGTAGAACTTCCCTATGAAAAGGATGGTAAGGAATATGTTGAAACAAAAGTTATATCAGGCTTTTATAAGGAGGATTTTTCTTTAAAAAAAGATGATACCGGATACAGGCTTATGTATTTCAATGATGGAAACTTTACTTTATATGGAGACAAAATTTATGATATGGATTTGGTGTGTGTATTTGTTACATTTAGGGACAAGGATGACATAAAGGGAGAGTTTAATAAGCTTGAAGAAGCATTTAACATAAAAGAGGGTTATATATCCGAAGCATCTGAAAAGCTAAATAATCCTGAAACCTCGCTAAGCTATCTTACTGCACAGGCATTGCTTTTGATATTTGCATTTATTGGTGCGGTCGCATCAATATTTATCGTAAGAAATGCATTTAACATATCGGTTCATGAGCGAAGCAGAGATTACGGTCTGCTTCGTTCGGTAGGTATGAGCAGAAGGCAGATAATCGGGATTATAATGAGGGAAGCATTTATAATAAGCATAATCGGCCTTATTATCGGAATTGCTGTCGGACATGGACTTTGCGTACTTGGCTTTGGTATTTTTAAGAGAATTCTCGAATTATCTGATTATTACAGGATAAGATTTATTTCTGTTGCATGGATATTTACAATCGCTGCAGTAATCGTAACAACAGCGTATGCGATGGTTGCACCGATAGAAAAACTTTATAAATTAAATCCGATAAATGCACTGCGTATGACAGATGAATATAAGACAAACAGATTAAAAAGGATTAAATCAAAGCCTGACAGAGGGAGATTGTTTTCAAAGCTTTTCGGCGTGGAAATCGGATATGCGTACAAAAATGCTCTTAGAAATAAAGGTCGGTTCATAATCTCTGTAGCTACGCTTACAATATGTTCGGCACTTTTTGTAGGAATTTACAGTTCATTTTCCATGCTTGAACATAATTACAAAAGGCTGTGGGGACTTGAGTGTGAATATTCCGGCGAGATATATGTTACTGATTTTAATAATATCAGCTATGTTAAAAATTCTATTGAAAAATTCTCAGAGGTTGAGGAAACGGATTATTATGTTGATATGTTTGCAAAGCTTGATGATGCCGAAGGTAACAAAGACATATATTGCATAGGAGTATCTGATGAAGAATATAGGAAAATTATTTCTTTAACAGGAGGTTATAAAAAAACTGATACAAATGACACTATTGAAGGAATTGCTTTAGCAAATTCGAGCTTTACATTGGGTAAAGTTTATAAAATAAGCGAAGTATATGATGGATTGCAGCTTTATATATCTGCCAAGGTTAAGATCAATGATGAGCTTTTCTCGGAATTAAACAAAATTTTTAATGAAAGTAAAAATGAATATTTGGTGAACGGAGAATATACGGAATATTTTATATATAATCTTGATTCGAACAATATACATATAAATAAGCTTAATTTTACGGATGAATATGTAAATTATAATTCTGTTGACGGAAATGATTATGCAATATATTATTATCATCTTATTATAAAGCTCAATCCGAAGAAAAGCCATCTAGGCTTCAACAACTTCATTAAAACCTCACCATACGAATATCAAAGCTATACCGAGGATTATGATTCGGCAAGAGATATGATGGCGGTTGTAAGGGCTATAGCAACAGTTGCAATAATAATTCTTCTTATAATGTATATGGTAAATATTATTAATATTAAAAGTGCAGAGATGATTATAAGAAAAAATGAGCTTAATACACTTAGAGCAATAGGTATGAGCATAAAACAGCAAAGCAGAATGCTATATGCGGAGTCGATTATAACAGCTGTAATTTCAGCTTTGTTCGGATCGGTAATAGGAGTAATAAGCTCCTGGTATATAGTCAATGTTATGCTTGAGGTATGGGGTGAGATTCATTTTACGGTAAAATGGAGCGTTATTATTTTCACTGCAGTTTTGCTTATAGCGATTAATATATTTAATGTATGGATGTCTAAACCAGATGACAGTGAAATACAGGTGGGAGATTACTATTAAAGACGAGGAGAGGCTATGAATAAATTATCTTTACTTACATTCAGATACATGAAGGTCAATATGAAAAGAACTATAACTACTTGTATAGGAGTTATAGTTTCAGCAATACTTATCTATATGATTTTTTCAATAGGATATAGTATTTACTTTTCCGAATCGGAGGAAAATTACAAGGATTATTATCTTATGTGTGACGGTATTATAGAATGTGACGGTAAGACGGCAAAGGAGATAGTTAATTCGGCAGATTATTACGGAGGAGAAGATAATGCTGCCGGCATCAAGCTTTCCTATGCATGGGCAGCACACATAGATGATAACAGAGACGACGTAATATACATAAATGATTTTTTGGCTATGCCAAGGAAACTTACAATAACCAAGGGGACATTTCCTAAAAATGAAAACTCTGTTTTGATTCCGAACTGGCTTGGAACTTATGGCCAAAGTTCAATCGGCTCGAAATATGATATTGAAAAAGGCTTTGGAGCCGATACTGAAAATTCTAAGGTTGTATCTGGATTATATGATACAGAATTTATGATACCCACAAGTAATGAAAATTTATTATCAAGCTTTATGGGAGCTGTTTTAATTAAGTCTGATGATATTGTATTTAACAGTGAAAAAGTATATTTATTTGTCACATTTAAAGAAAGCAGGGATATAAGAGAAAGTCTTAAAACGCTTGCAAGTGTGTATGATATTGAAAAATATGAACTATCTGAAGTTGCCGAAACATATTATAAGCCTGAAACAGACCTAAGTTATACAACCTTTAGAGCATTTTTAATGCTTCTTGCCTTTATAGGAATAATAATTTCCGTTGTAATAATAAGAAATGCCTTTAATATATCTGTTCATACAAGAAGCAAGGATTACGGTGTATTAAGATGTATAGGTATGAGCAGAAGGCAGATTATTGTAATTATTCTTGGTGAAGCCTTAGTAATAAGCTTAATTGGATTAATATTCGGACTTATTATAGGTCATGGTATTTCATTGTTTATATTCGGATTATTTAAAAAATCACTTAAGCTTAGCAGCTTTTACATATTAAGACTGATACCGGAAGCTTTCTTTTTTTCCGCTATAAGTGTTGCAATTGCAACATTTTATTCGATGATTTCACCGATTGAAAAGCTTTATAGGATTAATCCTGTATCTGCAATAAGGATGACTGATGAATATAAGATTTCCGAGAAGAATATTAAGGCAAAAAGAGGTAAGGTGATAGGCAGATTATTTGGTGTTGAAGCAGGCTATGCATATAAAAATATATTGCGCGACAAGAAAAGGTTTCTTCTGCTTACCGTAACTTTAATCATCTGGACAATACTTGCAACTGCTGTACTCACTACGATATCAGGAACGAAAAAATTTATGTATGACTTGCTTGCACCATTGGGCAAGTATGACGGTTCAGTGGAGTTTTATTCGGAAAAAGAAGAAAAAAGCATAAGAGATAAAATAAATGCAACAAATGAGATAGAAGCTATGGTACGTGTAGATATATCCTTTTTTAGTAATGATGATAAAAATCTGTTTTATTTATGCTATGGATTCCCTGAGGAAAAATATAACAAATTCACACAGATAGCAGAGGGATACAGCAAAAATCAGGAAGGCTTGGATGTAATTGTATATAAAGATGAAAATAAAGATCCCGGAGATACTGTCTACGGCAATGTAAAAATAGCCGGAGAAATAAATGACTATGATAAATTCTCAGAGGTTTTCGGTGACTATATAAGTTTCCGTACGGTAGATACAAGCTTTACACGTATGCTTATATATAATATTGATGATGAAAAAGCCATACTTAACGAGCTTAAACCTGTCTCGCAATATTATACAATGATGGTTGAATTTAAAAATGAATTAAAGCATCTGGAATTCGATAAATTTATTGAGGACAGCGGATATTACTTCGATAATTATTTTGAAGAATATCAATTATTTATGGATGCAATTAAGGTTGTAAAAACAGCGGTAGTAACATTTTTGATTTTCGTATTTATCCTTTATATGATAAATACAATAAATACCAACAGCTCGGAAATGCTTTTAAGAAAATCTGAAATAAACATACTTCGTACAATTGGTATGAGCAAAAAACAGGTGGACAAAATGCTCTATCTGGAAGGAATAATAGTGAGCATTATAGCTTCGGTTATAGGAAATATAATTGGAAGCGTTGCGGGGAATTTTATGGTATATTTTATGCTGTTTGCAGGACAGGATGAAGAAGACGGAGTGAAATTTGTTCCCCATATTGATGTTCCGGGTATATTATTTGTAATAATTATTCTTCTTATAATAAATATATTTGCAGTATGGATAACAAAACCTGAAGATGATGATATTATATTTGATTAAGTGTGTCATGGGGTGTTAGTGCCTTGTCACATACAATAAACAGGTGGTTGTGATTGCAATTAACCCGATTTGTTTAAAATCAACAACGAAAATTTGCATATATGTGCACGAAATCGAACTGTTTGAGCAAAGCGAGTTTTCGATTTTGTGCACATATAAAGAATTTGAGTGTTTTGATTTAACAAATCAATGGTTAGCAGGCACAACCACCTGTTATATTGTGTGACAAGGCTAACGTTCCATGACATACTATAAATTATTATAATATTCTCTTGATTTTTCTTGTGAAAAAGAATAAAATATATACTCGGAAGAAATTGGTCTATTTTTAAGATATAGGCCTAATAAAATATAAACGGAGGACTTAAAATGAGTAACAAACTTAACTTGTCAGCAAGTGACAGGATTAATGCCTTACTTGATGACTCAAGTTTTGTTGAAATCGGCGCATATGTAACTGCCAGAAGTACAGATTTCAACATGCAGGAAACAGATTCTCCAAAGGACGGCGTAATAACCGGCTATGGTGTAATCAACGGAAAATTAGTTTATGTCTACAGCCAGGATTCATCTGTTCTTGGCGGTGCGGTCGGAGAGATGCACGCTAAGAAAATTGCTAAGGTTTATGACATGGCTATGAAGGTTGGGGCTCCTGTAATCGGTCTTATTGATTGTGCAGGTATAAGACTTCAGGAAGCAACAGATGCCATGACGGCATTTGGAAGACTTTATATGAAGCAGACAATGGCTTCAGGTGTTATTCCACAGATAACAGGTATATTCGGTACCTGTGGTGGAGGTAGTGCACTTATTCCTGCATTATCTGACTTTACGTTTATGACTTCTGAAGGTTCAAAGATGTTTGTAAATAGTCCTAATGCTTTGGATAATAATTATGCAGGCAAGCTTGATACTGCTACAGCTTCATATCTTTCAAGCAATACAGATATGGTTTCAGCTGTTTATGAGGATGATGCTGCAGTGCTTGCTGAGATTAGAAATCTTATAGATATTCTCCCTTCAAACAATGGTGATGAAGAAATAGCAGAATGTAATGATGATTTAAACAGAGTTATTGCAAATCTTGATTCCTTTAAGGATGATGCAAGAGCGGTTATACAAAATATAGCTGATAATAACATTTTCTTTGAAGCAAATAAGAATTATGCCAAGGAAATGGTTGTTGGATTTATCCGTCTTGACGGTCAGACAGTCGGATGCGTTGCCAACCAGATTAAGGATGGTGATTCAAAGCTTACAGCTGAGGGCGCTTATCTTGCAGCTGATTTTGTAAGATTCTGCGATTCCTTTAATATTCCTGTTCTTACTTTGGTAAATACCAATGGTTTTGTTGCAACAGTTGACAATGAAAGAAAAATTGCAGATGCAGCAGCAAAGCTTACCTATTCATTTGCGGATGCTACAGTTCCAAAGGTAACCGTAGTTATGGGTGAGGCATTCGGAACAGCTTATACTGTTATGAATTCCAAGTCAATCGGAGCTGATATGGTATATGCATGGCCGACAGCCAAGATCGGAACTATGGATCCTGAAATGGCAGTAAAGATTATGTATGATGCCGATATAGCTGCTTCAGATGATAAGGTTGCTAAAATTGCCGAGCTTAAGAAAGAATATACTGAGCTTCAGTCAAGTGCTATGGCAGCTGCAAAGCGCGGTTATATAGATGATATAATTGAACCGGATGCAACAAGAAAGCGTGTTATAGCTGCACTTGATATGTTGTTTACAAAAGAGGATGTAAGACCTTTTAAGAAGCATGGAACAGTTTAAAGGAAGGAGATAGCATAATGAAAATGAGAAAATTCTTATTGGTATTTTCAATTTTAGCTGTTATGTTTTCTTTAACTGCCTGCTCGGATGAAAAGGAAAAACCGTTTGATTATGATGAAACAGAGATTGTAATTCAAACAATGGGTTATTTTAATCAGTACGTTACCGTTAAGGATGAATTTAAAGATTATTATCTGGAATCGGGTACTGAGTTTGAAAAGTCAGCAGTAAAGGGCATAGACCAGGCAATTAATAATGATAAGGTCGGAGAATTTGAAGATTTTAGTGTTACAACCGATTATTATAATTATGGTGGTGCAGATGCTCTTGCAGTTACAGATTATAAAATTGAAAACGGTGAAGACTACGTCATGGTTACAGTCATAAATCATGCACAAAATCGTGACGTGGAGATTTCGGTAAAATATCATGAAAATCCTGATTATTATATTGCTCTTGATCAGGCTTTGGGTCAGACAAGTGTAGAATATTACAGAGACCAGTTTGAACAAATGGCTGAATATTATGGTATGTCTGCAGAAGAGATTATGAATACGGTATTTGCTCAATATGGCGTTGATAATATTGAAGATTTCATGAAGGTAGATATAACTAATCAAATTGGTAGCCATCCATATGAGCCGGAAGAAATGGTTGTTTCGGCTGTTTATTCAAAGAAAGAGCTTATGGGACAGGCAGGTATGAATACTCTTCTTGGAATGGGAACAGTATTTGTAGTGTTGATATTTATATCATTTATTATATCATTATTCAAATATCTGCCTAAGCTTTTTGATAAAAAGAAGAATGATAAAGAAGAAAAAGAAGATTTCAAGACACCTTCTATTCCTGCACCTATACCTTCACTTGTTCCTGAAGGCGGAGAAAATCTTGCAGGTGACGAGGAACTTGTTGCCGTTATAACGGCAGCCATTTATGCGGCTGAAGCGGCAAATGGTAACACAAACAGTAAAGATAAATTGGTAGTTCGTTCAATAAAGAGAGCCAGATAATTAATCTAATGTTAATAAGATTGTTGATAAAAATCAGGAGGAAATAAAAATGAAGAATTATAGAATTACAGTAAATGGAACAGCTTACGATGTAGCTGTTGAAGAAGTATCAGGAGGAAGTGCACCTGCAGCAGCGCCTGCACCTAAAGCAGCTCCAGCAGCAGCGCCTGCACCTGCAGCAGCACCTGCGCCTAAAGCATCAGGAGCAGCAGGCAGCATAGTTGTTTCTTCACCTATGCCTGGTAAGATTCTTAATATTAAGTCAAATGTTGGCGCAAGTGTTAAGAGGGGCGAGGTTATCCTTGTACTTGAGGCTATGAAGATGGAAAATGAAGTTGTTGCACCTGAGGATGGAACAGTAGCAAGTATCAACGTTGCTGCAGGTGATTCGGTTGAGGCCGGTGATACTTTAGCAACCTTGAACTAATTATTGTGAACCATTTCATTTATTAAAACAGGAGGTAACAGCTTAAATGAGCAGTTTTATGGATGTTCTAAAAAATCTGGCTGAGCAGACAGGCTTTGCAAGTCTTACATGGAAGCATTATATAATGATTCTTTTTGCTTTTATATTTATGTATCTTGCTATAGCTAAGGGCTTTGAGCCGTTGTTATTGGTTCCAATCTCCTTTGGTATGTTCTTGGTAAATATGTTCCCAAGTATTATACAGGAGGGCGGATTATTACATTATTTTTATAAATTAGATGAATGGAGTATCTTGCCATCACTTATATTTATGGGTGTAGGTGCGATGACGGACTTCGGTCCGCTTATAGCTAATCCGGCAAGCTTCCTTTTGGGTGCGGCGGCACAGTTTGGTATATACTCAGCATATTTCCTTGCATTCCTTATGGGCTTCAATGGCAAGGAGGCTGCTGCAATTTCAATCATAGGAGGAGCAGACGGTCCTACTTCAATCTTCCTTGCAGGTAAGCTTGGAATGGGTGGAACACTTATGGGACCTATAGCTGTTGCGGCATACTCATATATGTCCCTTGTTCCGGTTATTCAGCCACCTATTATGAAGCTTCTTACTACAGAGAAGGAAAGAAAGATTAAGATGGCACAGCTTCGTCCTGTAACTAAGCTTGAGAAGATTTTATTCCCAATCATAGTTACATTGGTAGTTGTTCTTATACTTCCGACTACAGCACCGCTTGTTGGTATGCTTATGCTCGGTAACTTATTCAGAGAATGTGGCGTTGTTAAGCAGCTTACCGAGACTGCTTCAAATGCCATGATGTATATAGTTGTTATATTGCTTGGTACTTCCGTTGGTGCTTCAACAAGTGCTGAGGCTTTCCTTAAGGTTAGTACTTTAAAGATAGTATTGCTTGGACTTATCGCATTTTCTTTTGGTACTGCCGCAGGTGTACTGTTTGGTAAACTGATGTGTCTTGTCACGAAGGGCAAGGTTAATCCGCTTATCGGATCTGCCGGTGTATCAGCAGTTCCTATGGCAGCGAGAGTATCACAGAAGGTTGGAGCAGAGGCTGACCCTACTAACTTCCTTCTTATGAATGCTATGGGACCAAACGTTGCCGGAGTTATCGGTACTGCGGTTGCCGCGGGTACCTTCCTTGCAATTTTTGGTGTAAGCTAAAATATATTTTATTTAAATGATAAAGTATATAAGCTTATGTAAAGTTTTAAAATTATATTAAACTTTTCAAGGTTATATTTCTGTTAATAAATATGAGGAGGAAAGATATGTCAGAAGTAAAGAAACCGGTTAAGATTACCGAAACAATTTTGCGTGATGCTCATCAGTCACTTATAGCTACAAGAATGACAACAGAGCAGATGCTTCCAATCATAGATAAGATGGACGAGATAGGATACCACTCAGTAGAGTGCTGGGGTGGTGCAACCTTTGATGCCTGCCTTAGATTTTTAAAGGAGGATCCTTGGGTAAGACTTAGAAAGCTTAAGGATGGATTTAAAAAGACTAAGCTTCAGATGCTTTTCAGAGGTCAGAACATACTTGGTTACAGTCCGTATGCGGATGATGTGGTTGAATACTTTGTTCAAAAATCAATTGCAAACGGTATTGATATAATAAGAATATTTGACTGTTTAAATGATATCAGAAATCTTGAGACAGCTGTTAAGGCTGCCAATAAGGAGAAGGGACATGCACAGGTAGCACTTTCATATACCCTTGGTGATGCATACACCATGGATTACTGGAAGAATATGGCTAAGCAGATTGAAGAGATGGGTGCAGATTCAATTTGTATCAAGGATATGGCAGGTCTTCTTGTTCCTACCGAGGCAACAAAGCTTGTTACAGCTCTTAAGGAGGGAACAAAGCTTCCTATACAGCTTCATACACATTATACCTCAGGTGTAGCTTCAATGACCTATATGAAGGCTGTTGAGGCTGGTTGTGACATAATTGATACTGCTATGTCACCACTCGCACTCGGAACATCACAGCCTGCTACAGAGGTTATGGTTAAGGCATTTGAGGGTACAGAGTTTGATTCAGGTTTAGACCAGACTAAACTTGCAGAAATTGCTGATTACTTCAGACCATTGCGTGAGCAGTGGTTAGAGTCAGGACTTTTAAGTCCAAAGGTAATGGGTGTAAATATTAAGACGCTTCTTTACCAGGTACCCGGCGGTATGCTTTCAAATCTTGTATCACAGCTTAAGGAGATGCATGCTGAGGATAAATTTGACGAGGTTTTAGAGGAAGTACCTCGTGTCCGTAAGGACTTTGGTGAGCCACCTCTTGTTACACCTTCATCACAGATAGTCGGTACTCAGGCGGTTTTAAATGTTGTTACAGGACAAAGATATAAGATGATGACTAAGGAATCCAAGGATTTACTTGTAGGAAAGTATGGTCAGACCGTTAAGCCTATGAATCCTGAGGTTCAAAAGATGGCTCTTGACAGTCTTGGAATGAAGGAGCCGATTACCTACAGACCTGCTGATGATATCGAGCCACAGCTTGAAAAACTTGAAAAGGAAATGGCGCAGTACAAGAAGCAGGATGAGGATGTACTTTCATATGCATTGTTCCCACAGGTTGCAACCGAGTTCTTCAAGTACAGAGAAGCTCAGGAAACCGGAATTGATGCATCACTTGCGAATACAGAGGATAAGACATATCCGGTGTAATATATTAGAATATGGAAGCTATATGGAGGCATCCTAAACAAAGAAGACGGTTTCACAACACGCAAATTGTGCGAATCATTGTGGTAACCGTCTTCTTTATTTTTAGATGCCATGATATATGCTGAAATATTTTATAGCGTATAATTGAAATATATGTTAATATTTATATATTGATTTTGTTTAACCCTTTATATATGAGGTGGGATTATGTTTAAAAACAAGAAAGCTATAGTTGCTGTTATATTATATATTATTCTTGCGATTTGGATAATGTATGGTTTTTTAAGTGCGATAGGTGTAAATATATTTGCACGAGATTTAATGGTGGATGAAGTAAATGTAGATGGTTCAGATTTTTCACCGTTAATTAATCTGGGCATATTTGCACTTGGCGGAGTGGTCAGCTTTTTTGCTATTATCGGAGTGTATTTTTTTTCGGCTTTTGGATCTCTCATACTTGTTTTAATTTGCAGATTAGGATTATTGAAGAAAGAAAATACACAGGGAAAGGACATAAGGAGAGTTATGACAGTCGTATGTATAGTGGCTGTTGTTGCTTATGTTCTGACATGTATTTTGGCGAGGCTTGTTTCCTTGTTTGTGTTCTTTGCCTTTGCCTGGCTGCCTTTCCTGTATTTTCTTATCGTGTATCTTCCTTTGAAGGATAATAATATTGCTATAGTTGAGTTTATTGAACCGGATAATAAGTTTAAAAATAATAATGATATTTAACAAAAGTTATAAAAGGTTATAAAATATTTTAAAAGTTATAAAAAGTTATAAAAATATTTAAAAGTTATAAAAAGTTATAAAACAAATACAGAGTAAAAACTTATTATATTATGATTATATATGGAGGATTATTATGAAGAAAAATCCATTCACATTATCATTTGGTAAAGAACCGACTCAATTTATATCACGTTTAGCACAGACAAATGAGATAATCGAGAATTTCACAGACGAATCACCTGTTAATCAGATATGTATGCTTACAGGTATAAGAGGTTCAGGTAAAACTGTTATGCTTACAAGTTTGGCAAAGGAGTTTAAAAAGTATGATGATTGGGTTGTTGTTGAACTTAATCCCATGAAAGATATGCTTTTATCACTTGCGGCAAAATTATACAGTATAAAAGAATTGAGTTCCATTTTTATTAAAGCTAAACTAAATCTCACAGTGTTTGGTATTGGGGTTTCTATTGATAATTCATTACCTATTTCAGACATAGAAACGGCACTTGATAAAATGCTTGAAGAATTAGGAAAGCATAATAAAAAACTTTTGATTTTAGTTGACGAGATTGTAAATAATGAATATGTAAGAATCTTTTCAAGCACATTTCAGATTTTTTTACGTCAAAATTATCCCATATTTTTAATAATGACAGGATTATATGGGAATATTTATGATTTACAAAATGAATCGTCACTTACATTTTTGTATAGAGCGCCTAAAGTAATGCTTGAGCCGTTAAATATTAATGCAATAGCCAAGATGTATAATCAAACATTGGGAATATCCTTTGAAAAATCTATGAAGATGGCTGTATTGACCAAGGGATATCCTTTTGCGTTTCAGGTGCTCGGATATCTATGCTGGAATAGTGAAAATAAAGATGATTTAAATGACATAATGCCAAAATATGACCAATATCTTGAAGAATATGTTTATGAAAAAATATGGTCGGAGCTCTCGGAAACTGATAGAAGAGTTGTGGGAGAATTATCACAAAAAGATGAAGTTAAAATTAAAGAAATTAGAGATGAATTAAATATGAATTCAAGTGAAATGTCTGTGTATAAGAGCAGATTGTTAAAGAAAGGAATTATTTCATCTACAAAATACGGATATATTTCATTGACCTTGCCGAGATTCGCTGAAATCGTTCAAAATTGGATGATGGGAGAAGAATAAAATTGAATGAAAATTATTATGACGCAATAATAATCGGCTGTGGTGCTGCCGGTATGATGGCGGGCATAACACTTGCCGAAAGAGGTAAAAAAATAATTATATTGGAAAAAAATGAGAAGCCCGGCAAGAAGCTTTTTATCACCGGTAAGGGCAGATGTAATCTGACGAATAACTGTGAGAAGGACGAGCTTTTCAAGAATGTTGTGTCTAATTCCAAGTTTATGTACAGTGCATTTAATAACTTTGATTCTACTGATACAATTGATTTTTTTGAAAATGAGCTTGGACTTAAAACAAAGACTGAACGTGGTAACAGGGCTTTTCCTGTGTCCGACCATTCATCAGATGTGATAAGTGCGTTGTATAACAGATTGAAAAAGCTTGGTGTAGAGATTAAGTTTAATTCATGCGTTACAAGAATTAATTATAAATATTATGCAGAACAGGATTGTGCGAAAGATGAAGAAAATTATGATTCGCAGGAAGAAAATAAATATTCAAAAAGAAAAAACGATAAGGACAAAATAAAATATCAGATAACCGGAGTAGAATATACAGACGAAAAAGGCAGTAAAGAAGTTCTTAATTCCGATACAGTGATTGTGGCTACAGGAGGTCTTTCATATCCACGTACCGGTTCAACCGGAGACGGCTTAAGATGGGCTAAGGAGCTTGATTTGAAAGTAACAGAACCTGTTCCTGCCTTAGTTCCTCTTGTTGTTAAGGAAGAGGATATCTGCAGGGAGTTAATGGGACTTTCACTTAAGAATGTAAAGGCTTCTTTTACAGCACTTAAAAACGATAAAAGAAAAGAAATCTATTCGGATTTCGGTGAGATGCTTTTTACGCATTTTGGCGTAAGCGGACCTATTATTCTTAGTGCCTCATCATATCTTACAAAATATTATGATAAGGAGCTGGAATTAAATATTGATTTAAAGCCGGCTTTAAGCAGGGAACAGCTTGATGCAAGGCTGATTAGAGATTTTGAGGAGAATAATAACAGGCAGTTTCAAAATGCTCTTGATAAGCTTTTGCCTAAGAGCCTGATACCTGTTATAATAAGGCTTACAGAGATTGATGAGCATAAAAAGGTTAATTCAATTAGTAAGACAGAGAGGTTAAGACTGCTTGATACATTGAAGAACTTTAAGCTTACAATTACAGGCTCAAGGGGCTTTGATGAAGCAATTATCACCCAGGGCGGGGTAAGTGCTAAAGAAATTAATCCCAAAACCATGGAATGCAAGAAGGTAAAAGGTTTACGTTTTATCGGTGAGGTAATTGATGTGGATGCTCTTACCGGAGGCTTTAATCTTCAGATAGCGTGGAGTACGGCAAGAATGGTTTAATGAACATGTTGCGTGAACCTTGGCACATTGATTAAATAAACAGGAGGAACTAAAAGATGAATATAGCAATTGACGGACCTGCCGGAGCAGGAAAAAGCACTATAGCTAAGCTTGTCGCAGATAAGAAGGGATTTATATATGTTGATACGGGAGCTATGTATCGCTCCATAGCTTTGTATATTATTGAAAATAATGTGGATTCTGATAATGATGATGCTGTAAAAACAGCATGTGATAATATTGATATAAAGATAAAATATGTTGATAAGGTTCAACATATATATCTTAATGATGAAGATGTAAGTACAGCCATAAGACGTGAAGAGGTCGGAAATATGGCTTCTAAGGTTGCTACAAAAAAGGTTGTAAGGGATAAGCTGCTTAATCTTCAAAGAGAATTGGCTGCTTCAAACGATGTTATTATGGATGGAAGGGATATCGGAACATTTGTGCTTCCGAATGCTGAGTTAAAAATATATCTTACCGCATCTGTATATACCAGAGCAAAAAGAAGATATGACCAGCTTATTGAAAAGGGTGAAGAGCCTAATCTTGAAAAGATTGAAGAGGATATAGAAAAAAGAGACTATCAGGATATGCATAGGGATATAGCACCACTAAAACAGGCTGATGATGCTGTATTACTTGATTCATCCGATATGAGTATAGAGGAAGTTGTTGATAAAATTATTTCATTAATATAGTGTTATATTAATTATATATTTTATATAAGTATTTTAGAAGGAAAGATAATTTAAAAAATGAGAGAAGTTATTGTTGCAAAATCGGCAGGCTTTTGTTTTGGAGTAAAACGAGCTGTAGATACTGTATATGAACAGGTTTATAATAGTGATAAAAGTACAAAGGTTTACACCTATGGTCCGATTATACATAACGAAGAGGTTGTAAATGATCTTGCTTCAAAGGGTGTAACTATAATAGAGGATGAAAAAGCACTTGATAAGCTTGCCCAAAACAAAGCTGACAATATAAAATACAAGATTGTCATCCGCTCACACGGTGTCGGACGAAATGTCTACGATAAGATTAAAGATGCCGGATTTGAACTTATTGATGCCACATGTCCCTTTGTAAAAAAAATTCATAATATTGTTGATGAAGAAAGTAATAAGGGAAAAACTATAATAATAACAGGGGATAAAAAACATCCTGAGGTACAGGGAATAATCGGTTGGTGTAACAATGAACCTGTTATAATTGAATCTGTTAATAATGTGTCACAATATGCCGATAAACTACATGGTGAGATGGTTTTAGTATCTCAAACGACATTTAATAACAGAAAATTTAAAGAATTAGTTGAATTTTTTGAAAAAAAAGATTATAATATTCGTGTTTATAGTACCATATGTAACGCAACAGGTGAGAGACAGGCAGATGCTGAAAAGCTAGCATCAAAAGTTGACACTATGATTGTTATAGGTGGTAAAAACAGTTCAAACACACAAAAGCTTTATGAGATAAGCAAAAAACAATGCAAGAATACTTACTATATTCAGACACTCGTTGACTTGGATTTAACTGTTATTGAATCCGCTAAGAGGGTAGGTATTACGGCTGGGGCATCTACCCCAAATAATATTATTAAGGAGGTTCATGACAGTATGTCGGAATTAAGTTTTGAAGAGTTATTAAAGCAGTCAGAAGAAAATGAAAACAAAATAAGAACAGGCAGTGTTGTTGAGGGTAAGATTATAGGTGTAAAGCCTGATGAGATTATCGTTGATATTCAGTATAAGTCAGATGGTATTATAACCAGAAGTGAATATTCAAACACTCCAAATCTTGATTTAACAACAGTTGTTAATGTAGGAGATCCTATAACAGTTAAGGTTATTAAGACAAATGACGGTGAGGGTCAGGTTTTACTTTCCTACAAGAGAGTTGCCGCAGAAAAGTCATATGAAAAGCTTGAGGAAGCTTTCAATAACGAAGAGGTTGTTAAAGGAACTGTCACAGAGGTTCGCGAGGGCGGATTAAGTGTAAGCGTTGATGAGTGCAAGGTATTTATCCCGGCAAGCCTTGTTTCTGATACTTATGAGAAGAATCTTGATAAGTTCATGGGAACTGAGATTGAATTTGTTATTACAGAGTTTAATCCTCGTAAGAGAAGAGTTATCGGAAATAGAAAGAAGCTTGTTGCAGCAGCTAAGGCAGAAGCATCAAAGAAGCTTTTTGAGTCTATAAATGTTGGAGATGTTGTTGAAGGTACTGTTAAGAATGTTACACAGTTTGGTGCATTTGTTGATTTAGGCGGTGCTGACGGCTTACTTCATATTTCAGAGATGTCTTGGGGAAGAATTGATGATCCTAAGAGTGTAGTAAAGGTTGGAGAAAAGGTTAAGACCTTTATAAAAGAGATAAATGGAGACAAGATTGCTTTAAGTCTTAAGTTTGACGATACAAATCCATGGCTTAATGCAAGTGAGAAGTATGCAATCGGAACAGTTGTTACAGGTAAAATTGCACGTATGACAGCCTTTGGTGCATTTGTTGAGCTTGAACAGGGAGTAGATGCTTTACTTCATGTATCACAGATTTCAAATGAACATGTTGAAAAGCCTGAGGATGTATTTAAGATTGGTCAGGAAATTACAGCTAAGGTTGTTGATTTTAAGGAGGCTGATAAAAAAATCAGTCTTAGTATTAAAGCATTAAACAATGATTCAGCAGAAGAAGAAAAAGAGGATGCTGCTGAGGAAGTAGCCAATAACGTTGAAACAGCTTCTGATGCAGAATAATTGATTATTAAATTTAATCATTGAGGTGTTTATTTATATGGGTTATGAATATGAAGAGTTTAAAAAAGATGTTTATAAATTAACAAACATCAATCTCGATTTGTATAAGGAACGCCAGATGAAAAGAAGAATTGAGTCACTTATTTCCCGAAAAGGGTTTAAAGGCTTTGAGGATTTTTACAAAGGTATGAAGCAGGATGTTGAGCTGCTTCATACCTTTGTTACATACTTAACTATCAATGTTTCTCAGTTTTATCGTAATCCGGCACAATGGGAAAACTTCGATAAGGAGATTGTTCCTTATCTTATACAAAATTCTGAGGATAAGAAAATTTCTATATGGAGTGCAGCATGTTCAACCGGAGACGAACCTTATACCATTGCAATGATTCTTGCAAAACATCTGCCTCTTACCAACATTAGTATAACAGCAACCGATATTGATGACGAGGTTTTAAAATTTGCAAAAGAAGGTATATATTCCGAAAGAAGTCTTGTTGATTTACCAAAGGAGTATTTAGACAAACATTTTGCTAAGATTTCTGATGGACAGTACAAGATTTCCGATGATATTAAGCACTGTATAACTTTTAAAAAACATAATCTTCTTGAGGATAGATATTTTACAAATATGGACATGATTGTTTGCAGAAATGTTGTAATCTATTTTACTGATGAAGCTAAGGATGAGGTTTATAAGAAGTTTAATCAATCTCTTAAAAAGGATGGAATTTTATTTATCGGAAGTACCGAGCAGATATTGAAATCAAAAGAAGTAGGATTTGATATATTGAAAACATTTTTCTATAAAAAGATACCGTTTACAGTTTGATTATAAAAAAATTGATATTTTGCTTGATTTATTGAATTTATTATGTTATAGTATCATAGTTGTGAAAATCGGATGGTCCTCTGTGCAGTGCGTGCATAAGAACGTCTAAATTATTGAGGAGGTCACACAATGAACGCAAATGAAATTATTAAGAGCATCGAGGATGCACAGATTAAGGAAGTTACTGATTTCAATGTTGGTGATACCATAAAGGTTTATGCCAAGATTAAAGAGGGTAACAGAGAAAGAGTTCAGGCTTTTGAAGGAACAGTTCTTAAGAGACAGGGCGGAAGCTGTAGAGAAACATTTACAGTAAGAAAAAATTCTAATGGTGTAGGTGTTGAGAAGACCTGGCCACTTCATTCTCCGACAATCGAAAAGATTGAGGTTATCAGAAGAGGTAAGGTTAGAAGAGCTAAGCTTAATTACTTACGTGATAGAGTTGGTAAGAAAGCAAAGGTTAAGGAGCTTGTAAAATAGTATTTGCAAATTATAATGGCTGGAGCTGATAACTCCAGTCATTTTTAAATCATTGAGTAGCCGATAGGATGATGATTTTATGAAGAATTTTAAGCCGAAAAAAATTTTAAGGAGTTTTCTCAACTGGATTATTCTTATTTTTATAGCTGCCGTTACAGGATATGCTTTTGTAACATTTTGCTTTCAAACTGTTTTAGTGATTGGTCCTTCCATGAGTCCTACCTTAAAAGACGGTCAGACGGTTATTGTAAATAAGCTTGATTATAAAATTCATGATATAAAAAGATATGATATAGTCGTATATTCCAAGGTTGATTCTGATTCTTATTTTGATATAAAGAGAGTTGTTGGTATGCCGACGGAAACTGTTCGCATAACCAATGGTAAAATCTATATCAATGATGAAGCTGTTAAGGATAGTCCGATAAACGGAAGTATTATAAATCCGGGTATAGCCGCAAACGATATAACTCTTGGGAAAAATGAATATTTTGTTCTTGGTGACAATGTAAACAACAGTGAGGATTCAAGATTTACCAATGTGGGAATTATCAGCAGGACAGAGATAAAGGGTAAGGTAATATATATTTATAAGCCGGATGATGAAAAAGGAAAGGTTAAATAATTTTAATGGAAGATAATAAAATAAATATACAATGGTATCCGGGTCATATGACAAAGGCAAAGCGTATGATGCAGGAGGATATAAAACTTATTGATATAGTTATAGAGCTTCTTGATGCGAGAATACCTCTAAGCAGTAAAAATCCGGATATAGATGAGCTGGCAAAGAATAAATACAGACTCGTTCTTTTGAATAAAGCTGATTTGGCTGATTCTTTAGTTACCGATTCATGGGAAAAGTATTTTAAGGATAAAGGTTTTTTTGTGCTTTGTCTTGATTCGCGTAAAAATACAGGCATGAAGGTCATAACCGATAAGGTTATGGAGGCTTGTAAGGAAAAAATTGAAAAAGATAAGAAACGAGGTATAATCGGAAGACCGATTCGTGCAATGGTTGTTGGTATCCCTAATGTCGGAAAATCAACTTTTATTAATTCATATTCAAAGAAGGCAGTTGCTAAGGTTGGAAATAAGCCCGGAGTTACAAAAGGAAAACAATGGATAAGAATTGATAAAAGCATAGAGCTTTTGGATACTCCGGGGATACTTTGGCCAAAGTTTGAAGACGAAAAAACAGGTCTTATGCTTGGTTTTATCGGTTCGATAAATGATGATATACTTACAAAAAGTGAAATAGCAGTACATTTAATAGATTTTTTAAAAAATAATTATTGTAATACTTTGTCAGGCAGGTATAATATTGATATAGAAAAAAACAGCTATGAAATATTAACGGATATAGCGTTGCAAAGGAAATGTATAAAAAAAGGAAACGAGCCGGATATAGATAAATCGGCAAATATATTATTGGAGGACTTCAGAAGCGGAAAGCTCGGAAGAATAAGTCTTGAAACTCCATAGCAGACAGTCAGGAGATTATAAAATGAGTGATATTATGGAAACAGAAAAAAATGAAACAAACGAGGTTGAAAAGAATAATACACAATCTGAAGAAATAAAAGAAAAAACAAATGATAATGAAGAAGCAGCAAAGAAAAGTATAACGGAAGAAAATACTGATAACAGTCAGACAGATGATAATTCTTTGGATGAAGATGATTCAAAGAAAAAAAGAAAAAAGAAGAAAAGAAAAAGCAGAAAAGAAAAAATGGATGAGGAATTTGATGAGTATCTTGAAAAAGTAAAATCAGGTAAAGCAGATATGAGAAAGCCTGAGGATATCAATATTGTCAAGGATCTCTTATGGCTTATCGTATATATAGGAATAGTTATACTTATTTGTTTTGCAATCATAAAATTCGTAGGCTGCCGTTCAAGAGTTGACGGAGACTCGATGAATGATACTCTATATAATGGGGATAATTTGTGGGTTGATAAGCTTTCCTATACCTTTGGAGACCCGAAGAGATTTGATATAATTATTTTTAATCCTAATCCCGACACTGACCCGGATTTGACTTATGTAAAAAGAATAATAGGTTTACCCGGCGAAACGGTTTATATGGATAACGAAGGAAGAATTTATATCGGTAAGGGTGACGAGCCGGCACAGCTTTTAGATGAAAATTTTGCAAAGGATGAACCTTTCAGTCCGGACAGAATAGGAATAGCCTCAATCAATAATCCTATAGTTCTCGGTGAGGATGAATACTTTGTTTTGGGAGATAACAGAAATAACAGCTCTGACAGCCGTTTTTCAAATGTCGGAAATGTAAAAAGAGAAAATATTGTCGGAAAGGTTGTTTTGCGCATATATCCTTTCTCACGATTCGGACTTGTTAAATAAGGAGTAAAGCCTTGAGTATAAATGACATAAAAGAAGAATTTAAAAAAATAGATTATGACAGTATTAATGCCTTGGAGAGTTTTATAGAGTGCTATAAAGATGATTCACGTTCAGGCGTAGTTATGATTGTCTCAAATGCAAAAAAAAAGCTGGATGCATTGAATAACGAGATTAAACGTTCATATAAAATGCTTGAATTTGAAAGAAAATATTATGAGATGGGATACAAGTATATCTGTGGAATAGATGAAGTCGGAAGAGGTCCGTTGGCAGGACCTGTGGTTACCTGTGCAGTTATACTTCCAAAGGACGAAACTATATTATATCTAAACGATTCAAAGCAGGTGTCGAAGAAAAAAAGAGAAGAATTATATGATATAATAAAAGAAAAAGCAGTGGCAATTGGCATAGGAATGTCCTCAGAGGAAAAAATAGATGAGATAAATATTCTTCAGGCAACCTACGAGGCTATGCGGATATCTATTGATAATTTGTCTGTGAAGCCTGATATTTTACTAAATGATGCAGTTAAAATACCTAATGTTAATATACATCAGGTGCCGATAATAAAAGGGGATACTTTATCTGCTTCAATTGCAGCAGCAAGTATAGTGGCCAAGGTTACAAGAGACCGGATAATGGAGCAATATGCTGACATATATCCTCAGTACGGCTTTGCGGAAAATGTAGGATATGGTTCCGCAAAACATATCGAAGCAATAAAAAAATATGGCCCGTCACCTATTCACAGAAGAACATTTATAAAAAATTTTGTTTAATTTTACTTATAATGGAGGGGCAGATGAACATATCTGATTCAGGTTATAATATTAATATTTCCGGTATTCGTCCGTCAGGCGGTCAGGGAGCTTCAAATGTTTTGAATCAGAATGCCGCCGGACAGACCGATAATGTACTGCAAAAAGGTGAGGTGTCCGGTAATGCTCTTATTGCAAAGGCAGGCGAGGGGCAGAGCTTTAACGGAAGAATTCTTGATATAACCAACAATCAGGTAAGTATATTGCTCGACAATAATACCACTCTTAACGCAAGGATGGCAGAAGCGGTTAATCTTAATATCGGTGATACACTTTCTTTTTTAATAAAAGAAAATAATGGCAGTAATGTACTCATAAAGCCCTTCAATAATGATTTAAGTCTTATGAAGGATACAGCAATATTCAATGTTCTTGAACAAAATAATCTTTCTCCAAGTGAAAAAAATTATCAAATTGCAGAAAGTCTTATGAATAACAGTATGCCTGTTGACAAACAGAGCATGCAAAAGATTATGCAGCAATCCTATAAATTTCCTGATGCTTCTATAGACACACTTGTTAATTTAAATAAGCTCGGACTGCCTGTAAACGAAACAAGCATCAGTCAGTATAATGATTATGTTTCAAATAGTCATCAGCTTTATAAGGATATACAAAATATCAATAATTCAATTCTTGAATTTTCCTCAGAGGTTATAAATAACATAGGCGTAAATGACGGCAGCCCGGCAGATACTATGGATTCGGTATTACATATACTTGATTTTAATGATTCCTTACTTTCTTCCCTTTCAGATTCAGAGGATATGGTCAATATTGATAAAGCCATCACAGAGGCTGAGCCTGAGGAAATAAAGGAAGGAAATAATTTAAACGAAGTAAATGAAGATATACAAAACTTAACATCCGAAAATCAGGAAAACATTGCTTCAAATAATACATTATCCAAGGAGCTTGCTACTCAAAGCATACTATCTGATGGTCAAGTCAACAATAATAGTGAAGCAGGAATTAATACTGAAAACGATACAGTAACGACAACTGAAAATTTAAAAAATATCGGTGTTGACATTGATTCTTCATCAGAAAAGCTATCACTTGATAAAGAATCACTTTCGGGTATATATGAAGGTTTATCAAAACTCGGTGTTGATAACGAAATCATTAAAAAAATATCCGAAGAATCAAAAACGCCATTACAGCTTTTAAATAACATAAATAAAGCAGTAGGTGATACTTTAAAAGAAAATCCCGAAAATCTAAATTTAAGTGATATAAAGCAGTTTTTTACCTCTGAAGAATATAACAAGATTTTATCAGGAGGTGTAAATAAAAAATTCACGCTTGATACTAAGGATATGAAATCGCCAAGTGAAATAGATGATTTATATAAAAGCATGTATGAAAAAACAGATAAGCTTATGAAAGCATTTTCAGACAGTGCCGGAGGAGCAGGGAAAAATTTATCTGAAAACGCAAAGGGTATGCAGGAAAGAATTGACTTTATGCAAAACATAAACAATATGTATGCCTATGCACAGATTCCATTCAGAACAGATGGAAATGAAGCTAATTCGGAGCTTTTTGTATATATGAACAAAAAGAAAATGAATGAAACGAAGGACAATATAAGCGCGCTTTTGCATCTTGATATGAAATTCTTGGGACCCACGGATGTACATGTTAGTCTTCACGGCAATAATGTACATACAAAATTTTATGTTGAAGATGAGGAAAGTGCAAGAATTATAGATGAGCACATGACTATGCTCGAAAAAGCAATTAAAGAAACAGGACATACACTTACCAACGAGGTTATTACCAGAGAGCCGGCACTTGCTTTACCGGAAAATATGGTCGTAAATGAAATGTTTGGAAATGAACTTGAAAAGAGTGTGAAAAGATATTCCTTTGATGTCAGAATGTAGGTGATTTTATGGAATACGGATTTAATAATAAAAATAAAAAACAAAATTCAGGCATAGAACCGAAGAAAAAAGCTGTAGCACTTATGTACGAGCCGGGAAGTCAGGCTCCTCAGGTTGTGGCATCCGGTAAAGGACTTGTTGCGGAAAAAATTATCGAAACGGCAAAGCAAAGTGATGTACCTTTGTATAAGGATACAAACCTTGCGGAAACACTCCTTAATCTTGATATAGGTGATTGTATCCCGCCTGAGCTTTACGGAGTTGTGGCGGAAATACTTGTATATGTAGATAAAATGGATAAGATTAAGGCTAAGCTTAATATGTAGGTTATGTGTAAAAATTTAAATTGCATTGTGGTATATAGTATAAAAAAATAAAATACATATTTGCAATTTATACGGAGATAAAGAATGAATAAAAGAACTCTCGGAAGTGAAAAGGAAAAGCTTGCGGCAGCATATCTGACTCAAAAAGGATATGATATAATAGAAACAAATTACAGAACAAGATATGAAGAAATAGATATAATAGCAAAGGATAAAAACACCATTGTTTTTGTTGAAGTAAAATACAGAAAAAACGAAAGCTTTGGAAATCCGTTAGAGTCTATCACATTAAACAAGCAAAAACGTATAAGTATGGGAGCTGCCATATACCTTAGTAACAAAAATAAATCCATAGAAAAAACAAGCATAAGATTTGATGCCATAGGAATAACAGGAGAAAAAATAACTCATATAAAAGATGCATTTGGTTATATTGGGGTTGGTTTCAGATAAATAAAAAATGCGGGAGGAAATATGGAAAGGAAAAAATTTGATTTAAGAATTGATGCAAAGCTTTTGCTTAAAAGAAACGAGCATTTTCAAAACTTTGTAGAGCCATACAGCTTTGAAAACAGAACCACATATATAGATTACAAGGATTTGCCCGTTATAAAATACAAGATTTTTGATGATTATGATAATCTTATAACCGGCTTTTCCACAAGACTCGGAGGTGTAAGCAAGGCACATCTTTCATCACTAAACCTGAGCTTTTCAAGAGGCGATGAGGAAAGTAATGTAATTGAAAATCACAAACGCTTTGCAAAAGCTGTGGGATATGATTATACCAGACTTATATTTTCAGATCAGGTTCATGATACGCGTATACGTGTTATAGAAAATGAAGAGGATGCAGGCAAGGGTATGATAAAGGTAAGTGATATAAAGGAAACGGACGGACTTGTAACAAACTTAGCCAATATTCCTATTATGACCTTTTATGCCGACTGCGTGCCTTTATATTTTTTTGATAAGGAGAAAAATGTTATAGGACTTGCTCATTCCGGTTGGAAGGGTACAGTTAAAAATATAGCAGGTAAGATGATAGAAACAATGATGGATAAATATAATTCTGATGTAAAGGATATAATATGTGCCATTGGTCCTTCCATATGTCAAAAATGCTATGAGGTAGATGATGTTGTAATTAACGAAATCAAAGACAGATACAGCAGTAATGAATATGCTATGATGGTTGAAGAAAAGCCGGACGGAAAGTATCAGCTTAATCTCCAGCTTGCATGTCGTATTAATCTTTTAAATGCAGGTGTTCTTCCATCTAACATAGCGATGCCGGATTTATGTACGTGCTGCAACAAAAATATACTTTATTCACACAGGGCAAGTAAGGGAATGAGAGGAAATCTTGCTGCTGTGATGATGCTTAAGGGATAGATAAGGTTATGAAAAAACATTTAATTTGCAGTGTTGCTGAGGATAGTATAGCAAGTGAGTTGGAAATAGAGGAGGGTGACTATCTTTTAGCGATAAATGATAAAGAGATAACGGATATCTTTGATTATCATTATCTTACAGAGGATGAATACCTTGAGGTCTTAATTGAAAAAGCAGATGGGGAAGAATGGCTTTTAGAGGTAGAGAAGGATGCAGATGAGGATTTGGGGCTTGGCTTCGGAAAGTCTCTTATGGACAGCTATAAAAGCTGTCACAACAAGTGTGTATTCTGCTTTATAGACCAGAATCCTCCGGGCATGCGTGAAACCATATATTTTAAGGATGACGATACGCGACTTTCCTTTTTGCAGGGAAACTATGTCACGCTAACCAATCTTTTGGAAAAAGATATAAACAGAATAATAGAATATAAGCTTGCGCCTATCAATATATCCGTTCATACAACCAATCCGGATTTAAGATGTGAAATGCTTCATAACAGATTTGCAGGAAGACTTAAGACCTATATGGATATGCTATATGAGGCAGAAATTCCCATGAATGCACAGATTGTACTCTGTAAAGGTATAAATGACGGTAAGGAGCTTGAAAAGACAATATCAGACCTTCTTAGCTATGCTCCCGTTATACAAAGCCTGTCGGTTGTTCCTGTCGGACTTACTAAATTTCGTGAGGGACTTCATAAGCTTGAACCGTTTGATTCCGAAGATGCAAAAAAGGTTATAGAAATAATCCATCATTATCAAAATAAAGCTATGGAAAAATACAATTATCATTTCGTACATGCAAGTGATGAATGGTATATAAATGCAGGCTATGAAATACCCGATGAGGATAACTATGACGGATATATACAGCTCGAAAACGGTGTAGGTATGACGAGACTGTTTTTAAATGAGATATCGGATTCCGTTTCGATATATTTAAAGGATAATAAGCCGTCGGATAAAAAGCTTACCGTATCAACAATATCAGGGGTACTTGCATATCCTGTATTTTGTCGGGGTATGGATATAATAAAAAATGCGCTTCCCCATGTAAATATAAACGTATATAAAATCATTAATAATTTCTTCGGAGAAAAAATAACCGTAACAGGACTTCTTACAGGCGGAGATATAATAAATCAGCTGAAGGATAAGGAACTTGGTGATGCACTATTAATTCCGTCCAACACACTTAAGGCGGATGAAGATATATTTCTTGATGATGTGACACTTTCGGCACTTCAAAATGCTTTACAAGTTCCTGTGATTATTGTACAATCAGAAGGTATGGATTTTCTTGAGAAAATACTGGAAATATAAAGAAACGGAGAATAAATATGAGCAGACCGGTAGTTGCCATAGTTGGCAGACCTAATGTAGGTAAGTCAACTCTTTTTAATGCCTTGGCAGGAGATAAAATTTCAATAGTACAAGACACTCCGGGTGTAACAAGAGACAGAATATATGCTGATGTAAGTTGGCTTAATTATAATTTTACGATTGTCGATACCGGTGGAATAGAACCATTCAGTAATGATATCATATTAAAAAGCATGCGTGAGCAGGCAGAAATTGCAATTGAAACAGCTGATGTTATAATATTTCTTACAGATGTAAGACAGGGACTTGTAGATGCTGACGGAAAGGTTGCCGATATGCTGAGGCGTTCCCAAAAACCTGTTGTACTTGTAGTAAACAAGGTAGACAGCTTTGATAAATTTATGCCGGATGTCTATGAGTTTTATAATCTCGGAATCGGTGATCCAATACCGATATCAGCGGCTTCGCAGCTTGGTATCGGGGATATGCTTGATGTGGTTGCATCTTATTTTGATACATCTGCACTTGATGATTTAGAGGATGAAAGACCTCGTATTGCCATTATAGGAAAGCCTAATGTTGGAAAATCCTCTATAATAAATAAGCTTTTGGGTGAGGAAAGAGTTATTGTATCCGATATAGCGGGAACAACAAGAGATGCCATAGATACGACTGTAAAAAGAAACAAAACAGAATACGTATTTATCGATACGGCAGGTCTTAGAAGAAAAAACAAGATAAAGGAAGAGATAGAAAGATACAGTATCATTAGAACTGTATCTGCGGTAGAAAGATGTAATGTGGCTGTTTTGGTTATAGATGCCGTAGAAGGTGTAACCGAACAGGATGCAAAGATAGCCGGTATAGCCCACGATAGAGGCAAGGGTATGATTATAGCCGTAAACAAGTGGGATGCAATTGAGAAGGATGACAAGACAATATACAAGTTTACCAATGATATAAGGGAAAAACTTGCTTATATGCCTTATGCAGAGTTAATATTCATATCTGCCGAAACAGGTCAAAGATTACCTAAGCTCTTTGAGGTTATAGATTCGGTTATAGAAAACCATTCATTGAGAATTGCAACCGGAGTTGTAAATGAGATAATGGCTGAGGCAGTTGCTTTAAATCCACCACCAACAGATAAGGGAAAAAGACTCAGGCTATATTATATAACCCAGGTAGCGGTTAAGCCTCCGACCTTTGTAATCTTTGTAAACGATAAAGAGCTTATGCATTTTTCATATACCAGATATATTGAAAATAAAATAAGGGAAGCCTTTGGTTTTAGGGGAACACCATTAAAATTTATAATTCGTGAGAGGAAAGAAAAATAATGTTAGCAGGATTAATTGCAAGACTCGCAAGTCTTATAATAGGATATGCCTTCGGTCTTATTCAAACCTCGTACATACTTGGACGATTTAACGGAATTGATATAAGGGAGTATGGAAGCGGTAATGCCGGGACTACCAATGCTCTTAGAATACTCGGAAAAAAAGCCGGAATAATAACATTTTTTGTAGATCTTGGTAAGGGAGCAGCAGCAACACTTTTAGTAAGAGCTATAATGATGAATTTCTATCCTGATTCCGTAAATCTTTTTGTAGCCTATGCTATGCTCGGTGCGGCTTTGGGACATAATTTTCCGTTTTATCTTGGTTTTAAGGGCGGTAAAGGTATAGCGGTTACCGGTGGATGTGTAATAGGCTTTTTGAATCCTGTGTTTTTTCTCATAGGTTTTGTGTTATTTTTTGGACTTGTTATTTTAACACGATATGTATCGGTTGGTTCCATCTGCCTTATGTTTTATATTATAGCTTATTATACGATATTTGCCTTAAAGGGAGATTTTAAATTTGAAAATTCTCATGGCATGATGATAGAAAGTATAATAGTTATTATAATTATATCCTGTATGGGAATATACAGACACAAGGAAAATATCAAAAGACTCATTCATCATGAAGAAAGAAAGCTTGGGGAAAAGAAAGGAGCTTAATTATTATGAAGGTTTCAATCTTAGGCGCAGGAAGCTGGGGAACTGCGATATCAGTATTACTTTGTGACAACGGTCATGAGGTTATGGTCTGGTCCATAGATAAAGATGAGATAAAAATGCTTGAGGAAGAAAGAGAACACAAGACAAAGCTTCCGGGTGTCAGGATAGCTGACAATCTGAAGCTTACCAATGATGCTAAGGAAGCAGTGGATTTTGCTGAGCTAATAGTTATGGTTGTTCCATCACCATTTGTAAGGAGTACAGCAAAGACTATAGCACCTTATGTAAAAGAAGGCCAGCTCATAGTTAATGCTTCAAAGGGAATAGAAGAGAGCACGCTTATGGTGCTTACGGATGTTATAAAGGATGAGATACCAAATGCTAAGACGGCAGTTTTATCCGGTCCGAGCCATGCAGAGGAGGTAGGAAAAAGACTTCCTACGACCGTTGTTGCCGGTTCAGAAAATAAGGAAGATGCTATGCTTATTCAGGATGTATTTATGTCTGATTATTTTAGAGTCTATACAAGTCCTGATGTATTGGGAATCGAGCTTGGAGGTGCTTTAAAAAATGTCATCGCACTTGCAGCCGGTATTTCTGACGGACTTGGCTGCGGAGATAATGCCAAGGCTGCGCTAATAACAAGAGGAATAGCAGAAATAAAGAAGCTCGGAGTAGCTATGGGTGGTGATGCGGAAACCTTTGGAGGACTTTCCGGAATAGGTGATTTAATTGTTACCTGTTCATCCATTCACAGCCGTAACCGTATGGCAGGCTACTATATGGGACAGGGAATGACCTATAAAGAAGCTATGGATAAGGTTAAGATGGTTGTTGAAGGAGTATATTCTGCAAAGGCTGCATTAAAGCTAAGCGAAAAGTACGGCGTAGAGATGCCGATAGTGAAGATGGTGAACAATTTATTATTTGGTGATTTAACTGCCAAGGATGCCATGAAGTCACTTCTTACACGTATGAGAACCTCGGAATCACTTTTTCAGGATTGGAAATAAAAGGAGTTTACAGTTGTCTGTAAAATATAAAAAAATAATTAAACTTTCAATTATATATATCATTGTCTTTACTCTTATAATATCCATGGGGATAATACTTTTTATAAAGATTTCCCAAGCAGATATGGGAAAAAAGGGTGGAGCGGTTAAATACGGCGTTCATGCCGAGCTTGGAGAAAACCCGGTCGGTTATGTCGATTATAATACAATGATAACAAGGTAAATATTATAAAATTTGTTAAATAATGAATACCTCCAATTTTCATGACATATATATTAAATAATGGAATTAAAATTGGGGGTAATTTTATGGATATCTATAAAGATATAGAAAAAAGAACAAACGGAGAGATATACATAGGTGTCGTTGGACCTGTCAGAACAGGAAAATCAACCTTCATAAAAAGATTTATGGAAATGCTGGTTATACCTGCGATAGAAGAAGAAAATAATAAAACAAGGGCAAAGGATGAGCTTCCTCAATCCGCAGCAGGAAAAACGGTTATGACTACGGAACCGAAATTTATACCAAAGGATGCAGTTGATATATCTATAAATGATGAGGTTAATCTCAAGGTAAGAATGATAGACTGTGTCGGATACATGGTGGAAGGTGCAGAAGGTCATGAGGAGGGAGGAAAGGAAAGACTTGTTTCTACGCCATGGTACGATTATGATATTCCTTTTACTGAAGCGGCAGAAATTGGAACCAAAAAGGTAATCAGAGATCATTCAACAGTAGGAATAGTCATAACGAGTGACGGAAGTATAACGGATATAGAAAGAGATGCATACATAGAACCTGAGCAAAAGACGGTAGATGAGCTTGATAAGCTTGGAAAACCATATGTCATACTCCTAAATTCCAGACAACCCGAATCTGAAGCATGTGTTACACTTGCAGAGGAATTATCGGATAAATACAATAAGACGGTTATACCGGTAAACTGCGACAAACTAAGTGACAGGGATATTAATAAAATATTTGCAAGCCTGCTTATGGAGTTTCCTGTTACCGCTGTTAATTTCAATATACCGAAGTGGGTAGAAGCACTTGAAAATGACAATGAGATAAAAGCATATCTTATAGACCTTGCAAAGGAAGTCTTTGCAAATATTAAATATATGAGAGATATTGAAGGTCTTAAGATAAATTCAGACGACTATATTGAGAAGATAGATATGAACAATATCAATCTTGCAGATGGAAATGTAAATATCGGTATAAAACTATACGACAAGTATTATTATGATATGATTTCAGAAATGCTTGGAAAAGAAATTCAAAATGAATATGAATTTATGAAGGAATTAAAGGAGCTTGCTGATACAAAATCAAGCTGTAAAAAAGTAAGTACAGCTTTAACGCAGTCGCTTAAAACAGGCTATGGCTCGGTTACTCCGGAAAAGGATGAGATAACTCTCGAATCACCGGAGCTGATTCGTTCGGGCAATAAATACGGAGTTAAAATTAAAGCACAGGCACCATCCATTCATCTTATAAAAGCAAATATAACTACTGAGATTGCACCGATAGTAGGTTCAGAGGAGCAGGCGAAGGATTTAATCAGTTATATAAACAGCGACGGAATGGAAGAAAACGATATATGGAGTGTCAACATATTTGGAAAGACCATCAGACAGCTTGTCGAAGACGGACTCACCTCGAAAATCAATAAAATTAATCAGGAGAGTCAACAAAAGCTTCAGGATACTATGGAAAAAATAGTAAATGATTCCAACGGCGGAATGGTTTGCATAATTATTTAAAAAGGGTTATAATGCTTTAGTATATTTAAGTGCAAAGGAAAAGATATGATAGAAAAGCCGGAATATAAGATAAATGAATTTGAAGGACCGCTTGATCTTTTACTTCATTTAATAGAAAAAAATAAATTTAATATATTTGATATACCTATAGCCGATATAACAGAGCAGTATCTTGATTACGTAGCAAGGATGCAGGAGGAAAACTTAGATGTCATGAGCGAGTTTCTGGTTATGGCGGGAACTTTACTTAGCATAAAGGCTAAGATGCTCCTTCCGAAGCATGAGGAGGAGGAAGAAGAGGAGGATCCTCGTTCCGAGCTTGTCAGAAGACTTTTGGAATACAAGATGTATAAGTATGCTTCATATGAGCTTAAAGATATGGAGCTTGATGCATTTAAGAATTATTACAAGGCACCTTCTATACCGGACGAAGTGAAAAATTTTAAAGAAGAAATTGATCCGGCAGAAGTTATCGGAGACACTACACTTGCCCAATTAAATGCAATATTTAACGAGGTAATGAAAAGAACGGTTGACAGGGTTGATCCGATACGTAGTAAATTCGGTACGATAGAAAAAGAAGAAGTAAACATAGAAGATAAGATGCTCGAGATTCGCGAGTCAATAAGAGGACTTAAGGGAATCAATTTTAGAACTCTCTTAGAAACAGGACGTTCAAAACAAACAATTATCGTTACCTTTCTTGCTGTTCTTGAGCTTATGAAGATTGGACACATCATAATAAAGCAGGATGGTTTATTTGGAGACATAATAATTGATTCACTCGAGATAGATTGAGAAAAGCAGCTTTAAACAGAGAAATTCACATAGCGGGAGTGTTGACTATGCTATGCCTGACATCTGTTTTAAGCTGCTTTTTACTATGTTTCTACTTTAATATTTACTTCCTGAATCGCTTCTTGTCTGAAATCTTCAATTTTATCAGGTGATATGACAGGTAAGTCATCCATGGACTGTACTCCGAAGCTTCTTAAGAAGTCCTCTGTTGTTCCGAAAAGAATAGGTCTTCCTATCGCATCAAGTCTACCAACCTCGGTTATAAGATTATACTCAACAAGCTTATTTATGGCATGTACACAGGATACGCCACGTATAGCTTCTATTTCCTGTCTTGTTATAGGCTGCTTATAAGCAACGATAGATAAGGTTTCCATAAGTGTGTCCGTAAGAATATGCTTTTTAGGCATGTTGACAAGCTTGGATAAGACTTCATAATGCTCATTTTTGGTGCAAAGCTGATATGAATCTTCAAGTTTTATAAGCTTAATTCCTCTGTCCATAGCTTCGTATTTATCAATCATATTATTTAATATCTTTTCAAGAGTTGGTTCATCTACCTCAAGTACTTTTGCAAGCTCTTTTATAGGCACGGCTTCACCTATTGAAAACAAAATCGCTTCAATAGCGCCTTCCATTCTGTTAATACTATCCTCCATATGTCCTCCAATTAAATTTATCATAAAATGTGTCAATAAGAATTCCCAAACGACACAGGTTTTGTTACAATATACTCTCGATTGACAGTTCTGTCGATTTCGACAAATCTATAAAATTGTTGTCGGCCGTTTTAATAAGAGGCTTGGAGAGGTTTACCTTGTTTATGAAGATTACATCTCCCTCGGCTCCATTGCTCAGCTTAACACGACAATTTACATAGCTGTTTACGACATGCTCGAGAAAGGTAAGTATGTAATGCGGCTCGTATTTTTTTAGACCGTCATCTTCAAACATGCTTATAACCTTGAAAGGACTAAGCGGTCCTCTGTAAACTCTTTTTGCAGTCATCGCCTCATATATATCAGCTATTGTAACAATCTTAGCACACCAGTCAATTTTATCCCCTGTTAGTCTCATCGGATATCCGGAACCGTCACATTTTTCATGATGCATCAATGCTGCCATCTGGATATGCGGATCAACATTTTTGGTTTTTAATAAGTCATAGCCTTTCTTGGGATGAGTTTTTATAATAGCAAATTCCTCATCCGTAAGCTTACCCGGCTTTTTAATTATCTCCTGAGGTATCAGAAGCTTACCTATATCATGAAAAAGTCCGCAGGCGGTTACAAGCTCAATATCCTTATCGCTTAGGTTGAGCCAACGCCCAAATATATTGCATATAAGCGAAACATTTAATGAATGATTAAAGGTAGAATCATCATAATTTTTAAGTGTTGAAAGCATTGTAAATATACTGAGAGGAGAATTGGTAGACTTGACAATCTCCAAGGTGTTTTCCAACATATCGTCGACATCGATAGGTGCATTTTTATGAACTACGTCATTTATCTTATCACTTAAATTTTCAATATTGTTATCATAAGCCTTTTTAAACTGCTGATACTGCTTTGTAGTAGTATCAACGGACTTAGATATATCTATAAAATCACCGGTAAGCATAAGCTTATTTTCAGCCTCCGGTTTTTTGTTGACGATATCCTCACCTGTTATCTCGACAGTAAGAACGTTATTATTTATTATTCTTGTTATAAGATTCTTTGTAAGCACGGTATCCTTTGGGACAACCATATATCCCTGATCTGTATAGGTATCAGCAGCCGTAACCATACCTTCCCGTAAATCTGAAGAAAAAACTGTTTTCATATACATCATCCTTTGAAATTATTTAATTAATTATACTAAAATAATTATATTATTTCAATTTAAAATTCTATTCTTTAAATAATCTAAATATACTGATAATATAACCATTTCGGGAGCATAGCCATGAAAAAGTGCCTGATATATTTTTTAACATTAACTATTGTAATTACAAATATTTTCTTTTATAGGATTGATACATATGCCACAGACGAAAGCCTGTCTCTTTATTCGCTTTCGGCAGTTCTTATAGATGGAGATACCGGGCGTGTTCTATATGGCAAGGATGAAAATACGGAAAGAGCTATGGCAAGCACGACAAAGATTATGACCTTGATAATTGCTCTTGAATACGGCAATATGGAGGATATTGTAACTGTAAGCTCTTACGCATCCAAAATGCCGGATGTACAGCTTGGAATAAATGAAGGAGAACAGTATAAGCTATGTGATCTGATATATTCTATGATGCTTGAAAGCCACAACGATTCCGCAGTAGCTATTGCCGAACATATAGGCTCGGACGTAGACGGCTTTGCACGTATGATGAATCAAAAGGCTCTGGAGCTTGGTCTTTCAAATACATATTTTATAACACCGAACGGACTTGATGCCAAAAACGAAGAAGGAAATCATCATACTACGGCAAAGGAGCTTGCTCTTATCATGAAATATTGTATAAATGACTCACCTAAAAAAGAAGAATTTATAAATATTTGTCAGACAAGAAGTCACACATTTACTGATTATACAGGTAAAAGAAGCTTTACGGTAAATAATAAAAATGCCTTTTTAGATATGATGACAGGAGTTGTGGCAGGAAAAACAGGATTTACGGGAGAGGCAGGGTATTGTTATGTTTGTGCGGTAACAAGAGAAGATAAAACATTTATAATAGCCCTTCTTGGCTGTGGCTGGCCAAACAACAAAACTTATAAGTGGAAGGATGCAAAAGCATTGTTAAATTACGGGTTTGACAATTATGAAAAGCAAAGGGTATTTGATAATGAATTTGAATTAAATCCTATTGATGTAAGCATGGGTATTGAAAAGGACGAGGTGGACCTATATGTCGATGGAGAGTTAGATATGCTTATGGGGGACAAAGAAGAAGTTACATATGAGATAAGCCTTCCTCAAAACGTTTCAGCTCCGGTAGAAAAGGGAAATATTGCGGGAAGTGTTATACTCTATATCAATGATGAGCCGTTAAAAAGCTTCAATATATATTATGGCGAGGATATAAGCAGGGTAAATTACAGGTATTATCTTAACAATGTATTATCACAATTTATGTTTTAAGGAATATAATAGAGTATCGTTAGGAGGTATAGGATTTGGATATCAGTAATATATGCGTAATCGGTGAAGATAAAAGAATGGACTATGTTGCTGAAAAGCTATATACACTTGGCTTTGATGTGTACAGAGAAACAAAAAATATCAACAATAAGTCAATGATAGTTCTTGCACCGCCGGCTAACGAGAAGATGACAAGGCAAATACTTCCATATCTTGAGTATGGTCAGATATTGTATGCCGGAGCTATGTCAAATCGTCTTATACATCAATGTGAGCTTATGCAGATAGAGTATGTCGATTATCTGAAGATAGAAGAGACAACCACAAAAAATGCATATCTTACTGCAAAGGGTATTATTAAGCATGCACTTTCCAACAATGCTGTTTTAAAAGAAAGCTGCTCGCTTGTGGCAGGTTACGGATATTGCGGAAAAGCGATAGTCGAATATCTTTTGGATAAAAATATCGATGCAAATGTTGATGTTATGGTAAGACGAAGAGATCTAAAATCCACGCTTTATGAAAAAGGGATTGGATATGTCGACCTAAACAGCACGGACGAATACGATTTTTTCAAATACAGTTATGTTTTTAATACAATTCCGGCACCTATATTTGACGAAGCGCTTATCAAAAGATTTTCAAATAATGTTATGTTTTTTGATATAGCATCGGGAGATGGTGGTATAGATTATTCGTATTGTCAGGAAAATGATATATATGCAAGGCAGTTTCTCGGAATACCGGGAAAAGAATATCCGATGGAAGCAGGAACGGTCATAGCCGAAGCTATTATAAATGATATCAATCTCAGATAACCTCAACTACACTTTAAAACAAAGGGGTTATTAGTATGAAATTATCAGAGTGCAATATTGGATTTGCAATAACCGGATCATTTTGTACTTTTGATAAAATTAAATCACAAATAAAAGTTCTTAAGGATGAAGGTGCGAATATTACACCGGTTTTTTCATTTAATACCTTTAATATGGATACAAGATTTGCTAAGGCGAAGGATTTTATAGAGGATGTAAAACGGATAACAGGAAAGGAAGGTATGTCAACCATACAACATGCCGAGACAGTAGGTCCGTCACGGCTTTTTGATGTTCTTGTCATTGCACCCTGCACAGGTAATACAATGGCAAAGCTTGCTAACGGCATTACGGATACACCAGTGCTTATGGCGGCAAAGGCACATCTTAGAAACAATCTTCCTTTGGTCATTTCAATTTCCACCAATGACGCTCTTGGAATAAACCTCCAAAATATAGGAAGACTTATGATAATGAAAAATATTTATTTTGTTCCGTTTGGACAGGATGATTATGAAAAAAAGCCAAATTCCATGATTGCAAACGTAAGCATGATACCAAAAACCATAGAGTATGCTCTAAATAGTAAGCAGCTTCAGCCTGTTCTTATTTAAAGGTTCTTGGTTGCGAGAGACGGGGTACGGTTCTCAGTATTTTAAATAAAATTGGGTGCTAAGCATAGCATGTTACAATTAACGCTATGCTTAGCACCCAATTTTATTTAATTTGGAAATTTCCATATCACTATAAGACT
>CADAKQ010000012.1 GCA_902788555.1 uncultured Lachnospiraceae bacterium
AGAAAGTACGAGTGCGCTGATTTAACAAATTGCTGGTTAGTTGTAGCAGCCACCTGTTTTCTTTATCTGTCATATATAAGAATTTAAATTGCAATCCATCTGTCAGGAGCTTTTATACCTGTCTTTCTACGACAAACCGGGATTTAATGAGTATGTGGATTGGATATTGTATTAAGCAGATTTTTTTGTTGCAATGGGTATAAGATAAAACTATAATAAAGTTATGCGTTATAGCTTCAGGCTATAATACATGAAAGAAAAAACGAATTATTCAAGGATTATTTTCTATGATATATTAAGCAAAGAAAATACGTTACATTTTATCATAGAGTTGTCCGATGGATACCGGTTTAAATTAATAAGAAATGAGGTAGAAGTTATGACATTGGTACAATTAAAGTATGCGATAACCGTTGCGGGAGAAAATTCATTAAATGATGCGGCAAAGAAGCTTTTCATATCACAGCCGAGCTTGTCGGCAGCGATACATTCGCTTGAGGAAGAAATTGGAATCGAACTTTTTATAAGGTCCAAGACCGGCATCAAGGTGACTCCTGAAGGACTTGAATTTATCGGTTATGCGAGACAGGTTGTTGAACAGTATGAGCTTTTGGATTCCAAGTATATTTCAAAGTCGGATGTGAAAAAGAAGTTTAGCGTATCTATGCAACACTACACATTTGCAGTAGAAACCTTTTTGAAGCTGGTTGAGCAGTTTGGTCTTGATGAGTATGAGTTCGAGGTGAATGAAACCAAGACACATGAGATTCTTGAAAATGTAAGAAATTATAAGAGTGAAATCGGAGTGCTCTATCTCAATGACTTTAATCAGACAATTCTTATGAGACTCTTTGATGAATACGGACTTGAATTTCATGATTTGTTTGAGTGCAGCATATGTGTTTATATGAGCAAGTCTAATCCACTTTCCCAAAAGAGACTTATTACTCTTGAGGATTTGGAGGATTATCCTTGTCTGGCATTTCAGCAGGGAGAACACAATTCCTTCTATTATGCGGAGGAGGTTCTTAGTACATATAAATATAAGAGACTGATTCGTGCCAACGATAGGGCGACGATGCTCAATCTTATGGTGGGCTTAAACGGCTATACGCTTTGTTCGGGCATCATCTGCGAGGAGTTAAATGGCGAAAATTACTGTGCGGTTAAGCTTAAGTCGGATGAGAAGATGAGGATAGGGTATATAACAAGAAAAAATGCAACCATAAGTGAGATTGGCAGGAAATATATTGAGGAATTAGCCAAGTACAAGAATAAGGTAATGAAATAGTGTGGCTGACATACAAGGATAAAGAAAGGCACTGGAAGACATAAAAATATGTTGGAGCAGTAAAATAATAAAGTGAGTTAATAATGATTTATTCAGGAGGTAAAAAATGGGTAGGAGCATAAATACTAAGTGTCTTCACTTGGAGGAGGACGAGGGCTTATTTGAAAATTACGGAGCGATTAGCTTTCCCATATATCAGACAGCAACTTATGCTCATCCGGGTGTGGGAAGAAGCACCGGATATGACTATAGCAGGCTTCAGAATCCGACTAAAAATCATCTGGAGAAGGTGGTTGCGGCATTGGAAAACGGAACTGATGCAGTTGCGCTTTCATCAGGCATGGCGGCTATAGCTCTCATGATGGAGCTTTTTAAACCCGGGGATCACATCATTATTGACTCGGATCTTTATGGCGGAAGCATAAGACTTTTTGATAACATTTCCGTCAAAAACGGTATCAGTATAACAAGGATAGACTGTTATAAGGATGATATTGAAAGCTATATAAATGAACATACCAAAGCAATTTATATAGAAACTCCAACAAACCCGATGATGAATGTCACTGATATAGAAAAAACAGCAAAAATTGCAAAAGCACATAATGTACTTCTTGTAGTGGATAATACATTTTTAACCCCGTATCTCCAAAATCCACTCGATTTCGGTGCAGATATCGTTTTACACAGCGGTACAAAATATCTTGGAGGACACAATGACACGTTGGCAGGATTTATAGTTACCAAGGATGAGGAGATTGGCGAGAGATTTAAGTTTTTGCTAAAGACTATCGGATGCGGTATAGCGCCTTTCGATGCGTGGCTTATTTTAAGAGGTATTAAAACTTTGGGTATACGTATGGAACGTGCCGAGAAAAATGCCAAAGCTTTGGCAGAATGGATGCTTAACGAGGAAAGTATAACAAAGGTCATTTATCCGGGACTTAAGGAGCATCCGGGATATGAGATAATGAAAAAGCAAAGCAGAGGCTTTGGCGCAATGATAACTTTTCAGGTTGAGAGCAAGGAATTTGCACTTTCCATACTCGAAAAGGTCAGGATGATAAAGTATGCGGAGAGTCTGGGTGGTGTTGAGACGCTTATTACCTATCCGACAACCCAAACACATGCGGATGTACCTAAGGAGATAAGAGAGAAAAACGGTATAACTGAAGCTACTTTAAGACTTTCAGTCGGTATAGAGGATGTGGAGGATTTAATCAGTGAGCTTTATGCTGTGTTTGAAGATATTAAAAATGAAAGGTAAAACAATTTGCTGATTATATGCCTTATATTAGAATAAAAAGATATATGTGACAGTAAGGATTTAATTACGGAGGAGAGATATGTCTGAAAGAAATCTTGATTTTGATAAAGTATACAATAGGAAAAATACCAAGTCCCTAAAATATGATTTTGCTAAGATAAGAAATAAGCCTGAAGATGTGCTGCCGCTTTGGGTGGCAGATATGGATTTTAAGGTTTCAAGCTATGTTGAGGATGCTTTGGTTGAACTTGCAAAGCATGGAATATTTGGATACAGCGAGGTTGAAACACCATACTTTGAGGCTATAAAGGGCTGGATGAAAAAAAGACATAATTGGGAACCGAATGAGAGGTGGCTTATTAAAACACCGGGAATAGTATTTGCTCTTGCAATGGCTGTCAAGGCATATACAGATAAGGACGATGGAGTTTTAATTATGCCGCCTGTTTATTATCCGTTTTTTGAAGTTATAGAGGATAACGAAAGAAGGGTAGTAAGCAATGAGCTTATAATGGGCGAGGATAACAGGTATCATATAGATTTCCTTGATTTTGAGGAAAAAATTATCAGTGAAAATGTAAAGCTTTTCCTGCTTTGTAATCCACACAATCCGGGAGGCAGAGTATGGACTGGGGAGGAGCTTTTGCGGCTTGGAGATATCTGCCTTAAGCATAACGTGATTGTTGTAAGTGATGAGATTCATCAGGACTTCGTATTTGGCGGGGCTAAGCATACTGTGTTTGCGGATATCAAAGAGGAATTTTTGGGTATAACCGTAACCTGTACTTCGCCGACTAAAACCTTTAATCTTGCGGGAACTCAGATTTCCAATATATTTATAGCTGATGATAAATTAAGGCATGCTTTTAAGAAACAGGTAGATGCTGCCGGCTACAGTCAGTGCAATGTGATGGGTCTTGTAGCGGGAGAAGCAGCATATCTTTATGGTGAGGAATGGTTTGAGGCTGCCAAGGCATATATATGGGAAAATATAAAATTTATACAGGATTATATTGATAATAATCTGAAGGGTGTAAGCATGACCAACCAGGAGGGCACTTATCTGGTCTGGCTTAATTTTAAGGGTACGGGTATTCCGGCAGATGAAATTGACAGAAGGATTTTATATGAGGCAAAGCTATGGCTTGATTCCGGTGCTATATTTGGCAAGGCGGGAGAGGGCTATCAGAGAATAAATGCAGCGTGTCCGAGAAGCATTTTAGAGGAGGCGCTTGACAGGATAAGGAGGGTGATTTAGAGAAATTTGTTTATTTAAAGCCTTGGATAACATGTAGAAAAAATGATTTATTATCCGGTTATAAGTTTAACTTATAACAAGCTAGAAAATTAAGCAATAGCGCAGAGTATTGACAAAATAATACAATAGGAATACAATAAATACATAGTAATCCTACTAAGAAAGTAGGAAATGTCTATACGATGCTTTTGAAAAAATATGTTGTAAAAAACGATGCTTTTGAAAAAATTAAAAAATCTAAAAACAGATGCTTTTGAAAAAATAATTTTGGTAAATGAAAGGGGAAATAATTTATGAGTAAGATCAAGGAAAGTGCATTAGAGTTAATAGGAGGAACTCCTATACTTAAGTTAAACGGATATTCTAAAAAACAGGGAATAACCGGTGCAACTATTTTAGCAAAGCTGGAATATCTTAATCCGGCAGGTTCAGTTAAGGATAGAATTGCATTGGCTATGATAGAAGAAGCAGAAAAAAGCGGAGAGCTTAAGCCGGGGGCTACCATTATCGAGCCTACTAGCGGAAACACAGGTATAGGTTTAGCAGCAGTTGCAGCTGCCAAGGGCTATAAGGCGGTTCTTACTCTTCCTGACACTATGAGTGTTGAGAGAAGAAACCTGCTTAAGGCTTACGGTGCCGAGTTAGTACTTACTGAGGGTGCTAAGGGTATGAAGGGCGCTATAGCTAAGGCTGAGGAGTTAAAGGAAAGCACTCCGGGTGCTATCATCCTTGGACAGTTTGTAAATCCTGCTAACCCTGCAATTCATAAGGCTACTACAGGTCCTGAAATCTGGGAGCAGACTGACGGAAATGTAGATATCTTTGTAGCAGGTGTAGGTACCGGTGGAACAATCACAGGTGTGGGCGAGTATCTTAAGGAGCAGAATCCTGACGTTAAGGTAGTTGCTGTTGAGCCTGCAGGAAGTCCTGTGCTTTCAACAGGTACACCGGGTGCACATAAGATTCAGGGTATAGGTGCCGGATTTGTGCCGGATGTACTTAATACCAAGGTGTATGATGAAGTAATTACAATTGAAAATGAAGATGCATTTGCAGAGGGTAAGGCATTTGCAGTTAGTGAGGGTATCCTTGTGGGTATCTCCTCAGGTGCTGCCTTAAAGGCTGCTGCTATACTTGCAGCAAGACCTGAAAATACCGGAAAAACTATAGTTGCATTGCTTCCTGATTCAGGTGACCGTTACTTATCAACACCACTTTTTAACAACAACTAAGAGTAACCAAACTAAGTATTCATAAAACAGGATGCCAGAGGTTAAAGCCTCTGGCATTTCCTTTAAAGATTTTAAGGCGCCATGGCCGCTGGTAGGGCATAAGCTTGCAAAGCTGAAGTTGGCGGTTCGAATCCGTCTGGTGCCGTTTATAAAAAAGAAAGCAGGTGAGGTTATGAGCAATACCTACAAGGATTTGCAAAATTCACATCCTTGTTTTGGAGGACATAAGAATAATGTTGGAAGAATTCATCTTCCTGTCAGTCCGGGTTGTAATATAGCCTGTACATTTTGTGATAGACAGATAAATGATGTGGAAGAACGGCCGGGTGTTACCTCAAAGGTGCTTAAGCCTAAAGAGAGTCTGGATATTTTAAAGAAGGCACTTGCCCTTTGTCCGGAGATTACGGTTGCGGGTATAGCAGGACCGGGAGATACTCTTGCAACAGACAATGCACTTGAAACCTTTAAGCTGATTAAGGAAGAATTTCCGGAGCTTATAAAGTGCATGAGTACAAACGGGCTTTTGTTATATGAGAGGGCAGATGACATACTTGAGGTTGGTATAGATTCCCTTACGGTAACTGTAAATGCGGTTGATCCGAAGATAGAAGCAAAGCTTAATAAATACATCATATATCAAGGCAAGGTGATAGAGGGTGTAGAGGGAGCAAAGATTCTGATTGAAAACCAGCTTAAGGGAATTAAAAAGCTTGCAGATGCAGGGATGACAATTAAGATTAATACAGTACTTGTTCCGGATATAAATGGTGACCATATAGAAGAGATAGCGAGAACGGTTGCAGAGGCGGGAGCAAGCATTTATAACATAATTCCTCTTATACCTCAGGCAGAACTTAAAAATGAAAGAGCTCCTGTTTGTAGGGAAATTGATGAAGCGAGAACAAAAGCGTCCAAATATATAGATGTATTCAGACATTGTCAGCACTGTCGTGCCGATGCGGTGGGAGTACCCGGAAAGTCCGAATTCGGCGACCGGATATATCAAAGAAGAATAGCTGTAAAGGAAACATTTTCACATGGATAAATATAAATATCTTGTAGCGGTTGCATCCTCCGACGAAATAGTTGTTAATACGCATTTCGGAAAAGCGGATACATTTCTTATATATGGGATTTTAGAAGATAACAGCTTTGAGTACATAGAAAGAAGAGCTCTTAAGCCGGTATGTGAGGGTGGCGACCATGATGAAGGAAGGCTTATCGAAAATGCACAAAGCCTGAAGGATTGTGCATATGTATTGGTGAGCCGGATAGGCCCAAGGGCGGTAAATATACTTGAAGCAAACGGTATAACAGCGATGGAGATACCGGATATCATAGATAACGCATTAAATAAGATTATTTCATATGATGAAATTCAAAGGTTATTTGATTAAATTTTATTTTAAAAGATTGCTTTAACAAACGGATGGATGATTTCCTTTTGTCTGTAAGGCATTTTATAAAAATTATATTTATAAGCAGAAAGGACATAAAAAAATGGGAGAAATAAGGCAGATAGCAATATACGGAAAAGGTGGAATAGGAAAGTCAACAACAACACAAAATCTTACGGCAGGTCTTTGTGAGCATGGTAAGAAGGTTATGGTTGTAGGCTGTGATCCTAAGGCGGATTCAACAAGACTTTTGCTTGGAGGACTTGCTCAAAAGACTGTACTTGATACCATACGTGATGAGGGTGAAGATATCGAGCTTGACAGAATTATGAGAGAGGGCTATGGCGGAACAAAATGTGTTGAGTCAGGCGGTCCTGAGCCGGGTGTAGGATGTGCAGGTCGAGGAATTATCACTTCGATAAATATGCTCGAAAACCTTGGTGCTTATACAGAGGATTTGGATTATGTATTTTATGATGTTCTCGGTGATGTTGTCTGCGGTGGTTTTGCAATGCCGATAAGAGAGGGTAAGGCAAAGGAGATATACATAGTTGCCAGCGGAGAGATGATGGCACTTTATGCAGCCAATAATATTGCCAAGGGTATAAAAAGATATGCAAGAACCGGTGGCGTAAGACTTGGTGGAATTATATGTAACAGTCGTAATGTAGACAGAGAGCTTGATCTCCTTCGTGCATTTGCCAAGGAGCTTGGAACCCAGCTTTTATATTTTGTACCGAGAGACAATATAGTTCAAAGAGCAGAGATAAATAAAAAGACAGTTATAGAATATAAGCCTGATTCAGCTCAGGCTCAGGAATACAGAAATCTTGCGGAGGCGGTAATCAATAATGAGAATTTTGCAATTCCTACACCTATGACGCAGGAAAGACTTGAGGAGATACTTTTTGAGTTTGGACTTATGGAAGATGATTATCAGATTTAAAAATTTATAGTGATAAGGAGAAGGAGAATAAAAATGGCAAAGGTTTATGAATCAATTACGGAGCTTGTTGGAAGAACACCGCTTTTGGAGGTTGTAAATTATGAAAAGGAGCATGGCTTAGAGGCTAAGCTCTTGGTGAAGCTTGAGTACTACAATCCTAATCAGAGTGTAAAGGACAGAATTGCACTTTCGATGATAGAGGAGGCGGAAAAGAGTGGGAAGTTAAAACCCGGATATACAATAATTGAGGCTACCAGCGGAAATACCGGAATAGGTCTTGCAGCAATTGCTGCAGCAAAGGGATATAAATTCAGAGTTTATATACAGGATAATGTAAGTAAGGAAAGATTTCAGGTGCTTAAGGCATTTGGTGCAGAGGTAATAAAGCTTAGCGAGAACCCTGTTGTTATGGAGGTTCTGGAAAGTACAGGTGGAGACTTTGTCGCAGCTGTAAAGAAGCTTAAGGAGGTTATTCTTGCGGAGGAAACGGATGTATTTTTCACTGACCAGCTTACCAATCCTGCAAATCCGGGAGCTCATGAGGCGACCACAGGACCGGAGATATGGGAGGATACGGATGGTAAGGTTGATATCCTTGTAGCAAATGTAGGAACAGGCGGTACGGTTTCCGGAACAGGAAAGTATCTTAAGGCTAAAAACCCTGATATAAAGGTGGTTGCAATTCAGCCGGGACCAAAGTCGCTTCCAAGCGAAGAGGATCCGAATCCTGAGGACATAACCGGAGTTCATCCGTTTGACGGAATACCAAGTGAGAGAATTCCAAAGACCATGGATGTCAATATATATGATGAGAAGTTTGAGGTAGAAACCTATGAGGCTTATCAGGCAGCCAGAGAGGTAGCAAAGTCAGACGGAATTCTTATAGGTACTTCCTCAGGAGCGGCTATATATGCAGCAACACAGATTGCTAAGAGACCGGAAAATAAGGGAAAGACCATAGTTGCTATCTTACCTGATACGGGACTCAGATATCTTACAACAAATCTTTTTAATGTTGAATAAGAACCGGAATTATAGAGTTCCAAATCAATTTGATACATGATAACAGTTTTATAATATGAATATTTTAGGAGGCTTTATAGATGGCGCTTAATTTAGATAGCTCCAATGTAGCTACAAGAGAAAACAGAATCGGTTCCATAACAGGATATATAGGAAGTCTTTCCGACCTTGCCGAAAAGAGTCAGTGTGGAACCCTTAAGGGCTGTTCAAGATGCTTTTCACAGTCAAGTACATGCTTATCAAGCTGTGCTTTGGGACAGCTTTCAGCTATACGTGATATAGCGATTATCCATCACGGACCGGCAGGCTGTTCAGTTGCAAGTGCAGGTTCTTATTATCTGGATAAGGTTATGGCAAAGAAGCGTGGAGTAACCAATAACACCGTATATGTCGGAACCGATATGAATGAAAATGATACTATATTCGGTTCGGCAGAGGCGTTAAGGGATATTATCATCGAGGTAAATAAAAGATATTCTCCGAAGGCGATATTTGTAACAAGCTCCTGTGCTACGGGAATAATCGGCGAGGATATAGACAGTGTGGTTGATGATGTAAAGGCTGATATTGATGTGCCTATCGTTGCGGTTCATTGCGAAGGCTTTAAGTCGCGTATCTGGGCAACAGGCTTTGATATATCCGACCATGCGGTGCTTAGCTCGATAGTTAAGCCTCCGAAGGAAAAGAGAAATACGATTAATTTCAAGAACTTTTATGAGAGTGCAAGACCTGAAATTATAGAGATGTTCAAGGAGTTTGATTTGGAACCGATATTCTTATACTGTAACTCTACAGTCGAGGAGTTAAGCCATATATCAGAGTCTCTTGCAACGACCTGTATCTGCGGTACACTTGGCAATTATCTCGGAAACGGTCTTGAGGAAAAATACGGAGTCCCATACATAAGAACCATTAATCCTCTCGGAGTGGCAGGCTTTGAAACCTGGTTACGAGAGATAGGAAGAGTTACGGGACGCTCGGAGAAGGTTGAAAATTACATTGCAAAGCAAAGGGAAATATACATTCCACAGATAGATGCCATAAAGGAAAAGCTTAAGGGCTTAAGGGCAGTTTTAGGTATGGGTCCCGGTTATACCTTTGAGGTATCAAGAGTATTAAATGAGCTTGGAGTCGAGGTTGTTTGGGCACTTGCATGGCATTATGACAAGAAGTATGAAAACGGTGATGTTCCACCTTCCATGAAATATCTTCTTGAAAATGATGTGGACTTTGAGGCAAGCGTAGCTGACCAGCAAAACTATGAGGTTATGAATATCCTCAAAAAATATCAACCTGATTTGTACCTTTCAAGACATCCGGGGTCAACCGTTTGGGCAATTAAAAACGGTACGCCTGCAGTTTACGTTGCGGATGAGTATATGATTTTCGGATACAAGCATACATTAGAGTTTGCACAGTCTATATTGGACAGTATCAATAACAGAAGCTTTGAGAAGAATCTCGCAAGGAGAGTTAAGCTTCCGTATACAGACTGGTGGTATCAGCAAAATGTAGATAAATTCTTAGAGGAGGCCGGTAAATAATGGCAAAGCTATTGGATAAACAAAGATATAAATGTGCACTCGGTGCGATGCAGACAGTTCAGGCCATTGACAGAGCGATACCTATCCTTCACTCAGGTCCCGGCTGTGCTCAAAAGCTTTCCGATTCCATAGGAAGCTCAGGATATTTCTCGCCAAACATTTTCCCTTGTACGAGTATAAACGAAAAGGACGTTGTGTTCGGTGGAGTAAAGAAGCTCGATACAACAATTGAAAATGCTCTAAAGGTAATAGATGCAGATTTATTTGTGGTACTTACCGGATGTATCCCTGAGATAGTGGGAGATGATACCGGTGAGGTTGTAAGCCGCTATCAGGAGGATGGTAAGCCTGTGGTATATGCGTCCACGGCAGGCTTTAAGGGAAATAACTATAAAGGTCACGAGCAGGTTATAGATGCTATCATAGACCAGTTCCTTGAAAAATCAGAGGAAAAGGAAAAAGGGCTCGTAAATATCTGGGCAGATGTTCCTTATCAGGATTTATTCTGGCTTGGCAATATCAAGGAGCTTGAAAAGCTTATTGCCGAGATAGGATTAACTCCAAATACGATATTCGGATATAAAAACGGTATTGATAATATAAAGAAGATACCTAAAGCCGAGTTCAATCTTCTGGTATCACCATGGGTTTCTCTAACCAATGTCAAGAAGATGGAAAGAAAGCTTGGCATACCTTACCTTCACTATCCGACACTTCCTATCGGTGCCTTTGAAACAAGTAAGTTCTTAAGAACGGTAGGAGAGTTTGCGGGAGTTGATAAGGATAAGGTTGAAGCGGTAATAAACGAGCATGAGAATTACTATTATTATCTTATAGAAAGATATGCGGATTTGTTCCTTGAGACCAGAGTTATGGCAAAGCAGTTTTCTGTTGTTGCGGATGCTCAGTATGCACTTGGCATAACCAAGTTTTTGGTAAATGATCTCGGACTTTTCCCTGCAAAGCAGTTCGTGGTGGATGATACGCCTAAGCAGTACAGGGATAAGATAAAGGAAGAGTTTGAAAACTTAAACTACGGTATTAAGGCCGAGGTAAGCTTTGAAACCGATGGTTACAAGATACATAATGAGATAAGAGAACATGATTATCACGGATATCCTCTTATACTCGGAAGCTATTATGAAAAAGAGGTAACCGGAGAATTAGACGGACATTATCTCAATATATCCTGGCCGGTACAGGATAAGGTTGTACTGGATGATTTCTATGTAGGATATACAGGCGGAATCAGACTTATCGAGGATATATATTCGGTTGCGGTTCAGAGATTTAATTAAGACTTTATATTAAGTAGCGGATTAGAGATTAAATTAAGGTTAACTATGCCGGTTATTTGCAGACTTTTATATTTGCAAGTGACCGGCTGGTGGCTTTTCTTTTAGTAAAGTCAGGAGATAGATATGAGTTATAAAATAGCGGTTGCAACATCGGATGAAATAAATGTTGATGAAACCTTCGGTCAGGCAAAGAGATTTATAATCTATGAAGCCGAAGGTAAGACATATAAGAAAATTGAAGAACGTAATGTGGAAGACGGTTCTGATGCTGATAGTAAAGCTTCAGCAAAAACCTCAGAGTCAGTTCAGGTAGGCTGTGAAGCAAGTTCAGGCTGTGATTCTAAACCGGAGAGTTGCGAGGTAGGTGCCGGCTGCGGCTCGGGAACCGGCTGTGGCGGTGGAGGCGGCTGCGGTGGAAACGGAGAGGTTTCCTTTAAGATTTCTTCCCTGTTTGACTGCCGTGCCGTCGTGTGTAAAAAGATAGGTGTATCGGCTCAAAAGCAATTTGAGAAAAAGGCAATTTCTTATTTTGATGTTTCCTGTTCTATCGAAGAAGCACTGGATAAGATTACATTTTACTATAACAGGATAGATAATCATGTGTCACTTAGAAATAAAACCGATTAACCATATCGGGATAATATGATATACTCTTATATAGTCATATTATTATTAAGGTATATCAGGGAGGTAGTATATGAAAATTACAACAAAAGGAAGAAATGCCCTAAAGCTGATGATTGATATCGCAGTTTATAATAACGGTGAGCCGGTAAAAATCAAGGATATTGCAGGCAGACAGGACATTTCCGAAAAGTATCTTGAGCAGATAGTTTCGGTATTAAATAAGGCCGGAGTTGTAAAAAGCATTCGTGGAGCAAAGGGCGGATATGTTTTAAGCAGAAAACCGGAGGAATATACGGTTGGCCAGATACTTCGAAGCATAGAGGGAAGCCTTTCACCGGTTGAGGATACCGAAAATGATAATTCTCCTGCCGGAATAGTCAGCAAAAGGGTATGGGATAAGCTTGAAACTGCCATAAATGATGTCCTTGAGGGACTTACTTTAGCTGATTTGGTGGAATGGTATTATGAGCTTACAATGGATTACTGTATATAAGTTAAGAAAATAGTGTGGTATGAGATATAAGCTGTTTTAATATATTTATATAATATGGAAAGGGTAATAATATGGCTGAAAAAAAGTATTCGGGTGTAAGAGAAAGTAAGCCCGGCAGAGTAAATGATCTTGGTGATAACAGCAAGACAATTGAGGAGGATTTCAAAAAGGGTTGTCTTAAGAGGGCAGACAGAAGCTTCGCCCAGGGACTTCAATGCCAGCAGATTAACAGTATGGCTGCGCTTATGTCCTTGGAGGATGCAGTGTTTGTGTCACATTCACCACAGGGCTGTGTGGGCTGTACCATTATGGCAGTCGATATGTATAGGGTAGGTCAGGCACACAGAGGAATTAAAAATATTAAGAATCCGAGAATTATTGTAACCAATCTTGATCAAAAAAGTGTCGTATTTGGCGGCGAGCAAAAATTAAAGCAGTCAGTTAAAAAGGCGGTTGAAAGATATAATCCAAAGCTTATCTTTATATATGCTTCGTGTGCATCGGGAATAATCGGTGATGATATCGACGCGATTGCAGGTGAGCTGCAGGAGGAGTATGAGGATGCAATCATCGTGCCTATTCACTGTGAGGGCTTTAAGTCAAAAATCTGTGCGTCCGGCTTTGATGCGGCATTTCTTTCAATTAATAAATACATTTTAAAGGGAGAAAAGCAGCCTAAAGAAAAAGGTCTTGTTAATCTTTTTGCACCGACTACCGTAAGCTATGCGGATCAGCTTGAAATGGAAAGAATGTTAGAGCTTATCGGTGTCAGGGTAAATTATATACCATTTTACAGCTCCCTTGAAAAGATAAGACAGATACCCAGGGCAGAGGCATCAACCTCTATATGTAAGGTATTTGCCGATGAGTTTATGAAGACCTTATGGGAGGATTATGAAATCCCATATTCACATACAGTTATGCCAATCGGTATAAGAAATACCGACAAATGGTACAGAGGAATTGCCAAGGTGCTTGGCAAGGAAAAAGAGGTTGAGGAGATAATTGCTAAAGAGCATGAAAGAATTGAGCCTCTGGTAAAAAAGATAAGAGACAGACTTGAGGGCAAGCGTGTATTTATCTGCGGTGGTACGGGTCGTTCCTTTGCGGCAGCAGCACTTATCGATGATTTCGGTATGAAGCTTGTGGGTCTTGAAACTCCGACCTATGATGACGATGCACAGGTTGATATAGAATATTTAAACGGAATACATAAGGACTTCGTGGTAGATGTAGCCAATATGCAGCCTTTTGAACAGGTAAACCTTGTCAATAAGCTTAAGCCGGATGCATTTATCGGCATACCGGAATGGACAGCTAGATTTGGTATACCGACCACGCATGTACTTGACGGAAAACGTCCGACCATGGGTTATGACGGACTTTTGTATCTTGGTAACAAGATTGCAGACCAGCTTGAAAATCCGGGCTTTAACAAGAAGCTTTCAAAGCATGTCAAGCTTCCTTATAAGGATAGCTGGTACGAAGAAGATGCGTTTAAGTATATCGTGTAAATGCAGTGGTTGAGGATAAGTTAATAATGTATATATTAATTTATCGTGTGCTAAAAGGTAATGTTAGTTATATCTTAGGAGGAAAAATCTATGTCTCAAATATTGGAAAATCCACGCGGTGGCTGCGTGCTAGCGGGCGTAAACTCTGTTCTTGCGGCAATTGACAGAGTATGTCCTATATTTCATTCAGGACCGGGCTGCTGTATGCAGACATCGGCTGCAGAGCAGGGACAGTCAGGTCATAAATCATCCTGCTTTGTAAGCAGTGTTTCAATTCCATCAAGCAATATGCTTGAAAAGGAGGTCGTGTTCGGAGGTCTGGATAAACTAAGAACTACTATCCAGGGTTCAGTTGATATAATAGATGCTGATGCATATTTTGTTTTAACAGGCTGTACCGCAGGTATAATAGGTGATGATATAGCCAGTGTAACAGAGGAATTTCAGGCTAAGGGAGTAAGTGTATATTCTATAGACACCCCGGGCTTTGCCGGAGACAGCAACCTCGGATATGAGGTTGTATGGAATACCATGATAGATCAGGTCATAGAGGAAAATGTGCCGCGTGACGACAAGCTTGTCAATATATTTGGCATAGTTCCTTATCATGATCCTTTCTGGAGCGGAAGCCTTGAGGAAATCGACAGGATACTTTCCAAGCTTGGACTTAAGGTCAATACATTTTTTACAAAGCACCAAAATATCGAGGATGTACGTAAATGTTCCGGTGCAGCGCTTAATATAATTATTAATCCATGGTTATTTAAGGGACCGGCAAAGAAATTTGAAGAAAAATTCGGCGTACCATCCATAAGAATTGCGGGTAATCCTATCGGTGCTACCGACACTACTGCCTTTGTGCTTAAGGTTGCGGAGGCGCTTAAGCTTGAAAAAGCGCTTGTAGATAAGGTGATTGACGAGGAAGAGGATTATGTGTATAGTTATCTTGGTCAGTCGATAGGTGTACTCAGCTGGAAGCGTTTTGCCGTTGTGGCAGATGCAACCAATGCCATAGGTATAACCAGATACCTTGCCAACGATTACAGCTTTACACCTGTACTTGTGGTTATATCCGAGCCTATCTATCGTGAGGAGGATAAGCAAAGAATCATAGATATGATAACCAATCTTGAGTATGCAAGACCGCCTAAGGTGGTATTTACCGCTGACCAGTTTGAGATAAATGATACAATCTTAAGTGAAGAGGAGGATATCACGCTCTTAATCGGCAGTACCAATGAAAAAGAAGTCGGACTTGAAAAGGGAATCCAGTTTATAACCGCAGCCTTCCCTATGAACGAAAGACTTGTGTTCAATCGTACATATACCGGTTATCGAGGAAGTCTGACTTTTACAGAGGATTTGTATGATAACTTATAATGTTCCGGAGATAACGAAGTTTTAAGTCGGGCTTGTCTTTGGAAAAATGATAAAGGAGAAAACTCATGCAAGCTAATATTACAAGAGACGAGGCATTTTTGTTATTAAAAAAGTACAACAAGGATCCGTTTCATATAAGGCACGCCCTTACCGTAGAGGGAGTTATGAAATGGTTTGCCAAAGAGGAAGGCTATGGTGAAGACGAAGAATACTGGGGCATAGTTGGACTTCTTCACGATATTGATTTTGAGGAGTATCCTGAAGAGCATTGTATAAAGGCACCTGAGCTTTTACGAGAGGCAGGTGTAAGTGAGGATGTGATTCACGGAGTGTGCAGCCATGGATATGAGCTTACGGTTGATGTTAAGCCCGAGCATGATATGGAAAAAACACTTTATGCAACGGATGAGCTTACCGGTCTTATATGGGCTGCGGCTCTTATCAGACCATCAAAAAGTGTTCAGGATATGGAGGTAAAATCCGTTAAGAAGAAATATAAGAGTGCCAACTTTGCAGCAGGCTGTTCCAGAGAGGTCATTGAACGTGGAGCAGACATGATGGGGATTGAACTTTCGGAGCTTATCCAAAAGACGATACTTGCCATGCGAAGCTGCGAGGAGTCGGTTAATGAAGTCATGAAGGAATATGAGTGATAGAAAGAGTGACTTGGCGTGAACCTTGTCACAATTAATAATATGATTACTACCTATCAGATATAAGCGGGTCTATTTGTTAGCATTTAGTCCGATTTGCGTTAAATCAAAAGTGAAAATTCGCATATAGGTGCGTAAAAAATCGAATTGTTTGAGCGTAGCGAGTTTTCGATTTTTAGCACCTATAAAGAATTGAACGCTTTGATTTAGCAAATTGATGACTAGCTAACAAATAGACCCGCTTATATTTGATGGGTTGCAACCGTAGAATTGAAAATTGTGACAAGGTTCACGCCAAGTCACTCTTTAATGGGTTATCAACTATGTTGATAACCCATTATTTTTTTTACTTATTATCATTCAAAATGATAGCGAAACATCGGTTTTATCAAATTTACAAAGGCATGTACATGGTGTTAATATCACAGCATATTCAAAAAAAAGAAAAGAGGTAATTTTTATGAGAAAACAATTAAAGAAAAAAATTGCAGGTTTACTTACTGCGAGCTTTATAGTCGCAAGTTTATTTACCGGATGTGGTAAGAAGGAAGAAAAGAAGGATGACAATCAGACAGTTGCGGAGGCTACGGAGGCAGCCGAAGGAAGTGAGGTTGATACCGAGGCACCGGTAGAAAAAAGAAAGATAGTTATAGCTACATCGGGAGCAGGTCCTGAACCGTTTTGCTATACAGATGAGAACGGAGAACTTACAGGTTATGATATAGAGCTTATAAGACTTGTGTTTGAAGGACTTCCACAGTATGATGTTGAATTTGCAGTCTGCGAGTTCCAATCGATATTTACAGGAATTGATACCGGTATCTATCAGGTAGGCTTAAACCACCTTGGATATAACAAGGAAAGAGCAGAGAAGTATCTTTATACAGATACCTATGATGTAGGAAGTCATTCCATAGCAGTAAGAAAAGGCTATGATGAGATAAAGTCACTTGCTGATATAGGTGGTCACAGCACACAGATAACAGCAGCAAGTGCCAATGAAACAACCTTCCTTCGATACAATGAGGAAAACCCGGACAATCCGCTGGATCTTACTTATATAGAGGTTGACAATACACTTGTTGATGTTGCAAACGGTGTGGTTGATTTTGAGTATTTCACAACCGCAACCTTAGAGGCACAGATTGCTGAAAAAGGACTTGAGGATAAGATTGATTTAATTCCTGTACCTATCGAGGATTCAGAGAATTTCACAGGCGGACTTAAGGGTATATTCTACATCGTTTCTAAGGATGATACACAGCTTGCAGATGATATTAATGCAAGAATTGAAGAGCTTATAGCTGACGGTACAGTTGCTGAGCTTAGAGCAGAGTGGTTTGGTGACAGCGCAGATGAGCTTACACTTGAGTATGTTGAAAGATGTAAGGAATACATCGCAAATGAACTCTCAGAATAGGAATAAACTCAGTAAATAAGAGGGGATAAGTATGTTAAATATATTTGATATTGATGTGGTTTTTAAAGATGTAAAATCATTATTACTGTTTGTTCCTATAACTCTTTATATATCCGTGATTTCAGGAATCATCGGATTAGTACTCGGCTTTTTGCTGGCAGTTGTAAGGATAAAAAAGATTCCTGTGCTTAATCAGATTGTAGGTGTATTTATATCCTTTATGAGAGGTACACCGATTATAGTGCAGCTATACATCACCTATTTTGGTATACCGATAGCATTTATGTATATCAATTACTATAAGGGAACTAATCTTCAGGTGGCAAATGTACCGCCGATAGTATATGCATTGTTTGCACTTGCACTTAATACGGGAGCGTTTTGTTCGGTTATTATCCAGTCTGCATTTGAGGCAATCAATCAGGGTGAGATAGAGGCGGCAGCAGCTCTCGGAATGACAGGAAGACAGAGAATGTTCCGAATCATCATACCGGAGGCACTTGAGCTTGCACTTCCTAATCTGGGTAATCAGTTTATAGGACTTATAAAGGGAACCTCCCTTGCATTTACCTGTTCTGTGGTTGAGATGACTGCACAGGCCAAGATAATAGGAGCAAGAGGATACAGATATTTTGAAGCATACGTAGCTTTGGCGATTATTTACTGGATCATGATAATAGTTATTGAACAGCTTATCAAGCTTATACTTCATCTTGTAAAAGTACCTGATGTAGTAGGTGACATAGAAGATAAGAAGCTTTACAAAAAGCAGAAAAAACTCCTTAAAAAGCAGGGAGGGTTACTGTAATGATTAAAATACGTGATATAAAGAAAAGTTTTTTTTCAAATAAGGTATTGGACGGAATAAGCTTTGATATCGAAGCCGGCGATGTAGTCGCCATAATCGGCCCCTCCGGTACAGGTAAATCCACCCTGCTAAGATGTATCAACAGTATTACAAAGCCTGACGGCGGAGTAATTGAGTTTGACGATTTTAAATTTGATACAAAGGATCACAGTAAAAAAGATTTGATAGAGCTTAGAAAAAAGACCTCAATGGTATTTCAGCAGTTCAATCTTTTTTCAAAAAAGACGGTTCTTAAAAATGTTATGGAGGGATTAACCGTTGTCCAAAAGATTCCTAAAAAGGAAGCAAAGGAGATTGCCATAAAAGAGCTTACAAAGGTTCATATGGATGATAGGCAGCAGTATTATCCAAAGCATCTTTCGGGAGGACAACAGCAAAGAGTTGCCATAGCAAGAGCCCTTGCCATGCAGCCGGAGCTTTTACTTTTTGATGAGCCGACCTCCGCACTTGATCCGGAGCTTGTGGGAGAGGTACTTGATACGATCAAGGAGATAGCCAATGAGGGTTATACGATGATTGTTGTATCTCATGAGATGAGCTTCGTAAGAAATGTAGCTACCAAGGTTATTTTTATGGAAAACGGAAAAATAGTTGAGATGGGAACGGCAAGTCAGATATTTGACTCCCCTCAAAATGAAAGAACCAAGGAATTTCTGATTAAGAACAGAGTTGTTATACAGCCTGAATACAGTATCTGATTGGGCTTTTATAAGCGATATAATATTTTATGGTGATTATCAAAAGGTGAGAGAAAGGAGAAAATCCGATTATAAAAAACAATTGGATTTTATGTGTTTGCTATGAGTAAAAAATTGATTAAGCATGCCGATTTATTTGACGGTAAAAATGAAAAATTAAAGGAAAATGTTAATATCGTTATAGAAAATAATCTTGTAAAGGAAGTTTTTTCAGGAGAGATTTCAGAAGAAAATTTTGATGAAATAATAGATGCATCCGGGCTTACAGCAATACCCGGACTTACCGATGCCCATGTTCATGTTTCACATAATCAAAGTGACAGGAATTATGAGGCAAGAGTTGACGAGATGGCGGTAAGAAGTACAAGGGTTGCCAAGGATATGCTGCTTCGTGGTTTTACTACCATAAGAGATGCAGGCGGGGTTACTTATGGGTTAAAGAAAAATATAGATAACGGCTTCATAGACGGTCCTCGTATATATCCTTCAAATGCATATATATCACAGACCTGTGGCCATGCAGATAAAAGGCACAGTCCGATAGCAGAGCATCTTCCTGACGGAAGCTGGACATCGCCTACTCTTCAGCAGCATTTAAACTATGTTGCAGACGGTCCGGCAGAGGTTTTAAGAGCAGTAAGAGAGCAGTTTATCCTTGGCGCCTCCCAGATAAAAATCATGGCCGGCGGTGGTGTATCAAGTACCTATGATCCCATACAGACGGTACAGTTTACATACGAGGAAATGAAGGCTGCGGTAGATGCGGCAAAAGATTTCGGAACCTATGTTATGGCACATCTTTATACACCGGCATCTATCCAAAGGGCAGTTAAGGCGGGTGTAAAAAGTCTTGAGCATACCAATCTTATGGATGATGAGACTGCCAGGATAATCAGTGAAACAGCAGATGTTTGGGTTATGCCGGGACCTCAGTTCGGTCGACCGATAGAATCCCATGGAGATAATCAGCCGGAATCAATATTAAAGAAGGCTGCTTTCGTAAGAGCCGGAGAAGAAATCGCAACCGAGGCAATAAACAAATACAATTTAAATATTGTCTTCGGAACAGATTCCTTTGGTGATCCGGATTATATAGAAAAGCATCAGTTAGAGGATTTTTCATATTTTAAGAAAAGATTCGGAAGCTTTAAGGGACTGGTTGCCGCAACGGGTAATGTATATGAGCTGACAAAGCTCACAACCTATCAGAATCCTTATCCGGACGGAAAAATCGGAGTGCTTGAAGGGGGTTCGTATGCAGACATTTTACTTGTAAAAGGAAATCCTGTTATTGACCTTGATATACTTGCTGATGAAGATAACATAAAGCTTATCATGAAGGATGCAAAGGTTTATAAAAATATCTTATAAGCAAAAAGGATTATTGAGACAAAACATAATAGTTTTAAGATAATTTTAAGTAATTATATTTGATATAAGAAAAAGCTATAACCAATTAAAGATTTTAGGTATTGTACTGATTTTTTAATTTGAGTTAGACTATAATTCATAACAAATGAAATTAATAATAAAAAATCAGGAGATATCAAAATGACAATTGCCCAGCTTAAATACGTTGTAGAGGTCGCAAAAACAAAATCCATAAATGCTGCTGCCCAGGCACTTTTTATATCCCAGTCGGGACTTTCCACTGCGATAAAGGAGCTTGAGGAGGAAATCGGTGTAACGCTTTTTAACCGTACAAACAGAGGTATAAGCATTACAAGTGATGGCGAGACCTTTATTCGCTATGCCAACAATGTACTGCTTCAGTACAGATTTATGGAGGAAAAATATTTTGGCGGAAGTGAGATAAAAGCACCTTTCTCTGTTTCAATGCATCACTCAACCTTTGCCACGAAGATATTTGCCCAAATTATAAAGGAATATGGAATTGTCGATTACGAATATTCGCTTTTTGAGACCACAACCAAGACGGTGCTTGATAATATCAGGCTTGCAAAAAGTGAGTTGGGGATTCTTTATATAAGCAGTTTTAACAGAGATTACTATGATAAGGTATTTAAGGAATCAGACCTTAGCTTTGAGGTACTCGGTTCATTTCCGATATGCGCTTATGTAAGTGAAAATCATCCTTTGGCAGGTAAAAAGGAGGTTTTGCTCTCTGAACTTGAGGATTATCCATGTCTTATATTTGATCAGGATGAAAACAGCAGCTTTTATTTTTATGAGGAAATCATAAGCTCATACCAGTATAAAAATATTATAAGAACAAGTGACCGAGGAACAACCCTTGAGCTTTTGGCGGAGACCTTTGCTTATTCTGTCGGAATAGGTACATTTTTTGATGAGAAGCATGAGAAGGGACTTACTGCTATCAGTATAAAAACGGATGAAAGGATAGATGTGGGATATATAAAAAGAAATCACACCGTCCTGTCTGAGCCCGGCGAAAGATACATAGAACTCTTTAAGCAATATGTTAAGGAATATGGACTTTGATTTTGATTATCAAAAATGATTTAAAATCCTTTTGTAAATATAAATAAATGTGATAAAATGGCTTTGATTTAAATAATTAAATTGAAGTCATTTTTAGTTTGATTATAAATTGATTAAAGAGTAATTGCTAATTTGATTAAAAGGTAACTATAAATGTATAAGCATAAAAATTTACTTGCAGAATTAATCATTCTTGCCATACCTACTATATGCGAAGAGATACTGAGCACCCTGCTTCAGTATGTGGATACGGCTATGGTGGGACATCTGGGTGAAGAGGCAACGGCGGCAGTAAGCACAACAACTACTATCGGCTGGCTTATCGGAGGATTTTTACATTCGATAGGTGTCGCTTTACTTGCTATGATGTCCAAATCAGTAGGCGAGGGAAATGATGAAAAACTTAAAAAATTAGCCGGACAGGCGATTATACTTGTCATAGGCTCGGGACTTTTGGTTGGTGTGCTGGCACTTTCGCTTGCCCGTTATATCCCTTTCTGGATGGGTGCCGATGCATCGGTAAGACCGGATGCATATAAGTATTTCTTTATAATAAGCATACCTATGATATTTCGTGCGGCGGCACTTATATTCGGTTCGTGTATAAGGGCAACCCTTGACACCAAGAGCCCGATGATTGTAAATATAATAGCAAATGCATTTAATATAATTCTCGATTGGATATTTATATATGTGCTTGATATGGGTGTTGTCGGTGCGGCGTATGCAACGGCAATCTGCTATACTGTAGCAGGTACGCTTATGTTCATTGTATTTATAAATAAAAAGAAGCTTGGATTTACAAAGGATAGCATAAAGGCAGATAAAGGGCTTTTATCCGAGATTGGTAAAGTCGCGCTTCCGGCAGCGGGAACAAGGGCAACAGCCTCACTTGGATATGTGGTATTTGCAGGACTTGTATCCGGTATGGGCACAAGTATATTTGCGGCACATTCCATAGCTGTAAATGCGGAGACCATATTTTATATACCGGGATACGGAATAAGCTCTGCGACATCGGCGCTTATCGGTGTTGCTTACGGAGAAAGAAATTTAGACAGAATAAAGAAAATTATGAAGCTCAGTACCATAATAACCATAGGGGTTATGCTTATAAACGGAATCATACTTTATGTATGTGCACTTCCGCTGATGAAGGTTTTTACAAGCAGTATCAATGCGGCCACGCTTGGGGCGAGGATGCTTAAAATAGTAGCATTTACAGAACCGTTCTTTGGGCTTATGATAGCTATGCAGGGTGTATTTTATGGGCTGGGAAAAACCGGACAGGTATTTATAATAGAGACCTTCAGTATGTGGGGGATAAGGATTATATTTACCATACTTTGTGTTAAGCTTTGGCAAACCGGACTTTCTGAGGTATGGTACTGCATGATAGCGGATAATATATGTAAGGCAAGTCTTCTTGGACTGTCTATGATAATATTTTCAAAACGGAAGTTGCCGTTGATGATGAAGGAATAGAAGCTAAGAAAGGAGTTTATTACCTGATATGGAAAATGAATTAAGATATGATTTTGATAAAATGACAGACAGAAAGGGCACCTATTCCATCAAATGGAGGGTTGGTGAAAATGAGCTTCCGATGTGGATTGCGGATATGGATTTTGAAACTGCGCCGGAGATTGTGGTAGCACTTGAAAAAAGGGTAGCAGGTAGAATATTCGGATACTCGGATATACCGGATGAGTGGTATGAGGCGTATATAGGCTGGTGGAAGAGACGACACGGCGTAGAGATAAAAAAAGAGTGGCTTATATACAGTGCCGGGGTAATACCTACTATCTCAAGCACGGTAAGAAAGCTTTCCGCACCGGCGGAAAAGGTTGTTATACTTACACCGGTTTACAATATGTTTTATAACTGCATTTTAAATAACGGAAGAACCGTAGTTGAAAGTAAGCTTATTTATAAGGACGGAAGCTACAGTATAGATTATGAAGATTTGGAAGAAAAGCTGGCTGATCCGCAGACCGCACTTATGGTATTTTGCAATCCCCACAATCCGGTTGGAAGAATATGGAGTAAGGAGGAATTAACAAAGGTTGGAGAGCTTTGCATAGAGCATGATGTAAGGCTTATTGTGGACGAGATACACTGTGATTTGACGGATCCTGATAAGGAATACGTACCGTTTGCAGCTCTTGAAGATAAAATAACAGATAATGCAATTATAGCCATAGCACCGACCAAGACCTTTAACATAGCAGGGTTACAGACATCGGCTGTCATAGTAAAAGACAGGGCGCTTCGGCATAAGGTATGGAGGCAGATAAATACCGATGAGGTGGGCGAGCCGAATGCATTTGCCATAGATGTTGTTTTGGCTGCCTTTAATGAGGGTGAAAACTGGCTTGATGAGTTAAGGACTTATATATATAATAATAAATGTTTGGTAGAAGGATACATCAAAGAAAATATAAAAGAAATATCGCTTGTTCCATCGGAAGCTACATACCTTTTGTGGCTTGACTGCGGAAAGCTTACCAATAATTCCAAAGAGCTTATGAAACACATTAGAAAGGAAACGGGGCTTTATCTGTCTGCCGGAACACATTATGGTTCGGGTGGTGAAAGCTTTTTAAGATTAAATATAGCCTGCCCTAAGGAAAGACTTATGGACGGCTTGGCACGACTTGAAAAAGGAATACATTCTTATAAGGGAGAATAAAATGGACAGTAATATGACTAAGATAACAGGCAAAAAATACGTGGGAGAGCGTTCGCTTTTTATGGCGAGGGATCTTGTTATAGAGGATACGATATTTGGTGAGGGCGAATCGCCGCTTAAGGAAAGCCGAGATATAAAGCTTTATAACAGTATGTTTAAGTGGAAGTATCCGCTCTGGTATTCCAAGAATATAACGGTAAAAAACTGCTCCTGGTTTGAGATGGCAAGAGCCGGAGTCTGGTATACCGAAAATATAAGTATTGAAGACTCGGCTATCGAGGCACCCAAGAATTTCAGAAGATGCAAAAACCTTTCACTTAATAATGTATCACTTTCGGATGCCAAGGAAACCCTTTGGAACTGTGAGGATGTAACCCTTACAAATGTAACGGCAAAGGGCACATATTTCGGAATGAATACGAATAACATAAAGGTGGACAACCTTACCCTTTACGGAGACTATTCCTTTGACGGAGGAAAAAATATAGAGGTAAGGAATTCAAAGCTTTTATCCAAGGATGCATTTTGGAACTGCGAAAATGTAGTTGTGTATGATTCCTTTATATCGGGAGAGTACCTTGGTTGGAACTCAAAGAATCTTACATTTATAAATTGTACGATAGAGAGTTTACAGGGAATGTGCTACATAGAAAACCTTGTAATGAAAGACTGCAAGCTACTTGATACTACACTTTCCTTTGAATACTCAACCGTCGATGCTGAAATCAAAGGTCACATCGACAGCGTGAAAAATCCGATAAGCGGCAGCTTAACCGCCGATTCCATAGGAGAACTGATTATGGAAGAGGATAAGGTGGATGTGAGCAAAACAAAGATAATTATCAGAGGGGAATAATTTATATTAATGTAGTGAGACATCATTTTGTGATTGCCTGATAACATGTTATATGAGAGGATAATGAAAAAGAGGATAATAAAAAATGAAAAGAATTGGATTAAGAAAAAAAACAGTGGTTTTGGTAACAACGTTTATTTTAGCGCTCTCGCTTTCCGGATGCGGAAGTAATAACGGTGGCAGCAAAAAAATATCCTTTACAGGCAACGAAGATAAAACCGAGGAAAGCTCCGAAGAAATAATGAAAGAAACAACAGAAAACATAACGGAAAGCACAACGGAAAACTATACGACTCAGGAAGAAAAAAACGAATTGGATTATGAGGTTGTTTATGCTCCGGTTAAAGATGAGGTTCTTGATTTAATAATAAACGGATATGATTATGAGAAGGATTATGTTTATCCTTCTTCCGGTATTATGGAAAGTGTTATGTATCGTACAAAAACAGATTTACTGAATAGTATCGGATACGTTATCGAGGATATAAATGGTGATGGTATACCTGAGCTTTTAATTGGCGAAGATATGGTCGGCTATTATGATGATATTACGGATGAAAGTTATATCTACAACGGATATACCTATAAGGATGGTGAAATAGTATGTTTCCTTGAAGGCTGGGCGAGAAGCAGCTACAGATGGATGGGAAACGGAAACTTTTTTTATACCGGTTCTTCAAGTGCTATGAGCAGCATGTTTGGACAGTGCTGCTTAAATGCAGATGGAACAGAGCTTGAATGGGTTGACTTTTATTATAGTGATGAGGTTGGTGACGGAAGCATAGGCTTTTATCACAATACCTCGGGCATGGTTGATGCATCCGCATCCGAGAGACTTGACCTTTCAGATGAAGACTTTTGGGGCCTTATGGATAACTACAAATGTGGGCTGCTTGACTGGAATCTGATCGGAGAAGGAATAGAGTTATCGGATGAAGACAAAATGATGGATGATATTATCGGTGATTGGTTATTTCCAAACGGCGCCGTTCTTTCTTTGAATAACGGTGACAGTTGGACGCTTTATGATGATGAAGGAAACTGGCTTTTCGGAGGCGATTTTGAGACGGATGACCAGTTTGGAGATTTTCAGCTTAGACTTTTCAGTGAGGTCGGAGATACCGGAAATAATCAGGTGGCAAGCGGAACATTTTATTATGACGCTGACGGCTATCCGGCATTAGATGTCGAATTTGAAAAGTACCTTACTGATTTTACCGATGGAAAAGTAACCTTAAATAAGGGACTGTAGTAAGGTTGTGGTTGATTATAAAGATCTTATCAACTTTATCATAGAGAAATCATATGGAAAGGGATGAATAATATGAGTAGTTTATTTGAAGATATTGCTAAAGGTTTAAATCAAGCGATAGAGTATGAGAAGAATAAATCAAACGCAAAAGTACATAAAATTATTATTCAACCGGTAATAAAATATTCTAATAAGGATGTTAAAAGAATTCGCAATAAAAGCAAAATGACTCAAAAAATACTTGCTGAATATATGGGCGTTTCAGTAAAGACGGTAGAAGCATGGGAAACAGGTACAAGTCACCCATCAGGTTCGGCATGTCGGTTGTTGAGTATATTGGATGCAGGAACTCCGACAGAATTTTATAAAATTTTATGATAGTGTGACAAGGTGTTTGCGCCTCATTTCTGTCTAATTATAGTTAGAAAACGCTCTTCTTGTTGTTATCCAACAAAAAAACTTGACATCTAAAAAAATTAATAATATAATCAGTCTATAATTTAATACGCTAAACCGTTGATGTGGAGATAAAAATAAAAGAGGCACTCACAGAGAGTCGGGATTGCTGAGAACCGATAGCAGCTGTTTATTAAATGGACCACTGAGGGCATGGTCAAAGGAGCGAAGGCTCTGAGTATTCCGTGACGTTTTTGCATACGTTAGTTGCAGGGAATATGTTGGTATTCCAATGAGAGTGTGGAGATAAACTTCCGCAAACGCAGGGTGGCACCGCGGTACATATGACTATTACCGTCCCTGATAACAGAGCTTCTGTTATCAGGGACTTTTTTTCGCGTTCCTTTGAGGCAGGCACATGCGAAGCATGTATTAGTCAGGATAGATATGTGGGTTATGCTTGCATAAATTCCGGCATATCTATCCTGACTAATCAAGTGTCTTTGACACATGTATCTGCCGAAAAGCGCGAAACCGAGCAAGCTTAGCTTGCGAGGTTTGCTCACTCCATTGGAAAGAAAAAGGAGGTAGAAGATGAGCAACAAATATTTTCCAACCTTGGAAAAAGCAAAAGACTACAAGGATGACTATCGATGCATCCCTATAGCAAGAGAAATTTACTCGGATTTTATCACACCGATTCAGGCACTTAAGATTCTTAAAAATGTAAGCAGCCATGTGTATATGCTTGAAAGTGTGGAAAATCAGGAAAAGACCGGACGATATACATTTCTCGGATATGAACCAAAGCTTTGTATAACCTGTCTCAATAATAAGATAAAGGTTGTTGATGCAAAGGGTGAGGTGCTAAAGGAGGATAATATCAAGCATCCGGCAGTCTTTATCAATGAAACGGTAAACGAATATAAGAGTCCCAAGATAGAAGGCATGCCTTCCTTTACCGGAGGACTGGTAGGATACTTTGCATATGATTATATCAAGTATGCGGAGCCTACACTTAACCTTGACGCAAGGGATGAGGAAAAATTTAATGATGTTGATCTGATGCTCTTTGATAAGGTAATTGCCTTTGATAACATCAGACAAAAGCTTGTTATCATAGCAAATGCAAAGACAGATAATCTAAAAGCAAATTATGAAAAGGCCATAGAGGATATAGATGAGATAATAAGCTTACTCAGAACCGGAAAAGAGGCAAAAAATGAAAAGGCACATATTTCATCCGAATTCAGACGGATGTTTGATGAGTCCGAGTTTTGTGAGATGGTCGAGAAGGCTAAAAAGCATATCTACGAGGGCGATATATTTCAGGTGGTTTTGTCAAACAGACTTGAGGCGGATTTTGAGGGAAGCCTGCTTGACACCTACAGGGTATTACGAACTATCAATCCGTCACCGTATATGTTTTACTTCAGCGGCGATGACATAGAGGTTGCGGGAGCATCCCCTGAGACACTGGTTAAGCTTGAGAACGGTGTGCTTCATACATTTCCGCTTGCGGGCACAAGGCCGAGAGGCAAGACCTACGAGGAGGATAAGCGGCTTGAAGAAGAACTTTTAGCTGACGAAAAGGAATGTGCGGAGCACAATATGCTGGTTGACCTCGGCAGAAATGATATAGGCAAGATAAGCAAATTCGGTTCGGTAGAGCTTGAGAAATATATGTCAATAGAAAGATATTCACATGTTATGCATATCGGTTCTACTGTAAGAGGTGAGATAAGAGAAGATGCCACACCGCTTGATGCGATAGACGCCATACTTCCGGCAGGAACACTATCCGGTGCACCGAAGCTTCGTGCCTGTGAGATTATAAATGAACTTGAAAATAACAAGAGAGGCATCTACGGCGGAGCAATCGGCTACATAGACTTTACGGGGAATCTCGATACCTGTATCGCCATAAGGATAGCCTTTAAGAAAAACGGTAAGGTGTTTGTCCGTTCCGGTGCCGGAATCGTGGCAGACAGCATTCCTAAAAACGAATATGTGGAATGTATCAACAAAGCCAAGGCAGTTATGACCGCCATAGAAAAATCTATAGAAATGGAGGATTAGCAATGATAATTTTGATAGATAATTACGACAGCTTTTCCTATAATCTGTTTCAATATGTAGGTGAGCTTGGCGGAGAATTAAAGGTAATAAGAAATGATGAGATGACAGTGGAAGAAATTGCAAAGCTTTCTCCATCACATGTAATCATCTCACCGGGACCGGGAAGACCTGAGGATGCAGGCATAATAATTGAAGCGGCACGTTCACTTCCCAAAACAATACCGATACTTGGTGTATGTCTCGGTCATCAGGCGATATGTGCAGCTTACGGAGCGACCGTAACCTATGCTAAAAAGCTTATGCACGGCAAACAGTCGGATATAGAAACCGACAGAGACAGCCCACTATTCAAAAATCTGCCTGAACATATTAAGGTTGCAAGATATCACTCACTGGCAGTCGATGAAAGCACACTGCCCGATACACTAAAGGTAATCGGAAGAACCACAGACGGTGAGGTAATGGCAGTGGCACACACCGAATATCCTATATACGGAGTCCAGTTCCATCCCGAGTCCATACTCACTCCGGACGGAAAAACCATATTAAAGAATTTTATTCAATTATAAAATTATATTATAAGAAAGACAGGTTGTATGTAGATTTATGTATCTATAAGCAGGTACTTTGAAGACGCCGGTACTTAGCGAAATTTATTGAGCTTAGTACCGCTACGTCTGAGAGTAGCGAGAGCGTGCCTGCGATAGATACATAAATCTACATACAACCGTAACTTAAAAAGAAAGGAAGAAAAGAATATGATTAAGGAAGCAATTGTAAAAATAGTTGATAAGCAGGATTTAACTTATGATGAGGCATACGAGGTAATTTCAGAGATTATGAGCGGAGAGACTACACCGACTCAGAATGCTGCATTTTTGGCTGCACTTTCCACCAAGAGTACTAAGGCTGAAACCATAGACGAGATAGCAGGCTGTGGTGCGGCTATGAGAGACAAGGCAACAAAGGTTGATACAACAGGTCTCGACTGTATGGAGATAGTAGGAACCGGTGGAGATAATGCCAAGAGCTTTAACATATCAACCACATCAGCCATCATAATGGCGGCAGCAGGAGTTAAGGTTGCAAAGCACGGTAACAGAGCTGCTTCTTCATGGTCAGGAACAGCCGATTGTCTTGAGGCACTCGGAGTAAATATTAATCTTGAACCTGAGAAATGTGTTGAGATGTTAAATGAAGTAGGCTTTTGCTTCTTATTTGCACAGAAGTATCACACTTCAATGAAGTATGTAGGACCTATCCGTAAGGAGCTTGGTATAAGAACTGTATTTAATATACTCGGACCTATTACCAATCCTGCAAGTCCTAAGGCACAGTTACTCGGTGTATATGATGAGTTATTGGTTAAGCCGCTTGCACAGGTTCTTACAAGCCTCGGTGTTGAAAGAGGACTTGTTGTTTACGGACAGGATAAGCTGGATGAGATATCTCTTAGTTCACCTACTACCATATGCGAATTCAGAAACGGTTGGTATAAGGAATATGTTATAACGCCTGAGCAGTTTGGCTTTGAACGATGCACTAAGGAGGATTTACGTGGTGGTAAGCCTGAAGATAATGCCAAGATTACAAGAGATATCCTTTCAGGTGTAAAGGGACATAAGAGAAATGTGGTTCTTATGAATGCGGGAGCAGCGCTTTACATTTACGGTAAGGCTGATTCTATCGAGAACGGTATCAAGCTCGCTGCCGAGATGATTGACTCGGGCAAGGCCGCCGAAACCCTTGAAAAGATAATCGAATTATCCAGTAAATAAACAGGAGAAAATTTGTAATGAATATCTTAGATGAGCTTGCTGATTATGCAAGGATAAGAGTAGAAGAAAATAAGAAAAAGGTTTCTCTTGAGGAGATTAAGGAAAAGGCGTATGCACTTCCGAAGGGTGATTTTGAATTTGAAAAGGCACTTAGAAAGGACGGCATATCCTTTATATGTGAGGTGAAAAAAGCATCTCCGTCCAAGGGTATTATCGCAGAGGATTTTCCTTATCTTGATATAGCAAAGGAATATGAGTCTGCTGGAGCTGATTGTATATCTGTTTTGACAGAGCCGAAGTGGTTTCTCGGAAGGGATGAATACCTTAAGGAGATAACGGATAATGTTTCTACACCTGCCATAAGAAAGGACTTCGTCGTGGATGAGTATATGATATATGAAGCTAAGCTCCTTGGCGCTAAGGCGGTACTTCTTATATGCTCCATACTTGACGAAGAAAAGATAAGAGGCTATAAAGGTATATGCGATGAGCTTGGTTTGTCTGCTCTTGTTGAAGCTCATGATGAATATGAGATAAAGCAGGCAATTACCGCAGGTGCGAGAGCTATAGGAGTAAATAATCGCAATCTTAAGAATTTCAATGTTGATATGTCAAACAGCAAAAAAATGAGGTCACTTGTACCCAATGATATAATCTTTGTAGCAGAAAGCGGAGTAAAGGACAGGAAGGATATAAAGGCTTTAGAGGAAATAAATGTAGATGCAGTTCTAATCGGTGAAACACTTATGAGGGCACATGATAAAAAAAGCATGCTAAACAGTTTAAAATTTGACAGTTGATTAATGACGGAAATGTATTTAAAATAATTTATATGTTTTTGGAGGAACTATGACTAAGATTAAGCTGTGCGGTTTAAAATGTGATGATGATATATATAATGCAAATGAGCTTTTACCAGAATACATAGGCTTTGTTTTCTGGAATAAAAGTAAACGGTATATTACTCCGGATGAGGCGTTTTTTTTGAAACAAAGTCTTAATTCTAAGATTAAGGTTGTAGGTGTATTTGTCGATGAGAATATAGAAATTATAAAATCATTACTAAAAAAAGGAATAATAGATATAGTTCAGCTTCATGGCGATGAGGGCGATGCTTATATACAAAGATTAAAAACAGAGGTCGGATGCAGGGTTTTTAAAGCCTTTAAGATCAGAAGCTATGATGATGTACAGGCTGCAAATCTTTCAACAGCAGATATGGTTTTGCTTGATTCCGGCATGGGTTCGGGTGAAAGCTTTGATTGGAAATACATAAAGGCGATAGAAAGACCGTTTATACTCGCAGGAGGTCTTACCCCTGAAAATGTGCGGGCAGCTATAGATGATTTGAAGCCATATGGCGTAGATGCAAGCTCATCCCTTGAAACTGATGGAAAAAAAGATGCGGATAAGATGAGAAAATTTGTAAATGAGGTCAGATATGAAGGCTAAAAGCTTGTAGGAAAGGATTAGATTATGGATAATAAAAACGGACGTTTCGGAATTCATGGCGGACAGTACATTCCGGAAACGCTTATGAATGCAGTTATTGAATTGGAAGAAGCATATAATCATTATAAAGATGACGAAATATTTCAAAATGAGCTGACTGAGCTTTTAAATAATTATGCAAACAGACCATCAGGTCTTTATTTTGCAGAGAAGCTTACAAGGGAGCTCGAAGGAGCAAAAATTTATCTTAAAAGAGAAGATCTGAATCATACCGGAGCACATAAAATAAATAATGTTCTCGGACAGGCACTCCTTGCAAAGAAGATGGGAAAAACAAGACTTATAGCAGAAACAGGAGCCGGACAGCATGGGGTTGCGACTGCTACGGCTGCAGCTCTTTTGGATATGGAATGTGTTGTCTTTATGGGTGAGGAGGATACAAAGAGGCAGGCACTTAATGTATATCGTATGAAGCTTCTTGGTGCCGAGGTAATACCTGTTACTTCCGGAACGGCAACACTTAAGGATGCCGTATCTGAGGCAATGAGAGAGTGGACATCAAGAATTGACGATACACATTATTGTCTTGGCTCAGTTATGGGACCACATCCGTTTCCGATTATAGTCCGTGATTTTCAGGCGGTTATATCTAAAGAGATAAAGGAGCAGATTCTTAAAGTGGAGGGAAGATTACCTGATGCGGTTATAGCATGTGTGGGCGGCGGGTCCAATGCTATAGGAAGCTTTTATAATTTTATAGATGATAAGGACGTAAGACTTATAGGCTGTGAAGCTGCCGGTCGTGGAATAGATACATTTGAAACGGCAGCAACCATAAATACAGGGAAGCTTGGTATTTTTCACGGTATGAAATCATATTTTTGTCAGGATGATGAGGGACAGATTGCACCTGTTTACTCTATATCTGCAGGACTCGACTATCCGGGTGTTGGACCGGAGCATGCGTATCTTCATGATATCGGCAGAGCTGAATATGTACCTGTTACTGATGACGAGGCGGTAGAAGCCTTTGAATTTTTGTCAAGAACTGAGGGCATAATTCCGGCTATTGAATCTTCGCATGCAGTAGCCTATGCGATGAAGCTTGCGCCTCAGCTTGAGAAGGACAAGATAATAGTTATAACTATTTCGGGACGTGGAGACAAGGATGTTGCAGCTATAGCAAGATACAGAGGAGAGAATATTTATGAGTAAAATAAAAGAAGCATTTCACAATAAAAAAGCATTTATTCCATTTATAACCTGTGGAGATCCTGATATTGAAACGACGAAAAAGCTTGTAAAGGAAATGGTAAAAAACGGAGCTGACCTTGTGGAACTCGGCATACCATTTTCTGACCCGACAGCAGAAGGACCGACAATCCAGGGAGCAAATCTCCGTGCTTTAAATGGCGGTATTAATAAGGATAAGATTTTCAATATGGTAAGAGAACTTCGGACGGAGGATGGTATAAGTATTCCACTTGTTTTTATGACCTATGCTAATGTTGTTTTTTCTTATGGTGCGGAAAGATTTTTTAAAACCTGTCAGGAGATCGGTATTGACGGTGTTATTCTTCCTGATTTGCCTTTTGAAGAAAAGGGAGAATTTGAAGATATAAGCGAGAGCTATGGTATTGATTTGATTTCACTTGTCGCACCTACCTCTGCCGGTAGAATTGCTATGATTGCAAAGGAAGCAAAGGGATTTATATATATCGTTTCAAGTCTGGGAGTGACCGGAACAAGAAGCGCAATAACTACAGATGTTGCTTCAATCGTTAGGGTCGTAAAGGAAAATACGGATGTGCCTTGTGCAATTGGCTTTGGTATATCTACTCCGGAACAGGCTGTAAAAATGGCAGAGGCATCAGACGGAGTCATAGTCGGCTCAGCTATAGTTAAGATTGTTGAAAAATATGGCAGGGATTCTGTAAAGCCTGTAGGTGAATTTGTTCACAATATGAAATCCGCTATATCTTAAAATATTGGTTTGATTTTTACAAAAATAGGGAATTTTTTGAATATGAATAAGAATGAAGAATATACAGTTACAATAGAAGATATAGGCTCCGACGGAGAGGGTATAGGACATATCGATGGTATAACCTGCTTCGTCAAGGATACGGTTGTGGGAGATGAGGTAAGGGTTAAGATTATCAAGGTCAAGAAGAACTATGTCTATGGAAGGCTTATGGAGATAATCACTCCTTCGCCTTACAGAGTAGAAGCTGTATGTCCAAAGGCAAGAAGCTGTGGCGGATGTACACTCATGCATATGTCTTATGATAGACAGCTTGAATATAAGAAGAATAAGGTTATTAGCTGCCTTGAGCGAATCGGTGGTATCAAAGATGCAGGCAGTCTTGTGGAAGATATATATGGTATGGACGAGCCTTACAATTACAGGAACAAGATGCAGTTTCCTGTAGGAGTGGATAAGGATGGAAATATAAGAATCGGCTTTTATGCCGGAAGGACACATTCAATCATAGATATAGACGAGTGCGCCACAGGACATAAAATCAATATTTTTATAATTAAAAATTTAAGAGTCTGGATAAGTGAAGCTTATAAAAAGGACGTGATGTTTGTCTATAATGAGGAGCTTCACAAGGGTTTGGTAAGGCATATAGTAACAAGAGTCGGTTTTTCGACCGGTGAGTTGAGTGTATGCCTTGTTATTAATGGCGAAAAATTAAGCAGGGATAAGGCTTCAGATGTCAGATTGAGAAGTGAACTGATAAGCGCACTTTGTGATGCTGTTGGAGAGTATAACAAGAGTTTGCTTGACATAAATGAAGTTGAAGAATCAAATGATTTGGATACGAATGATGCAAAGAACAATCCTGATATAGATAAATCTAAGTTAGGAGACAAGGCTGACAGCGTAATCAAGCTATCGAATGTAAGTCTAAATATCAATAAGGAAAAAACCAATAAAATTCTGGGAGATAAAAATATAACTATATATGGCGAGGATTACATAACGGATTACATCGGAGATGTCCGTTTTAATGTGTCGCCGCAATCCTTCTTTCAGGTCAATCCGGTGCAGACCAAGGTCTTATATGACAAGGCACTTTCCTATGCTGACCTTACCGGTAATGAGGTCGTATGGGATATGTACTGCGGCATAGGAACGATATCGTTATTTCTGGCACAAAAGGCAAAGAAGGTATATGGTGTAGAGATAGTTCCACAGGCAATAGAAGATGCGAAGAAGAATGCTGAACTAAATAAGCTTACTAATACAGAGTTTTACTGTGGTAAAGCGGAAGAGCTTGCACCGAAGCTATATGAAAAGGAAGGAATAAAGCCTGATGTAATAGTTGTGGACCCGCCACGAAAGGGTTGTGATACAGCTCTACTTGACACCATAGATAAGATGTCACCGAAGCGCCTGGTATATGTAAGCTGTGATCCCGCAACTTTGGCAAGGGATATCAAGTACCTTTCAGAGAAGGGGTTTGAGGTTAAGAAGGTGGCTGTGGTTGATCAATTTTGCCACAGTGTGCATGTGGAAGTCGTCACATGTCTACAAAGGGTGAATTCGTAGAAATCCTTGAATTTGCGCACTTTGCGAGGATTTTTAAGTTTAATCGGACTCCCGGAATCGGCAAGAAAAAAGAGATTTTTCACGAAGTAAAAGTCTCTGTCGGGTTCGAACTCGTATGAGTGGACACAAGAAAATGCAGTTCACAAATTCGATAATTACAGAAATATAAACATCAACAACAGAATAAGAAAATTAGTCGAAAGACCGCTTGTTTACTACATCTTCCGGTGTATGACAGGCGGTCTTTTTGACTGTTTAGACGGCCAGCTTATTCATCAGACACCTCCGAAAAGGAAAGGAGGAAGCTAAGATGAAGAAGACAAGTGATATGTGCTCATGTGGGATTTACGACCATGATGCAAGCACGAGAAAGGTGAGAATCAGCGAATTGCACGACTTTGAGGGACATCCCTTTAAGGTGGAACATGATATGGAACTATTCGAACTTATGAGAAGCATAGAGGAGAAAGGCATTCTTGTCCCACTTCTTGTAAGACCAAATCCGAAGGGATCCGGTTATGAAATCATTGCCGGGCATAGAAGAAAGGCGGCAAGTGAATGGGCAGGGATAGACAGTGTGCCAGTGATGGTTGTTCCTATGAATGATGAGGATGCGATAATCGCAATGGTAGATAGTAACCTACAGCGGGAGCATATAAAACCAAGCGAAAAAGCATTTGCTTATAAGATGAAGCTGGATGCCATGAAGCAGCAGGGAAAGAAGCTTCCGGACACTTTGTCCCAAGTTGGGACGAAGCTTAATAAGCAGGTTAATGAGGATGGAAAAGCCGTTCTCCGTTCGGATGAAATTCTGGCAAGACAGGTTGGTGAAAGCAGAAATCAGATAGCCAGGTATATCAGGCTTACAAATCTTATCCCCAAGATACTGGATATGGTTGATGAGGGGAAAATTGCATTTACGATTGCCGTGGAGCTTTCTTATCTCAAGGAAGAGGAACAGTATGAACTTCATGCTGTTATGGATTTGGAACAGTGCACACCATCATTGTCACAGGCAAACAGAATGAAGCGTATGAGCCAGAGTGGGATGTTTGATATGGATGCCATTTATTCGGTTTTGGAAGAGGAAAAGCCGAACCAGAGGGAGCAGATTAAGATTCGGGCAGATACACTGGCGGATTATTTTCCAGATGATTTTACACCCAAGCAGAAGGTGGAGCTAATTGAGAAACTTGTGAAGGAATGGTATGAGAAGCAGATTTCAGTTAACGAAAGGAAAAGGTGATATTATGAGCAATGAAGAACTCTCTTTATATGAGCAGATGGGTGGAACTTACAAAGAGATGGACGGATTATATTATCCGAATATCGAGATTGAGGATGTGAGCCGATTCTGTGGAAAGTATGGAGATATGTGGAAAAAGTACATGATGGAAAATCATCATGTGCGATACCGAAGTCTTATGGTAGAAGGGAAGTTAAATGAGATTGCAATGGAAGTAAATGAGGAAGCTCATGAAATGATTGATAGTATTGAGAAAAGGTACTTTGAAAAACATAAGCTGCAAAATTCTGCATCTACTATTGAAATGTGGCAGGTGCGGGAGATGATTAAGACAGTGGCGGAGGAGACAATTCTTTCAGACATTGTGTACAAAACAAGATAAGAAAGTGAGGAACAGAATATGACAGAGAAGATTAGAGAATACAAGATGAATGGGAGCCTGATTATCGGAGTAGATGCAGGCTATGGAAACTATAAGACGGCAAGAAGGGTTTTTCCTACAGCAATCAGTGCAAGCGAGAAACCACCCGTTCTTGCAAAGGATTATATCGAGATGGATGGGAAATATTATATTATTGGGGAAGGTCACAAGGGATTTGTAGCCGACAAGGTGACCGATGATGATAATTATGTACTTACCATGGCGGCAGTAGTGAAGGAACTGGAAGCAAGGGGATATACGGACACAAGAAATAATGTGCGTGTGCATCTTGCTGTGGGACTTCCACTAAAATGGGTACAGGCACAAAGAGAAGAATTTGAGGCATATATGCTGAAAAACAGGAATGTAAAAGTCGGATATAAGCAGAGAATGTATGAACTTGAAATCACAGGCTGTACGGTCATGCCACAGTGCTATTCTGCAGTTGCAGAAAATCTTAAGGATTTTAAGGGAATGAACCTTGTTGTGGATATCGGAAACGGAACCATGAACCTGATGTATCTCAATAACGGCAGGGCAATGGAGAGTAGGTCATGGACGGAAAAACTGGGAGTATTCCAGTGTGAAATAAATATTCGTAACAAAGTAAGGGATAATACGGGAAATGAGCTGATGCGTGAGGTCATTGACAATTTTCTTCGAACAGGAGAAACGGATATTGTTGAACCGTATGCAAGCCTGATGAAGGAAGCGGCAATGGAGTATGCAGATATTGTTTTTCAGAAGCTTTATGATTATGAGTATAATGAACAGATGATGAAGCTGCATTTTATCGGTGGAGGTACAAGAATTATTGAAGCTTATGGAAGTTACAATAAAGACAGAGTTTTCTTTAATCATGACATCAGAGCCAATGCCAAGGGCTATGAGTACTACTGCTATATGATACTTCGACATGAGCAGGGAAAGAGGGCGATGTAAATGGCAGATAAGACATGGAATAAGAATGTCCGTTTCAACATGAACAGCGAAGATGCAGTGCAGGCGTGGAGCCTGCTGCATTCTGCTGAAGTGGACAGGGAGTTTAAGTCCCAGAATGAATTTATCATCTGTGCCATCAATGATTTTTATAAAAGGCATATTAGTACAAAGAAGGATCCGTATCTTGAGACAAGGGAAAAGGAAGATGCTTTTGTGGACAGGATAGTGGAACAGGTAACAGCAAAGATTCTTGCCAATATTCCGGCACTTGCAGGAATGTATCTGCTGCAACAGCAGACAGCATTGGCAGCGGGATTACAGAATGGTGCAATGATGAATGTAACACCTGTAAAAATGGGAGCAGATGCAGTAACTGCCTCGCCTTTACCTGTGACGAATGTAGAAACTGGATTGAAGAATAAAGCAGATGATAATGAACCAGAGGAAAATGAACTGTTGGATTTTTCATTCGGGATGTAAAATGTTATACTTTTCACACAAAGAGTTGGAAAAAACTTTTTGTGAATTATGTGAAACAAGGTTGATAATTTAAGTAATGCCAGATATAATATAAGTGTAAGGAAAGTAAGGAATATATTACTTTTGAAAGGAGGATTATCTATGGAACTTGCTAAAGTAACATCCAAGGGACAGGTTACAATACCTGTTGAAATCAGGAGAAAACTTGGAATCAAGAATGGAGATAAGGTATTGTTCATAGAAGAATCTGGAAGAGTATATATGATGAATTCTTCTATGGACGCACTTCGTGAAGCACAGAGAGCTTTTGCAGGTGAAGCGGAAAGAGTTGGTTTAAAGGATGACAATGATGTTATGGCGATGATCAAGGAGCTTAGGGAAGAAAGTGTGGTGAAGTAGATGAGAATTATGCTTGACACCAATGTGCTGATATCTGCACTGCTTTTTCCGGGAGCTAAGATGGATGCAATGATGAACTGCATATTTACACAACATCAGCTTGTGTTATCATCCTATGTGGTGGAAGAACTAAAAAATGTTGTCAGACGGAAATTTCCGAAAAAAGAACAGGTAATTGATAAGTTACTGCTGATGATGAGTTTTGAGTATGTATATACTCCCAAAGAGATAGAAGACGGACTTTTTGATATCAGAGATGTAAAGGATTATCCGGTACTGTATACTGCAATCATTGAAGATGTGGATATATTAGTTACGGGAGATAAGGACTTTGCGGATATTGATGTTGAAAAGCCTGAGATAATGACTCCGGCGGAGTTTATGGAAGAATTTCTATAAGTCCTTTCCCGGGACAATGGCTACAAAGACAGAAAATACCGGCATTCCCTTTGAAGATGCCGGTATTTTTATGTACGGGGGTTCTTAGGGGGCAAAGCCCCTTAAGCAGGTAGCACCGATGGTGAAGACAATGAGGAAGAAAAGAAATGTGGGGTGTCGTTCGGACACTTCGCATTTCTTTTTTGACGAATTGGCAAGCCAGCGGTACTACCTGCCTATATCATCCACACCACATCGGAAAGGGAGGAGAAGATTTCTTTCAGAGAAAAGAAAGATGTGGGAAAGGCTGTCGGAGCGTAGAGCGGAGACAGTCTTTCGGAAGTCAGCTGTGTTTTTTGCAGCTGACTGACCTGTGTGGATGATGTGCCCTGCTTAAAGAAAAATTTCGGAAAACAGCTATAGTACAACTTAAATATGGTTGCTACGGTATGATTTATGCTGTTGGAATATAGCTGATTTCTGTAGCAGTGGCTATGGGAAATGCTAATTTTGTAGTAGAAGTATGGTAGCAGTCATTTAAGCAGGGTGAGAGGCTATAGTAATTATGGATAATATAGCCGACAGTAATCAGATATAAGCGAAAATGAAAACAACTGAATATGAGACAGATAAAAAGAAGGAAGCTGATACAGTGCAAATAGTATTGTGTCATGCTTCCTTTTCTGTTAGAGAGGAGGGATTTTATGGAGAACAGAACAAAGGACGAGGTTATCTATGTACGAGCGGACAGACGATTGAAAGACAGATTTGAGAAACAAAAGGATGAAAGCGGATACAGAGGTAATGCCGATTTTATAAGCTATTTACTGGATGTAAATGAAGGAAAGCGAGTGGATGGGGTGACGTTAAAGGAAATAAGAGAGTTGTTGAAAGAGGCGGTGCATGAGCTAAAGAAGCAGGGCGTGAACCTTAATCAGATTGCACATGCCGTCAATATGTATGCAGATCTGTTTTCCGACAGCAGCTTTAAAACCACGAATTATTTCTTAAGAAAGATTGAAGATAAACTGCTGCAGATATCAGAGAAGCTGGTATAGAAGGGCAGAGAAAGGAGGAAGATTATGGGTGCGGTATATGGAAATGTAAAAGTGAATTACAGTTATTGTAAGTCTGTGGCACAGCTAAAAAGTGCAGACGATTATATTCTTGGAAGGCGAAAGGAACAGATTGCTGACGGTGTAGTGAAGACACAGAATCATCTTTACAATGCATTGGGCTGTAACAGGGATAACTTTTCTAACAGTATTCTTATGACAAGGAAAATGCATGATAAGAAGTACAGCCGCTATAAACAGAAGGAGATTCTGGCACAGAAGCTGTCCATATCCTTCCATCCGGATGACAATGATAAACTTACCTATGAAGATGCCTACAGGATTGCAGAAGAGTTTGCAAGGGAGATTTTCTGGTCAAAAGGTTATGAGGTATTATTTGCTGTGCATACGGATACAGAGCATATTCATGTGCATTTTCTGGTAAGTAACTGCAATCTGAGGGATGGAAAGTCATTTCGGAGAGGTCCGGCGGAACTTAAGGAAATGTGCAACTTCTTTGGAGAACAGTGCAGGGAGCATGGTCTGACACATTCCTACAGGGATACTTATTATGTGAAGGATAAGAGCCGTGAGAGATGCAACTTTGCAGAGTATCAGATAAAAAAGAGGGAAAAATTGTCATTTCGTGAAGAGATGAAGATATATCTTAGAAATGCGATAAATACCCCTGAAACAAGGACATTAGAGGATGTAATCCAATATGTGAAGGATTATTTTATGATGGATGTGAAGCTGCGTGGTAACACAATCTCTTACGCCCTTCCATATAGACGGAAGAAAAATGGAGAACCTGTATCTGTCAGAGGAAAGAGACTAGGAGAGAGGTTTACTGTCTCTGGGATTACAGAATATCTGGAGCAGAAGGAAAAGAAGCGAATAGAGTATCAGCGGATTGAGGCAGATATTGAGCACATGAAAGAATTCCTACGTGATTATGATGAGTGGGAGAAAGAACCTGAAGAAAAAAGTTTAGAAGATAATAATATCAGCTTTTATGAAGGTTTTGACCAGTTCTGTGAAAAAGAAGATATCAGTGAAGCAGATGAGGATATTTTCTATGGTGCCGCATTTGAAGAGTTTAACAGGGAATGGCAGGGAGAAGAGGATAGTATTGAAGAAGTATTATCTTTGGAAGAAGAGGCAAAAGATGAATCACCGGATTATAAAAAGATGCCACTTGCAGAGCGTGTGGTAATACTGCCAAAACCAACAGAGGATGTTATGGAGGAACTGCGGATGTATGAAAAACGAATGGGTTACGATAAGGATACGATGCGTAGTATGCGATATAAGATGAACGTGTATGATGAATTCTTGGAGGAATATGAGGCGAGGAAGAAGCAGTGGGGAACAGAAAAGATTGAAAATTATAAGAAAATCAAGGAAAGAGGAGAGAGGTAGTGTATTTCACAGAAATTTCATGGTTTCTTAATATAATAAAAAATAGAGACTAAACAAAAAAAAGAGCAGGAGGTGCTTTCAAGATGAAGGGGAAATTATTTAGTCGCCTTATTTCCATATTATTGATATTGGTATTGTCTTTTTCGCTTGCGGCATGTAGCAATAATGATGCCGAAAACAATGCAGTCAATGATGGAAATTCTACAAACATATCAGATGCAAACGGTTATGCAGAAAAATTGTTTGATACAAGTTATGTTCACACCATCGATATTACTATTTCCGAAGATGACTGGAACGACCTTACAGAGAATCCGCTTGACAAAACAAAATATGAAGTGAATATCACAATCGATGGAGAAACCATCGAGTCGGTTTCCTTTGCAACAAAGGGAAATACCAGTCTTACTTCAGTCGCAGGTGATGCAGATAGTGTTAGGTATAGTTTTAAGGTCAATTTTGGCAAATACAACAAGGAACAGACTTACTATGGACTGAATAAGCTGAATCTGAACAATATCTATGCGGATGCCACGTATATGAAGGACTATTTGAGTTATGAAATATTCAGACAGGCAGGGGTGGATTCTCCCCTTGTGAGTTATGTATGGCTGACAATTAACGGTGAAGATCATGGGCTATATATTGCTATAGAGGATATCAGTGAAGGATATCTTAATCGAGTTTGTGATGGAGAAGGAGAGCTTTACAAGCCGGAGACCGAACAACTTGCAAACATGGGTCAGGCGGGAGGTATTCAACAGCCCGATAATATGGAAATGCCTGATGCCGGAAATATGCCCTTCCCTGGAAACGCAGATGGTTCAGACAACACAAATGGAGATAACAGACCGCAGTTTCCCGAAAACCAACAGCAAGGTACAGATAAGTAGGGGATGCAGTCGCCAAGCGGCGAAAATGGCAATATACCGGAAATGCCGGAAAACGGAACATTCCCGGATGGCATGACAATCCCTGAAAGCGGTGAAATGCCTGAGATGCCACAGGGTGGCGGAAAACGGATGCCGGGTGGAAACATGGGATTCGGTAGTAGTTCGAGTGGTGCGGATCTTGATTATATTGATGATGAAATCAGTAGTTACTCCGATATTTTTGATAATGATGAAACAGACGCTGATGAAGAAGCAAAAATGCGTGTAATCTCCGCCCTGAAAGGGTTGGCTGAAGAAAATGATCTTGAGAATTATTTGAATACAGAAGAAATCATCAGATATTTTGTCGCGCATAACTTCGTTTTAAATTATGACAGCTATACGGGCAATATGCTCCACAATTATTACTTGTATGAAAATGATGGGAAACTATCAATGCTACCATGGGATTATAATCTTGCATTTGGTGGCTTTTCCGGAAATGGAGGAGAATCAGGAGGTTCAGAAGCTACTTCCTTAGTAAATACAGGTATTGATACTCCTCTCTCCGGAGTGACAGAAGAGGCAAGACCTATGTGGAATTGGATTGTATCCAATGAAAAGTATCTTGAAACTTATCACAGCATATTTGATTCACTAATTAGCGGCTATTTTGAGTCAGGAAAGTTTGAATCTGAAATAGATTCCTTATATGAAATGCTTTATCCGTATGTGGAAAAAGATCCGTCTGCATTTTATTTTGCTGACGAGTTTACAGCTGCATATAAGACGATGAAAGAGTTCTGTCTGCTGCGGGCAGAAAGCATTCGCCTGCAATTAAACGGAAATCTTTCTACAAAGAGCGATGAACAAGACTTATCAAATCAGGTTGATGCTTCCGGAATCAATATTCGCAGTATGGGTAGTCAGGGCGGAGGTCGAGAAGATAGTGCAGGTAGCTTTGGCAATATGCCGCAAATGAACATTCCGTCTATGCCAAATCAGGAAAACAATTCTCAATCTGCCACACCTACGGAACCAGACAAATAGTCTGATTGAAAATGAAAAATTTAGACCCCTTACTAACGGCATCGCGTCGGCGGTAAGGAGTCTTTTTTCTGTGTTTTTTATCTGCTATATAGTCGGGTTATTGTAGCAATCATGTCATCTGTATTGTCACTATAATTATTCTTAGACCATATGCGGAACATATTGTAGAGTGAGCCGGCAAAGGATATAAGAGTGTATTCATCACTTTTGAAAGACCATGTTTCAATAATGTATTGAGTAAGCATACTTAAGAAAAACATATCGAATCCACAATGAACAAGTCCGTTCAAAAAATCTTTGTGTGTATATATGTAGTTAAAATAGTGAATGAGGTGAGTTTCATCGCTGTATAATCCCTCAGTATTCTGTGCAATATCATCTGATTTGTATTCTTCAAATATTTCATTAAGTTGTTTGACAAAGATATCCTCAATAGAATCATAGTTTCTATAAAAAGTCATCCGGGAAACCCCTGCTTTGTTGCAAAGTTCAGATACACTTATAGAGGAAAGTGGTTTATCCTTTGTCAACTGAAGAATTGCAGAAACGATACATTCTTTTGAAAGAATATTTGTGTAACTGATTCGTTTTTTGGCCATGTTACAAAAACCTCATATTTGTCACAGTGTTATTGCTTTATTATTTACACAATTGAAAAAAATACAATTGGGTGTTACAATTTGTAACAGTTAGATTATAACGCATATTTACATTTTATACAATATATTGATGGGAGAAAATGAAGAAATGAGTGATTTTGTACTTAGTTGTTGCTCAACAGCAGATCTTTCAAAAGAGCATTTTGAAGCAATTGATGTAAAGTATATTTGCTTTCATTATGAATTAGATGGAGTTACTTATTTAGATGATTTGGGGCAGAGTATACCATTCAATGAATTTTATGCAAAAATGGCTGCAGGAGCAGAAACAAAAACTTCACAGGTTAATGCAGATGAGTTTGCAGACTATTTCAGACCCTTTTTAGAACAGGGACTGGATATCCTTCATGTGTGTCTTTCATCAGGAATTACAGGGGTAATTAATTCTGCGAATATTGCCAAGGGAATATTGGAAGAAGAGTTTCCGAATCGAAAGATTTATATCGTTGATTCTTTGGGTGCTTCATCCGGATATGGATTAATCATGGATACTATGGCACAGTTAAGAGATCAAGGAATGACAATTGATGAATTATATAATTGGATAGAAGAAAATAAATTGAGAATGCATCACTGGTTTTTCTCTACTGATCTTTCTTTTTATATTAAGGGTGGAAGAATTTCTAAGACAGCCGGAGCAATTGGTCAAGTGCTTAGTATCTGTCCACTTTTGAATATGGATAATCTTGGAAGGCTGATACCAAGATATAAAATCAGAACTAAGAAAAAAGTCTTCAAGGCAACTGTTGATAAGATGGAAGAGCTGGCAGATGACGGACTGGATTATTCAGGAAAATGCTATATGTGTCAATCGGCTTGTATGGATGATGCAAAAGAGGTTGCAAGGCAGATTGAAGAGAGATTTCCAAAACTTAATGGCAAAGTGGAAATCAATAATATTGGAACTACGATTGGTAGTCATACCGGTCCTGGAACAGTATCCGTATTCTTCTGGGGAAAGAAGAGAATTGATTAATTATAATCCATACAGATTTAAAAGGAGGAAAATTGATTATGGAGGCACCATTCAATAGGATTCAAAGATTGTGGAACAATATCAGGTCAGGACAAATGGATAAGGTATTTGAATGTTTTTCACCCAATATAGTAGTTATATTTAACGGAATAAGATATAGTAAAGAGTCAATTATTGATAAGCTGGATTTTTTTGCTTGCAGAACATATACAATTGAAGAGCTACAGGTTACTGTATATGAAGATACCGTATTGCAAACGATATATGATTCCAAAATAAACATAAAAGAGAATGGTGAGTTTGAAGGAAGATACAGTATAGCAACAACCTGGCTTACAAAAGGAGAAGATAGCAGTATTTCATCATTAATAATTACAAAGCAATAACCGGTTCCAGTGAGTAGACTGACCTTTGTATTTAATCATCTAAATATGTACGAAGAGAATTGCCAATTCTATTTAGTAGAGTGAGGTATCATTATGGCTAAATTTACTCGGCAGGCAATTATGTACAGCCTGCTCAAATTATTACAGGAAAAATCAATTGATAAAATTACGGTAAAAGATATCTGTGAACTATGTGAAATAAACAGAAACACCTTTTACTATTATTATAGTGATATTTATCAGGTGCTTGAGGAATTACTTAAATTTGAAACGGAGAAATCATTAAAAGAAGATCAGAAGTATGAATCCTTTTATGAGGATTTTTTAAAAAGATATCATTTGATTATAGAATATAAGAAAGCGGTGTACAATCTTTACAATTCTAAAAACAGGGATTTGATTCTGAAATATTTTCAAGATATTACAGAGGATTTTGTGGAGAAATATGTATATAAAGAGGTAAAAGGGAAAAAACTTTTGCCGGAAGATATTAAATTTATTATTGATTTTTATAGTAGTTCAATGATTGGGAATATTTTCCGCTGGATGCGTAAGGGAATGCAGGAAAAACAAGAGCAATTAATTTATAAATTGTCTGTTTCTTATCAGGCAACGATAAAGGCGTTAATAGCACAATTTGAGGAAAACAATTGTAAAAAATCAGACAAATTTATAACAGTGCCCAAAAACTAGGACACTGTTATTTTTTTGCCCATATGAATGGAATGTTAATTGAATTATTATCATGACATATAAGGAGGTTTGCTATATGAGTAACTTAAAAACAGTAAAGAATGTGTATGTGGTAATGACAATATGCTGTATTGTCGGCGGTACAATACTATTCGTTTGGCCGGGATTAGGACTGGACGTTTTATGTAAGATTTGTGGTGTATTTTTCCTGGTATATGGATTGGCAAAGCTATCAAGTTATTTTACGAAAGATTTGTTTCAATTAGCATTTCAATTTGATTTTGGCTTGGGTATTGTATCGATTATATTAGGAGCTTTGATGATTTTCAGGACAGATCATATTGTTGGATTTTTTGCCTTTTGCATTGGCATATTTATGCTAATTGATGCTGCACTAAAAATACAGACGGCATTTGAGGCAAAGCGCTTTGGAATTGAAAAATGGAAATGGATTTTGATAACAGCTATAGCAGTTGGAATTATAGGAGCGTTTCTTTTGTTTTCACCCATGAAAGCAACAAATTTAATTGTTAGAATGGTTGGAATAGGTATCTGCTTCGATGGAATAATGAATCTTGTAGTAGTTACAAATACAGTAAAAACGATTAAAAATACAGAAAAAGAAATAATTGATATTGATTAACAAATAAAAATACGAACGGAGGAATTTAAGATGAGCAACTTAGGACATGCAGCGGCAAGAGCAACTGCAGCTAAAATAATTGATGTAGTAGTCAAGAATATTGGCGAAGACAGAGAAAAGGAAATTGTAAAGCTAATAGATTTCATGGAAAAATATATGTCAGGTGAGAAACTTGATGTTGATTATGGCAAAGTAAGAGCATTGATTTGCAATAAGGACTGCGCCTTAAATCATTATTTAAATCGTTTATTAGATGAGTTAGACCCTAATGTGGTAAAGACAACTATTCTTAACTTTGGTTTTGAGGCAATGCTGCATGGAACAAAGACCATTCGTAAGATGAGAACCATCCATGACTGTAATATCCCATGGTTGATATTAATGGACCCAACCAGTGCATGTAATCTTCATTGTACAGGCTGCTGGGCTGCAGAATATGGAAATAAACTGAATCTTTCGTATGATGAATTATCAAATGTAGTAAAACAGGGAAAGGAATTAGGCATTTATTTCTATATGTTTACAGGCGGGGAACCATTAGTAAGAAAGAATGACATTATCAAGTTGTGTAAGGAGCATCATGAATGTCAATTCCTTGCGTTTACAAATGGTACATTAGTGGATGAAGCATTTTGTGAGGAAATGAAGAAAGTCGGTAATTTGATGCTTGCTATCAGTCTTGAAGGTTCGCCGGAGGTAAACGATTTACGTAGGGGAGAAGGTGTATACGGAAAGGTTATGCATGCAATGGATTTGCTTAAGGAAAATGGACTGATTTTTGGCACTTCCATCTGCTATACTTCGAAGAACTGCGAGTCAGTAACAAGCAAGGAGTTTGTGAAGCTTATGGTGGATAAGGGATGTAGATATGCAATGTATTTCCACTATATGCCGGTTGGAAATGATGCATCATTAGAGCTTCTTCCTACGCCTGAACAAAGAATGTATATCAAGGATCGAATCAGGGAGATTCGTAAGTTAGAGAATGGTGAAGGATTGTTTACGATGGATTTCCAGAATGATGGTGAGTTTGTTGGAGGATGTATTGCAGGAGGAAGGAATTATTTCCACATTAATGCAAATGGTGATGCAGAACCATGTGTATTTATTCATTATTCGGGTGCAAATATCCGAACACACAGCTTGCTTGAAATATTAAAGCAACCATTGTTTATGGCATATCGTGACAATCAGCCATTTAATGAAAATCATTTGAGACCATGTCCAATGCTTGAGAATCCGGAAATTCTGCAAAGACTTGTAAAGGAGACAGGTGCTAAATCAACAGATTTGCAGTCCCCGGAAACGGCAGAACATTTATGCACAAAGTGTGAAGAGTATGCAAGAAACTGGAAACCATGCGCCGATAAACTGTGGTCAGAGACAACGGTAACTCCAAAGTCATATGAAAATTATAAAAAGCAAAATATATAGAAAAGGAGTTATTGTATGAAAAAAAAGAATAAGGCAATGTTGGTATTTATTGCTGTAGCAACAGGAACTGCGATAGTAATAAAGAAAACAATTGATAATAAAAGCAAGGAACCTCTATCGGAGGATAAAGAAACTGATAGTGAAGAGAATGATGACCTTATTTTTGAAGATGAGTTATGGGAGGAATAGAAAATGACATATGAAGAATTAATTGAAGAACTTAGAAAACTTTATGAGAACGTAGATGCATCAGAAATCGAAGAACATTTTGCTATCCAGATTAATATTGCTGGAGAAGCGGAAGGAGCATTGTATGTTGAGTTTGCAGATGGGCAAATAGAAGTACAGCCATATGAATATTATGACAGAGATTTAATTATTAATACTGATTTTGAAACTGCAATTGACCTAGCAAGTGGAGACATAGAAATGCCTGTTGCTTTTGCAGAAGAAAAAATACAAGTGTGGGGCGATTTAGATAAAGCAATTGAGATTTATGACACTATTTTCGGTAAAAGTAAAAAGGATAAGAAAAAACAGGCACATAAGAAAGGGTGATTAATAGGATTTTTGTTTCATTCAATTTATACAAGATTCAATACCGTAATGATAAGAACGATACTATCCTTACAGCAGAACGATACGAGAGGATTATAAACAATTAGCTAATCAGGACACAGTTTGTGGGAGGAATGCAATATAAACAAAAAGCAAAAAAGAATTATCAGATTTGCCCGTATTGTAGCTTTAACTTTCTTAGTTTGTGTGATTTTTTATGTGGCAACAAAATTGAAAACTAACCCGGAATTGGCATCATCCGAAAACATTGTGAGGCTAGTTTCCTCAAATCCAATAATTGCGGTCCTTGAATTTGTTCTGCTGTATGTGTTAAAGGGCATCAGCATGGTATTTCCTTCAGCTGTATTAAACATTGCTGCAGGAATGATCTTTGATTTTCCATTTTCAGCGGTGGTAAGTGGTGTTGGTATATTTGTGGAATTTATCCTGTTGTATGCCGTTGGAAAATTTTTGGGAAAAGATATTGTTGAAGGAATTAAGCAAAAATATCCAATAGTCAACAAGTTAGATTCATTTCAGACACATAACAGCTTCTTTATAAGTTTCATTATCAGAATTATGGGAGTAGTGTCTTATGATATGGCAAGTATTTATCTTGGTGCTTCAGGTGTAAAATTTTTGGGCTTTATCTTGGGAAGTATGTGCGGAGCTACACTAAATATCATCATTGATGGATTGTTTGGTAAATACATTTTTAATCCATTTAGTTGGCAGATATGGGTAGTTGTTATTATCAGAGGTACAGTGATAGCTATGGCAATTTTAGTAAAAAAATATATTAGTAGCAAGGGAAATAAGAATGCTGTTACATAATAATTAAATATGTAACAGTCGATGCGAAGAGATGCTGTTTAGATTGAAAAACAGATAAGTTGATGTTACAATCTGTAACATCAAATGGCTTTGTGGGAGGTTATTAATATGTTTTGCAAAGAGCGTATTGCGAAGGCTATAAGAGCATTATCAGTTCCACCGGTTATGGTTTCTGTACTTATTCTCATTTTAGCTTTTAGCAAAGATGGGATTTTCAGAAATACCGTAGAAATAGTTATTACGATTGTACTACTTGGTTTTGTACCTATTCTGGCATATGGTTTGCAGATGATTTTGCCGGGATTTAAAGAGCAGGGTAGAGAAGGACAGAGAAAGCTTGCATTTATTACAAATCTTGTTGGTTATAGTGGGGCATTTCTATGGGCACTTATAGCAGATGTAGAAATTGCATTACTATTGATTTGCTCAACTTATTTTTTCTCTGTTGTGCTTTTAACAATATGCAATAAGGGATTACATTATAGAGCAAGTGGACATGCATCTAGTTTTACGGGACCTTTGGTTTTATTGATTTATTTTTTTGGCTGGAAAGTTATTATACCTTGTCTAGTGATTGCAGCACTAATTATCTGGTCTTCCATATATCTTAAGCGTCATACAGCAAAAGAAATTGTAGGTGGAATAGTGGTATGTTTGCTTTCATTTACGTTGTCACTAGTAATAACAACATTTGTGTAATTATTGGAGGAAGAGCATGAAAATTGCAATACTAACAGATACGAATAGTGGAATATCAAAAGAAGAAGCAGAAAATAAAGGTATTTATGTGATACCTATGCCGGTGCTGATTGATGGTGAAGTGTTTTATGAAGGGGAAAATTTGACAGAGGAAGAGTTTTATCGCGCATTGACAAGCGGGAAGGATGTTTCTACATCTCAACCTTCTCCAGCTGATGTCATGGATACATGGGAAGATCTTTTTGAAATGGGGTATGATCAGATAGTGTATATTCCTATGTCAAGCGGACTAAGTGGTTCCTGTATGGCTGCAAAGGGATTTGCGCGGGAATATGAAGGTAAACTATTTGTAGTTGATAATCATAGAATCTCTGTAACTATGAGACAATCTGTAATGAAAGCAAAACAACTTGCAGATCAGGGGCTTGATGGAAAAGAAATATGTGAAAAATTGGAATCAGATGCGTATAATGCAACTATATACGTTTCTGTAAATACATTAGAGTACTTGAAAAAAGGTGGTAGAATTACACCAGCGGTGGCAACCATAGCGACTGTACTCAGCATAAAGCCGGTTTTATCGATTCAAGGAGAAAAATTAGAACCTTTCACAAAGGTTCGGGGAACCATGAAAAAATGTGAGGAGAAAATGATAGATGCATGCAAGAAGGATTTGATTAGTCGTTTTCCAAACGCAAAGCCAAATCAGCTTCATATAGGGGGTGCAGGAGCAGGGCTTAATTCTGAGGAGATAGCGCAGTGGATGGAAATGCTGGAGCAAAATTTCCCGGGAACAGATTTGTTTTATAATTCTTTGTCAGCAAGTATAAGTACTCATACCGGCCCGGGAGCGATAGGAATTGGAATTACAATCGATATGGATTAAATCATTATAAACCGAGGTTGTTGATTGACAGCGTCGGTTTTTGATTAATTGTTACCCTGTTGCGATAGGAAAATTCTTACTTACAGTTCAAGCTAAGTCACGCATGAATGGAGATGAAAAGATTTTATGAACAAAGAACATCATGCAAAGGAAGAAGAAATCTTACGGAAACCAATAGAGAGAGTATCTGTTCCCTACAAGGAAGGGCTAAACGATATTCAGGTACAAGAAAGGATAGAAAAAGGATGGATCAATCATGTAGTAGAGAGTCCGGAAAAGACCAATAAACAAATTGTAAATTCCTTGTGGAAACAGAGATGGTTTTTATCGTTCACATCATCCGAACCGCTACGAAGAGCAGTATTTCTCCTGTCCGGGCAACGATGCAAAAGCCTGTGCATGATAAGGAATTTCTGGATTTCCTTTGCTGTGAAGTGACGGAATCAGATGAAAATGCTCTGCTTTTCAATCTTTCCGATATGGAGAAACCGTTCGTCAGCTATAACGAGAATATGTGGGAGTTTTTTGAGCCGGAGCTTCAAAAACGCCTTGACGAGATGGAACGCGATGATTCGTTTTCCGCTAAGGTCAGAAGTGCATTGACAGAGCTGCTTCCGGGAGGTGCAGGAACGATAGATGATGTCGCAGCTAAACTCGGCATCAGCAAAAGAACTCTGCAACGCAAGCTGACGGAAGAAGATACGTCCTTCCAGAAACAGCTTAACGGAACACGGGAGATTCTGGCAAAGCATTATATCAGGAACACAGATATGACGAGCGATGATATCGCATTCCTGCTTGGGTATCAGGAATTAAATTCCTTTCTCAGAGCTTTTAGTGTTTGGACGGGAATGAGTATTTCAGAATACAGGAGGACGCACTGAGGCTCCCACACTGCCATCATCGGCGGCGGGGATCTACAAAGAAGGCGATTGTAATATGACAGGAACATTCAAAATTAAATTGAGAATCCATAGTGAGGACGAATTATATAATCCGTTCGATGAGGATAATAAAACGCTGAGCTCGGATGTCACCGATTATCTTTATGAGCGATATAAAGAAAAGGGACTGAAAGACAAGCTGGAGATCCATATCACGTCGGATGAGAATATCGATATCGAAAAGCTTCGTTCTGCGTTTCTCGGCTATTGTGATTCACAGCGTATCCAGCTGTTAAAAGAGAAAAAGAGGAACATGATAAAGCAATTGTGGATGTTCGGCATCGGTGTATTGTTTATCGCATTCGGTCTCTATGCATCAGATAAGCTTCCGGAATTGACCGGAGAGATCATATCCACGATCGGAGCGTTCTCTATGTGGGAGGCTGCAAGTATCTGGATCGTAGAAAACCCCGAAAACCGCATCAAGCAAAGATGGATAAAACTTATCACGCAAACGGAAATCGCCTGTGAAAACAATACATCTGTGGACTGATTTCCTCAAAGCAAAATTTCGTGGACTGTTCTAAACCCGACATTTGCGAAACTGTTGACATTCATAGTGAAGTCCCAAGGCATGTAGAGACTGTCGTGTTGATGTTACGGGTCAAGGATTAAAAGTACATAAAATGCCTTAAAATCAAGGGATTCCGATAGATTGCCCAACTGAGGACGGTCTGCTGTAATCCCCTTTTTGCGTTTTGTGACAATAGTTCCGACTACTGGAAAAACGGAGCGTGTAACAAGAGAACTGCGTTTTATCCTTGGTGTAACAAGAGAACTACTGTATTTGATGATTTCTGAGGGTGTGTAACAAGGGAACTGTTGTCAGCACTGAAAATGCATCACACTTCGCCGGGATTATAGGCTTCAGCAAGTTTTTTCTCAGCACGCTTCAATTTCTGTGAGATGTTATTCTTGTCAGCACCGACTCTGGCTGCGTATTCCCGTATAGGCTCTCCGTCCATACGCACGGCAATAAACACATCAGCCCATTCCGGTTTTTTAATCAGTACCTTGCGAACCCAGCTACAGGCTGCCTCATACAGCATCCTTCCGTTCTTCTGGATACCGGAGGAGACTGTTGACCTTCGTGTAAAGCGAGACCATGTTCCCTATGATCTGTGGGAACGGCAGGGACTTCTGATGACCACGGAGGGCAATGTCGTTCACTACGGCTATATCGAGAAGTTCATTGAGAGGCTCGGCGAACGGTTCAATATCCGCGAGATCGCATTCGACCGCTGGGTAGCGGTGCAGATGGTGCAGAACCTTGAGGGCATGGGCTTTACGGTCGTTCCGTTCGGACAGGGCTTCAAGGACATGAGTCCTCCAACAAAGGAACTGATGAAGCTGACGCTTGAAAAGAAACTGGCGCATGGCGGACATCCCGTCCTGCGGTGGATGATGGACAACATCTTCATCCGGCAGGACCCGGCGGGAAACATCAAGGCGGATAAGGAAAAGTCCACGGAGAAAATAGACGGCGCGATTGCAACGATCATGGCTCTTGACCGTGCCATCCGCTGCGGAAACGAATCTCACGAGAGCGTATATGACTCCCGTGGAATTCTATTTATCTGACTCTTGCATAATTTCCCTTAAAAACGGAAGAATAATAAGGGGAAAACTCGGCAGGCACTTGACATTTCCCTTAAAAATGATTATAATTTAAGGGAAAGTATGAGGAGGTAAGGGAATGCGAGAGTTCAACTACTCATTGATCAAAGATAAAAAGTGGGACTCGGAGCTTCTGGGTCTTGTTGCTGCCATCTATAAAGAGGCAGGAAAACAGGAGATGTATTTGAAACAGAGGCCGGAGGAACTTGAGAAGCTGGTGGAGATCGCCAAGATTCAAAGTACCGAGGCATCAAATGCCATAGAAGGTATTGTCACCACGAATACGCGCATCAGACAGATCGTAGAGGAGAAAACAACTCCAAGGAACCGGGATGAGCAGGAAATCGCAGGTTACAGGGATGTGCTGGGAATTATCCATGAGAGCTTTGATACGATTCCCATCACGCAGAACTATATTCTTCAGCTGCATAAGATCCTTTGTAGCCACATGAATAATCCCGTGGCCGGTAGGACGAAAACAGTACAGAACTATATCAGCGCAACATATCCCGATGGGCATACAGAGACGCTTTTTACTCCGCTTGCTCCATACGAGACACCGGAGGCGCTTGACAGGCTATGCGAAGAATACAACCGGGTCATAGGAAATCTGGAACTTGAACCGCTGATCGCTATCCCGGTGTTCATACACGATTTCCTCTGTATCCATCCCTTCAATGATGGGAATGGCCGTATGAGCAGACTGCTCACTACACTTTTGCTTTACAGGAGCGGTTTTTATGTGGGGAAATATATCTCACTTGAGGCAAAGATAGCAAAGAACAAAGACTTGTATTATGATGCACTTTCTGCCTCACAGGACGGATGGCATGAAGGAAAAGATGATCCGGTTCCATTCATCAAGTATCTGCTGGGAACAATACTTGCTGCCTACAGAGACTTTGAGGATCGGTTTGCATTGGTGGAAACAAAGAAATCTGCCCTTGAAACCGTGAGACTTGCCACAAAGAACAAGATCGGTCGTTTTACCAAGCAGGACATCAGGGAACTTTGTCCGGCACTCAGCGTCAGCTCTGTTGAGGGCGCACTGCGCAAGATGGTGGCTTCCGGTGAACTGAAACGTGAGGGCAGCGGAAAAAACACCTGCTATTACAGAACAACATGAGAGCATTCCCTTAAGAATGCAAACTTTCCCTTAAAACAATTAGGATTGGGGCAATGGCGATTCCGGTTGCGAAAAGCTATGGATTGACCGTCATCACGAACGGTAGTGCTGCAAACAAAGAGCGAGTGCTTGATCTGGGCGTGGATCGCTTCATCGATTATAAGACGGAGGACTATTCCGAAGTTTTGTCGGAAGTAGATAATGTACTGGATACGCTCGGTGATCGGGAACTTGCCAAAGAATTCAGCATACTCAAACATGGTGGTAAGCTCGTATCTTTGCGCGGTATGCCTAATGGAGAATTTGCTGTCCGCACGGGTATGCCTGCCTTCAAGAAGCTGCTGCTTAAGGTAGCCGGAAGAAAATATGACCAGATGGCCGCAAAGAAGAATCAGAGCTATTACTTCATCTTTGTACATGAAGATGGAGCAGGATTGGAGCGGATATCTGAGATATTTGCGGAGAGGCATATCGAAGCGTCGGTTGATGAAGTGTTCTCCCTTGACGAGGTGAATAGTGCACTGCAAAAAGTAGCTGCAGGAAAATCAAAGGGAGCAAATGAGAAGGCAAAGGCTAATGTGATAACTGCAATTGGTGAGTTGATCCAAATTTCAGATAAAAAAGCAGAATTCCCGGACTATGGCAGCCGCCATGGTAATAAAGCAAAAAACGGATGGTATCGTTATGACACACGATTTGCTTTGCCGGTATATGGGGATGATGAAAGTATAGAAAGATACAACATTTTCCAAGGGCGTCTTCTTATAAGACATGCTTCAAGTGGGAAGAAGTACCTTTATGATGTTTTAGAAATAAAAAAAGAAACAGGCAAGTCCTGTCAGACATAAGTCCTACCCGGTGAAAACCCATTTCTTTAATAAGAAAGTATCAAAAAAATCAGTATTTGTCAACAGTTAAAAAGAACTGATAAAAGGAAAAGGAGGAAAACCTTTTATGAGAGATTTTGACAAGCAAATGGAAATAGTTCAAAAGGAAGGAAACAGAGATGCCCATATCAGTCTTTATAAGAGTGTTAGAGTCACAGAAAAGAGTGAGATGGATATTCCTACCGATGAGACAGAAAGCATAATATATGATATCGCAAACTTAAGTGATATCCCGGAATTGATAAGGCTTAGAATCCTTTATATGATAGATGATTTTGGCTCTATCAGCGATAAGGAAAAAGAAAGTATGGAAGACCAGCTTCCGGGATATTTTGAGAGAGAACTCGGGAAGAAACTGATCGCATTTGTTGCAAGGGCAGAGGGCAGGCTTGTTGCTGCTGCGTATCTTCTTATTATTGAGAAACCTGCAAATCCATTCCTCCCAAACGGATATGATTCCGAGGTGTTTAGTGTGTATACAGAAGAAAAATACCGTGGCAGAGGAATATGCACGAAGCTTATGAGCAATATGATTGAATATGCTAAGGAACATCATATTTGTCGCATTGACCTGATGGCAACCGATGAAGGATATCCGATATATAAAAAATTGGGTTTTGAAGATAAGGTTCAAAAATATACGGATATGAGATTGAATCTTTTATAGGACTGAGGACTGGAACATTCTTTAGTTTCGTTATGTCATTATTCACGATTTTCCATCATTATATTTGAGTAAAATATCTTTTCTTCATGATAAAAATCAGCAGAGCCGTCATAGCGTTCAGCTGTGGCGGTAATCGATATTAGACCGATTCCATTTCCGCCCTGTTTGGTGGAAAGGTAGCGCTTTCCTTTGCGGTTTACCTTACCGCTAAAGCTGTTTGATACAGCGATATAGAGCTCTGTACCCTGCTCTCTTGATACAGTGATTGTAACAAAACGCTCATCTTCAGGAACATCCTGACATGCAGTTATTGCATTTTCAAGAACATTTCCAAGAACAGAACATAAATCAATAATGTCAATGTATAACCGGTCAGGCAGACTTATATGCTGCTCTATGCGTATATGAGAATCCTTTGCTATTTGAAAATAGTGATTCAATAAAGCATTAACGGCATTATTACCGCAATAGTCTGCGGTATCTTTTTCGGGATAATTTTTTATATATTGATTAAGAAGGTCAAGTGCTGTCTTATTATCACCTTTTTCTGCAAGTTCTGAAAGCGTACGGAGTATATGACGGAAATCATGTCTGGCTCTGGCTGTGGTTTCAAGATATTTTTGCTGGGCATTGTATTGCTTTTCCTGCATTTGAAGGATGCGGATTCTTTCATTTGCCCGCAAACTTTCGATAAGAGAATTGACAATAAAATAGAATATAACATTTAACATAAGAACCATCAGAAAAAATAATATCATATTGGTCATATAAGCTCTTGCTACGTGGTTGGTATGCATAGTGCTATAGTAGTGTACGACATTGTTTATGTTGTAGATTATAAAGATACCTGATATAACGGAAAATATATACCAAATACTTTTTTGATTCAGGTTATCAATCAGATATGAACCGTACCTTGAAAAAGGATAGTATAAAATACAGGCAAGCAATACACTGATAAATATTTGAAATACCGCAGCTTCAAGGCTAAAATGATCAAGGTCGGATTCAGGATGCATAAATGCATCAAAGGCATTGGAAAAATTAGACATGAAAGCCATTAAAGCCATTACGAGTAAATATATACTGAGTGACTGGCTTATATGTGTATTAAGCATCATACAGTATGATATAAAACACAGAATAAGCAAAGGAAGCATATGTGAGTTGTAGGCAAGTGAGTACCTTGTCTCGACATAGGATAGTATTGGTAAAACGACTGCAAAAAAACAAATAACCGATATCATTATATGTAACATTTTAAAGCGCAGTCGGTTTTTCATAGGTGCAAAGCAGAGGATTGCAGACGGAATCAAAGGAAGATATGAAACTAATGATATGAGATATTCTTTTAGGTTCATGGTTTTATTCCTCCGTTGTCGTATTTGCCGTGCAGCTTGCTGAAAATGTAGTTCTTTCTTATTTGGTTTAGATTTTTTCTTTCGCGAACATTAACGGGAAATATATGGCCGCCCTCTAATTCACAGGTATCACTGAAATTCGTGATATAATCCATGTTGATAAGAATACCGCGATTTATTCTGAGAAATCTTTTATCCTTGCAAAGGATGCCACATATTTCTGAAAATGTCATCCTTGGATGATATTCACTTTCCTCTTTACTTACAATCTGTACATAGTTTCGATTGCTTGAAACGTATTTTATGCTGTGATACGGTATGCTTATGTCTGTACCGTCGGAAGCTATCACAAGCTTCTTTACATTGACAGATTGTATGTCGGAGATTTCACCTAATACCTTAAACAAAGAAGCTCTAAGCTTCTCATCTGAAGCCGGTTTTATGATATAGTGATATGCATGCACGTCAAATGCCGATAAAGCGTGATCTTCACTGGTAGTAAGAAAAATGATAAGTGTATCGTTATCTACAGTTCTAATCTGTCCGGCAGCCTCAATTCCGGTCATCCCATCCATATAAATATCCATAAAGATAACCGTATATTTTAAAGAGCGGTAGTCTTTAAGAAAGCTCTCGGAATTATTGAAAATGTTTAGTTCTATATTCATATGGTTTTCTGAGGCATATTCTTTGATAATGCGTCCGATTCTCTCCTGTTCGGCAGCCTGGTCTTCAACAAGGGCGATATTCATTAATCGTTCCTCCAAAATATAATACATATATTGTAGCAAAAACGAGAATTATTTCAAGGCTGCATTGGTATTTTGCGATTATTGTAAATAATTAGATTTTTATGACGTTCGTCCCGTTTTTTATGACATTCGTCCCTGAAAGGTTGAATAATTACATGGATTTTATAAAATTAAGTGGTATGTAACGGGATGAAAACAAAGAATTTTTTATCAGATAATATTTTATCTGATTGGGAGAATAGTATTATGTTTAAAAAGCTGAATAATACAGTAATCAAACGTCTTGTAACTACCATATTATTAATATTTGTTCTTATGTCGTTGATGCTTGTATATATTTTCACGTCTTTTTACAGAAGTTCGGTTGATAATATTATGGAGCTTGGTGTAAGTAATATGAACAGTCAGGCTACCATGATTGAAAACTATATTAATAAGGGGTGGGATATACTCGTAATAACGGCAGATACCGTTAATTATATGCTGGAAAATGATTTGAGTAATGAGTATATCATTTCTTTTCTAGAGGAAGAGACAAATAAAGTACAAAATGAGGTTGACAGTAACTTTACAGGGATATACGGATATATAGATGGTGAATACATAGATGGAAGCGGATGGATACCGCCGGAGGGTTATAAGCCAAAGGAACGTGTCTGGTATACTACTGCTTTAGAAGCCGATGGAAATGCTGTTATCGTTGCTCCGTATCTGGATGCACAGACTAATACAATTATGATATCCATAAGTGAGCTTTTGTCTGACGGAGAGAGCGTGCTTTCACTTGATATTGCATTAAATGAGGTTCAAAGCATAACTAAGAGCATGACAATGAATGACAAGGGCTATGGTTTTATCATGGATAAGACAGGTCTTGTGGTGGCACATCTTGATGAAAATGAAAAAGGAAAGATATATCCGGAAAACGACGAGCAGCGGATAATGGTTGACAATATAATTAAAGGTGATAATGAACATTTCTCCATATCATTGGACGGAAAGCAAAGTACAGTGTTTTCCAAACAGATTGTTGATGATTGGTATGTTGTAATAGTTGCAGATAACACCAAGCTGCTTATGGAACTTCGTAAACAATTACTTATTTGTATTCTTGTATCGGCATTGGTATTTACGGTAATTGTTATATATGCAGCTGTTTTTGCAAGAAACATCGTAAGGTCACAGAGAAAAGAAAGAGAGAGTCGGGAGAAGCTTGACAGAGTCAACATGAATATAATCCGTTCTCTTGCATATACGATTGATGCCAAGGATCGTTATACCAGCGGTCATTCTCAAAGGGTAGCGGAATACTCTTTGGAAATTGCAAAAAGAATGAATAAATCGGATGAAGACCAAAAGATTATCTATTATGCGGGACTATTGCATGATGTGGGTAAGATAAGAGTATCGGAGGCAGTTATAAATAAGCCGGGTAAGCTGTCTGATGAGGAATTTGATCAAATAAGAATACATCCGGTCAGTGGTTATCATATACTTAAGGATATACATGATGATGAGCGTATAGGTTATGGTGCAAAATACCATCACGAAAGATATGACGGTACAGGATATCCTAATGGACTTGCCGGAAAAAATATACCTGAGATAGCAAGGATAATTGGAGTGGCAGATGCATATGACGCTATGGCGAGTAACAGGAGCTATAGAAAAGCGCTTTCACAGGATATTGTAAGATCAGAGATAGAAAAGGGTAAGGGCAGACAGTTTGACCCTGAAATTGCGGATATAATGCTCAAGATGATAGATGAGGATAAGGAGTATAAGATGTGTCAGGCGGAAACACTTAAAAATGATATACTTGTCGTTGATGATGAATTGATGAATATAAAAATGGTTGAAAGGATTCTTAAGGATATTACATCGATAAATGTAGTACGGGCAACAAACAAAGAAGAAACCTTTGAAGCTTTGGAAAATAATGATATATCAGTTATTTTATTAGACTTAAAAATGCCGGATATTGACGGCTTTGAATTATTTAAGCTTATCAGGGAAAAGTACAGTATGCCTGTTGTTCTTATGACTGCAGACAGGAGTAATGAAACAGTTCAAATGATAAGTGAACTTGGTATAGATGATTATCTTACAAAACCGCTAAATCCTTTTATAACCAGAGAAATGGTTTATGGAATTATAAAGTCCAAGAGAGATGACCTATAGGGAAAAATGGGGGATTGGTATGTGGAAACGAATTGTAAACAAAATGTTTCATGAGGATTTGGACATACAGCACAGACTGCTTAATCTTATCTTAAGTGCAGCGTTTATCGGAGGAGTTTGCTCTTTAATTATTACTATAGTTATCGGGGGATATTCCAGTGCTGCCGTAACTGCTGTACTTCTTATTGTAGTACTTATTTCATTATATTTATCAGTGATACGTAATCGTATAACGGCTGCTGCGGTTCTTATAACGGGAATGGCCAATCTGTTCATTTTCCCATGGATGTACTTTAATTCCGGAGGCATGTACAGCGGAATGCCTATATGGTTTGTACTCGGACTTATATTTACATGGCTGACACTTAAAGGACGTATATGCTATGTGATGTATTCATTAAATCTAATAGCGTTAATAGGCTCAATATTGGTAGGAGAAAATCATCCCGAATGGTTTAAACCTATGCCGGAAGGCTTTATGAAGGGTGATATAATTCAAACAATTATTGCGGTATCTGCTATAATCGGAATCATTTTCAAATATCAGACACATGTATATGAGAAGCAGAGAATGAAGATATTGGAACAGGATGAGCAGTTGCATATCGCAAATGATGCCAAGAGCCAGTTCCTTGCCAATATGTCACACGAGATAAGAACTCCTATCAACGGAATAATCGGTATGAATAGTCTAATTCTTGAGGAATTGGATAAAGGAAAAACAGATAATATTGCAGAATATGCAAATAATGTCAATAGTGCAAGCCAAATGCTTCTTTCGATTATTAATGATATATTGGATATATCCAAGATTGAATCCGGTAAGATGGAGCTTGTTCCCGTGGAATATGAGGTATTTTCTGTTTTTAATGACTGTTACAATATGGCATTGACAAGAGCCGCTAAAAAAGGGCTTGAGCTTGCGATGGATATTGACAGCAGGATTCCTTCTGTATTGTATGGAGACGAGGTGCGGATAAGACAGATAATCAATAATTTTCTTTCCAATGCTGTAAAATATACCCGTGCCGGTAAGGTAACGCTGAGGGTAAAAGAAAGCTTAAGAAAATCATTTATGTCTTATCTGGTTTTTGAGATTGAGGATACGGGAATCGGAATACGTGAAGAAGATATAGACAAGTTGTTTTTGAACTTTACCCGACTTGACGAAAAGAGAAATCGTAATATAGAGGGAACAGGTCTTGGTCTTTCGCTTACACAGAAGCTTGTAGATCTTATGGGAGGAGCTATACAGGTTGAGAGTACATATGGCAAAGGTTCCAAATTCACGGTTTCGATTAGTCAAAAAATAATAAATGATGAACCGATTGGTGATTTTCAGAAAAAATATCGTGAATTTGTTAATCAGAAAAATGAGAATGAAAAGTCTGTTTATATTCCGGATGCCAAAATACTTGTTGTTGATGATGTGGATATGAATATACTCGTAGTAAAGGGTCTATTGAAGCGCACACATGCGTTGGTTGATTCGGCGATTAGTGGTGAAGAGTGCATTAAAAAAATATATGACAAACATTACGATATCATCTTCCTGGATCATATGATGCCTGAGATGGATGGTATAGAAACCTACAGTAAGATGAAGGAAAAAGGGGATCATAAGAATGTTGATACTCCTGTTATAATTTTAACTGCCAATGCTATAGTAGGCGCTAAGGAAATGTATCTTGACAAGGGCTTTACGGATTATCTTTCCAAGCCCGTCAGATATAATGAGCTTATTGATATGCTTTGCAAATATCTGCCAAAGAATTTGATTAATGAGGAGGAAACAGAGGTAATGACAGAGAATAATATTGAATCAAGGTTCCCAATGCTTGATACAAAAACAGGTATGGGATACTGTATGAATGATGAGGAATTTTATACAGAAATGATACAGACCTATGTTGATGGTGATAAGAGAGAGGCTTTGACAGAAGCTTTAGATAAAGAGGATTGGAAATTGTATGAAACTTATGTTCATGCCATAAAAAGCAATTCTCTTAATATCGGTGCGGTAACACTGTCTGAACATGCAAAGGCTCTTGAGTTTGCGGCAAAGGATGGTAATTATGAGTTCATCAGGGAAAAGCATGCAGAATTAATTAAAGAATATGCGGATATGATAGAAGGATTGAAGGAAGCGTTGGATGTTGAATAAGGGTAAAGTTGTGCTACTGTTTTGAGATGTTTTTATTAGATAGCCGGTTGGAGGAATCTGACCGGCTTCTTTACATGCTGCCTTGAAAAACACCTTGATTTGTTATACTATAAATTATACGAAAGGATAAACTGACATCAAGGCAGGATAGAATATATGAAGAAAAAAACTACGAAGGAGCTTCTGGCAGATTCCTTTTTGGAATTGGCAGAGAAAACACCCATAAACAAAATTACAATCGCAAATATCGTGGATAACTGTGAAGTGACACAGCCTACATTTTACAGGTACTTCAAGGATAAGTATGATATGATTGCATGGATCTATGCACAAGAAACCGGAAAGAATATCAGTATCCGTAGTATTTGATGATCTTCCTGCAGCCCGCGAGACCCTTGACAGGGTAAGGGAATTTGTCCGCAATCACCCGACTGTCTATATGGGAACTCATACTCCGCAAGGCTATGAGAATCTTGAGGCAAAGTGCGTGATGGATTTGGATAATCCTGTTCCGACAGTATTGGCCGAAGTGGATTTAAGTCAAGCTGAAAGCTCAGGTAAGTATGTCTGCTCTATTTGCGGATATATATATGATCCTGATGAGCATGACGGTGTAGCTTTTGAAGACCTGCCGGAGGACTGGAAATGTCCGAGATGTAAGCAGGGAAAGGATAAGTTTAATAAGGCTTAGATTTGTATAGATATTTTTTAATTAACTTTTCGAGGGGCTGTCGCACTAAATGCACAGCTCCTTTTTATCTGTTTATAAAAACAAAAACCAGGCTATAAAAAGTCTGGTTTTTGTTGTAAAATATATTTAT
>CADAKQ010000013.1 GCA_902788555.1 uncultured Lachnospiraceae bacterium
AGAACTTCTGTCTATTAAGACCAGCTATGGAAAAATATTTCTCATATGATTGTACATGATTGTCAATACTTAAGAACCTTCATCCTCTTCCAACCAACTAAATCCAGCCACCATCCCGAACCCGAATCGTCTCTGTGCGTAGCAGATGATGTCGATGAGGGTGAGGGTAGCGGGTTACGGTAGTAACGAGCAAAGTATAGCGGTTTTAGCCTCGGTTGGGAATACTTAAGTAATAATCAATAACGAATTTTCAGTTTAGTTCGAATAAGCTGATATGAATGCACTCTTAACAAATCATTTTCTTCTTTAAGATATACTTTTTCGAAAAAAGTTCTTGTGTATTAATTACATTTTATATATAATATAACTTGTGGTTATTTTAAACTTACTTACAAGATGTTGTATCTTGCGTTTGTTTATGAAACGGAGGACTTTTTTTAATGGCTAAGCTTTCTCCTATGATGGAGCAATATATAGCAACAAAAGAGCAGTATAAGGATTGTATTTTATTTTATAGATTGGGTGACTTTTATGAAATGTTCTTTGATGATGCGATTTTGGCATCAAAGGAGCTTGAGCTCACTTTGACCGGTAAGGATTGTGGCTTAGAGGAAAGAGCACCAATGTGCGGTGTACCTCATCATGCTGCGGATATCTATATAAACAGACTAATTGAAAAGGGCTATAAGGTTGCCATTGGAGAGCAGGTAGAGGATCCAAAGCTTGCCAAAGGTCTTGTAAAACGTGAAGTTATTCGTATTGTTACTCCGGGAACAAATATGTCGCAGGAAATTCTTGATGAATCTAAAAATAATTATCTTATGTGTATTTCCTATTATAATTTTAAATACGGCATATCTGTAGCGGATTTATCGACGGGGGTTTTTAAGACCTGCTCCGTATCTGCTGCAGAAAAGGTAATTGATGAGATAAATAAGTATCAGCCTTCGGAAATAATATATCAGGATACCTTTTCAAGCTCCGGAATTGATATAAGCTTAACCGTTGATAAGCTTGGAATCACAATATCCGAAGCTCCCGGTCATTATTTTAATTATGATTCAGATGAAGATAATTTGAAGAGACATTTTAATATTTCATCAATAAGCGGACTTGGTCTGAATGATTTTCCTGAGCTTGTGGTTTCTTCGGGTGCAATGCTTTTTTATCTATATGATACACAAATGAGTTCACTTAAGCATATCAACCATATTGAGCTTTATAGCGTTGATTCTTATATGATTATAGATTCTTCAACGAGAAGAAATCTTGAGCTTACAGAAACGCTTCGAGATAAGCAGAAGAAGGGTTCGCTTCTCTATGTTCTGGATAAAACAAAAACGGCGATGGGAGCCCGTAAGCTGAGAGAATTTATCGAACAGCCGCTTGTTGATTCGGATATGATTAATAAACGTCTGGATGCTATAGAAGCTCTTAATAATTCTCTTATTACAAGAGAGGAGTTAAGAGAATATCTTAATTCCATATATGATTTAGAAAGGCTTATGACAAGGATATCCCTAAAAACTGCCAATCCGCGTGATATGCTTGCCTTTAAAAATTCCATTATTTATCTTCCTGATATTAGACATCTTTTGACGGAGCTTGATGCAGATATATTTCACGATATATATAATTCAATGGATGAGCTTACTGATCTTTTTTCTCTTTTAGATGCAGCAATAGTTGAGGAACCGCCTATTACTATCAAGGAGGGTGGAATTTTCAAGTCGGGCTATATGGATGAGATTGACAGACTTAAGATGGCTAAGAGTGAGTGTAAAAACTGGCTTGCTGATTTAGAGGATTCCGAGCGTGAAGCTACAGGCATAAAAAATCTAAGGATTAAATATAATAAGGTTTTCGGATATTATTTTGAGGTTACTAATTCCTTTAAGAATATGGTTCCGGATTATTTTATAAGAAAACAGACATTGACAAATGCCGAAAGATATACTACAGATAAGCTTGACGATTTATCAAATACCATACTCGGTGCGGAGGACAAGCTTTTTGCTCTTGAATATGAAACCTTCGTAGCACTTCGTGATAAGATAGGTGATGCCATAACAAGAGTACAGAAGACGGCACATTGTATAGCTTTAATTGATGCCTTTGCTTCTCTTTCATATGTAGCTGAAAAAAATAATTATGTCAGACCGGTTTTAAATAATGATGGTATTATTAATATAAAGTCCGGAAGACATCCGGTTGTCGAAAAGGTGCTTGGCAATGATTTATTTGTAGCCAATGATACATATCTTGACAATGACAATAACAGAATTTCAATTATAACCGGTCCAAATATGGCCGGAAAGTCTACTTATATGAGACAGACAGCTCTTATTGTCCTTATGGCACAGCTTGGTTCCTTTGTTCCTGCCGAGAGTGCTGATATCGGTATATGTGACAGAATATTTACGAGAGTCGGTGCATCTGATGACCTTGCTTCAGGTCAGTCGACCTTTATGATTGAAATGAACGAGGTTGCCAACATACTTAGAAATGCAACAAGTAACAGTCTTCTTATTCTTGATGAAATAGGACGTGGCACTTCCACCTTTGATGGTTTAAGTATCGCATGGGCGGTTGTTGAATATATAGCAGACACAAAGCTTTTAGGTGCAAAGACTTTATTTGCAACTCATTATCACGAGCTAACCGAGCTCGAAGGAAAGCTTAGCTCCGTCAATAATTACTGTATAGCCATCAAGGAAAAGGGCGATGATATAGTTTTCTTAAGAAAAATTATAAAGGGTGGAGCTGACAGAAGCTACGGTATACAGGTGGCCAGGCTTGCAGGTGTTCCGGATATAGTTTTAAAACGTGCCGGTGAAATTTGCAATCAGTTAATTGCTTCTGATATAGCCAATCAGGTTAAAAATATAGATGTTGAAGGCAGCTATGAAAACATTAATAAAAAATCTGTAAATAATACCTATGAGCAACTGTCTCTTTTTGGCAACAACTTAGAATCCGAAATAATTGACGAGATAAAATCTATGGATTTAAACAACTTAACTCCTATAAATGCCATGCTTTATCTACAGGATTTACAAAAAAAATTGCGGGATTAAATATGCTTGGTTGAAGTACTGCCTATACTTTAATCAAAGGAAGGTTAGGTTTTATCATGATAAGACTTCTTGATAAAAATGTAGTTGATAAAATTGCGGCAGGAGAGGTTATAGAAAGACCTTCCTCTGTTGTAAAGGAGCTTTTGGAAAATTCTATTGATTCGGGTGCAAAGGATATAACGGTTGAGATTAAGGAAGGCGGAATGTCCTTTATACGTGTTACCGATAACGGCTGTGGAATTCCAAAGGATGAGGTTAGAACAGCCTATATGAGACATGCAACAAGTAAGATTGAAAACGAGGAGGATTTGTCCCACATTTCATCACTTGGTTTCAGAGGTGAAGCCCTTTCCACAATAGCAGCAGTAGCACAGACGGAAATGATTACCAAACCCCGGGATTCACTCACCGGAATTAAATATGTAATACATGGCGGAATTGAGGTAGAATATAAGGAAGTAGGTGTACCGGACGGAACTACTATTGTAGTCAGAAATCTTTTTTATAATACTCCGGCGAGAAAAAAATTTTTAAAATCGGCGATGACTGAAGGCTCATATATAAATGATCTTGTTTTAAGAATAGCTTTAAGTCATCCGGATATTTCATTTAAATTCATATCAAACGGAAAAACCAATATATCAACCTCGGGAAACGGCAATATCAAGGATAATATCTATCAGCTTTTTGGTCGTGATATAAGCAACAACCTTATGCCGATAAGCTATAAAGGTGATTCCATCAAGCTGTCGGGCTTTGTCGGAAAGCCTTTTATATCAAGAGGAAACAGAGGCTTTGAAAATTATTTTATAAATAACAGATATATTAAAAGTAATATTATAAACAGAGCCATAGAAGAGGGCTATAAGACCTTTGTAATGCAACACAGGTTTCCTTTTACGGTTATATACATTGAGCTTCCGAAGGATAAGATAGATGTAAATGTTCATCCAACCAAGATGGAATTTAAATATGATAATGAGCGCGAATTATTTGAGGTTGTTACAAAATCCGTGCGTGATGCGCTCTTACAAAGAGATTTAATTCCACCGGCAGAATACAATGAAAATGAAAAAAAACGTGATAAGGTTCTTGGTAACGGAGCAGATAATAATACAAACAATCCTAAGCCGGCAGAGCCGTTTGAAGAAAAACGCACGTATATTGAAAGTCAGAACAAGGCATTAAATGCATCAAATGCATATAAAAGTATAGCTAACACTAAAGAAAAAAGCGATGATATACATAAAACGGAAGCAGTTACTCAGGCCCCTCATGAAAAAATAAAGAATTATGACTCTTCCTATAACATATTGAATTCCTTAAAGGCTGCCGAACCTGATGAGCCTATATATAATATGTTGAATGATAAAGGTGTTGATTATAAGCCTTCAGGGCAAGCAGCTACATCCAATTCCGACAAAGAGGCTGACGAAAAGCGTGCCAGGGCGTTTGAAACCTATGATAGTTCTAAAATGCCTAAAAAGCCTGAACAGATAGCATTTGAAAATGATGATTTTATCAGTAAAAATGCCCGAGCAAAGCACAGGCTTATAGGACAGGTGTTTGGAACCTACTGGCTTATGGAATACGAAAATAAGCTCTATATAATGGATCAGCATGCAGCTCACGAAAAGGTTAATTACGAAAGACTTATACATAATCTTAATACTAAGCAGGTATTGTCACAGCAGCTTATGCCACCTATGGTTATAACCGTAACTTATGCTGAAAGACAGGCCATACTTGACAATTTTGACCTTTTTATGAAGGTTGGCTATGATATTGTGGAGTTTGGTGGCAACGAATTCAAAATAAATGCCGTTCCATCCAATTTGTTCGGCATACATGGCAGAGAAATGTTTATGGAATTTGTTGCATCTTTAATAAATAATGCAGGATACATGTCCAATGATGTTTTTGTTGGTAAGCTTGCAACTATGGCTTGTAAGGCTGCAATTAAAGGAAATACACCTATTAGCTTTAATGAGGCGGATGCACTTATAGATGAATTGCTTAAGCTTGAAAATCCATACACTTGTCCGCATGGCAGACCTACAATTATATCAATGTCTCAGTATGAATTAGATAAAAAGTTCAAGAGAATTGTCTAAAAGTAAAATTTACGATATACCATAATTATATATTATTATATAATTTTTTCAGTATATATGATAAAAATTTTGTGTTTATCTACTATTCATATGACAGATTCGACATAAATCTGCCAATTTATCTGTTATAATTTATGGAGGTTATTATGAAAAGATTTGCAGGCTATGAAAAGGGTGTTAATTTCGGAGGTTGGTTTTCCCAGTGTGATTATTCCAAGGAAAGATTTGATAATTTCATAACGGAAAAAGATTTCAAGAAGGTTTCCGATTGGGGACTTGACCATGTCAGAATCCCGATAGACTATAATCTTGTGGAAGATGAAGACGGCAATTATCTTGAAGAAGGTTTTGCTTATATTCAAAACGCTATAGATTTATGTGGAAAATATGGACTTAATATGATACTTGATGTACATAAGACCTTAGGATTTTCCTTTGACAGCGGAGAAAATGAAGCAGGCTTTTTTGAAAGTGATGAGCTTCAGGAGCATTTTTATATGCTTTGGGAAGAACTTTCCCGCAGATTCGGAAAATATTATGACAGAGTAGCCTTTGAGTTGCTAAATGAGGTAACGGATAAATGTTTTTTGGATAAATGGAATGAAATTTCTACTCAATGTATAAAAAGAATCAGAGCTATATGCCCTGATGTATATATCTTAGTAGGCGGATATTGGAATAACAGTATAGAAGCACTCAAGGATTTAGCTATGCCTTATGATGATAAGATTGTTTATAATTTCCACTGCTATGAGCCTCTTATATTTACACATCAGGGTGCTTACTGGATACCGGATATGCCTTCGGATTTGAGGACAGCATACCCGAATACTATTGATAATTACAAGGCTTTACATGAAAATATTAAGAAAAGCAGTCTTTCGATATACGACTTTATTAAAACAAAAAATGCTGATGTTTCATTTTTCGAAGAGCTTTTTGCCGAGGCTGTTAAAATTGCCGGGGAAAGAAATGTTTCACTTTACTGTGGTGAATACGGTGTAATAAATCTTGCCGATATTGAAAGCACCTTGAAATGGTATAAGGACATAAATTCCGTATTTACAAAATACGGAATCGGTCGTGCCGCCTGGAGCTTCAGAGAGATGGATTTCGGTCTTGATGATGAGCATATGAAGGATATCATTGATGAGCTTGTAAATTATTTATAAATGTGATAATATAAATGGGCTGTTTTGAATAATCAAAACAGCCTATTTTAATATATAAAGGATTTTTATCATGAAGGATAAATTAATCATATTGACAGGTCCGACGGCTGTCGGAAAGACAGATTTATCAATCAAACTTGCAAAAGCGGTAGATGGCGAAATTATATCGGCAGATTCTATTCAGGTATATAAACATATGGATATAGGTTCCGCTAAAATAAAAGAATCTGAAATGCAGGGTGTAAGACACCACCTGATTGATGTCCTTAATCCTAATGAAGACTTTAATGTTGTAACCTTTAAAAATATGGCAGATGCCGCTATAGAAGATATAAAAAACAGAGGTCATATTCCAATTATAACAGGAGGAACAGGCTTTTATATTCAGGCAGTATTATATGATATAGATTTCAAAGAAAATGAAGATGACGGCTACAGAACCTTTCTTGAAAACCTGCTTTTTGAAAAGGGTGCCCAATATCTTCACGATATGCTTAAAGAGATAGATAGCAAGTCCGCCGATGACATTCATTATAATAATTCTAAAAAGGTTATCAGAGCACTTGAATACCATCATCAGACCGGAGAAAAAATTTCTAAACATAACGAAAGCGAAAGGAAGAAAAACTCTCCCTTTAATTTTGCCTATTTTGTTTTAAACTGCGACAGGTCAAAGCTTTATCAGCGCATAGAGAAAAGAGTTGATATAATGATAGAGCAAGGTCTTGTTGATGAGGTAAAGGGGCTTATAGAGGATTATAAGCTTACTAAGGATATGGTTTCCATGCAGGGACTTGGATATAAAGAGATATATGCGTATCTTCAAGGTGAAATCAGTCTTTCGGATGCAGTTTATATTATAAAACGTGATACAAGACATTTTGCAAAAAGACAGCTCACATGGTTCAGACGTGAAAAGGATGTCACCTGGGTGGATAAGGATATATATGCATCCGATGAAAAATGTCTTGAATATATGTTGAGGATTCTAAAGGATAAAGGAATAAGAGAATAATATGGAAGAAAATACCAAATATGAAGAAGAATTAAAAAAATACTATCTGGAAATCGGTATATCAGATAAGGTTTACGACCTTTGTATGGAAACAGAAAAATCCTTAAAGGAAAGATTTGAAAAAATTGATAAGATTGCTGAACAAAATCAGATCAAGGTTATAAAAGCTATGCAGGATGCAAAATTTGCCGAAGCTCATTTGAACGGTACTACAGGATATGGGTATAATGATATAGGAAGAGATGCAATAGAAGAGGTGTATGCTAAAATTTTTAAAACCGAGGATGCGCTGGTAAGACAGCAGATAACCTGTGGTACACACGCTCTAACTATAGCACTTTCAGGTAATTTAAGACCGGGAGATGAAATTCTTTCACCCTGCGGTAAGGTTTATGATACCTTAGAGGGTGTAATAGGCGTAAGAGAGTCAAAGGGTTCTCTTGCTGAGTATGGTATAACCTACAAGCAGGTTGAGCTGCTTCCTGATGGGAATTTTGATTATGATGGTATAAAAAACAGTATAAATGAACATACAAAGCTTATAGAAATTCAGCGATCAAAGGGATATGATACACGACATACGCTCTCTGTTGCAGAAATCGGTGATATCATTGGCTTTATAAAAAATATTAGGCCTGATGTAATCTGTATGGTCGACAACTGCTACGGTGAATTTGTTGAAACAATTGAACCGTCAGAGGTAGGCGCCGATATGGTGGTCGGTTCTCTCATAAAAAATCCGGGAGGCGGTCTTGCACCTATAGGCGGATATATCTGCGGAACAAAAGAATGTATAGAAAATTGTGCTTACAGACTTACAAGTCCCGGGCTTGGTAAAGAGGTGGGAGCATCACTTGGTGTTTCAAGAAATATTGCCCAGGGAATATTTATGGCACCTACTGTTACGGCATCTGCCTTAAAAGGTGCTGTATTTGCAGCAAATATATATGAAAAGCTTGGATTTAAGGCTGTACCCGATTCAAACGAATCAAGGCATGATATAATTCAATCAATAGTATTCGGAAGACCGGAGCTTATACAGGCTTTTTGTGAAGGTATACAGGCTGCGGCTCCGGTTGACAGCTTCGTTACCCCTGTTCCGTGGGATATGCCGGGTTATGACAGTCAGGTTATCATGGCTGCCGGTGCATTTGTATCAGGTGCTTCAATAGAGCTTAGTGCCGATGCACCTATGAAGGAGCCTTATGCAGTTTATTTTCAGGGTGGTCTTACCTATCCACATGCAAAATTCGGCATCATGATGTCACTTCAAAAAATGATGGAAAAAGGCTTGCTTTTATGGTAAAATATTAGATTGATAATTATTATGTCTATGCACTCCGGAGAGGTTAAAGGAGATGACATAATGAGTAACCTGATAAAAGATATAGCAGATTGTGAAAGACCGTATGAAAAAGCAATTTCAAACGGTATTGCTTCGTTAAATGATGCAGAACTCTTGGCGGTCATTTTAAGAAGCGGAACCAAAAGTGAAAGCTCAATAGACTTATCAAACAAAATTCTTAATGCACACAATGTCCATAAAGGATTAAACGGTCTTTTCTTTATGAGAAGAGAGGATTTACTTAATATTAAAGGTGTGGGGAATACTAAGGCAACACAGATTCTTGCCTTAACCGAGCTTAGTAAGAGGATTAATGAAACAAAGCTTAAAAATGACATTTGTTATAATAATCCTGAAAAAATTGCAGCATATTATATGGAAAAATGCAAGTATCTTACGAAAGAAAGAGTATATATTATGCTCTTTTCAAATTCACATATGCTGATAAAGGAGCTTTTACTTTCCGAGGGAACAGTAAGCTCATCCTCCGTTTCTCCAAGAGAAATATTTATTGAAGCTTTAAAATATGAAGCCGTTAATTTTATTTTGGTACATAATCATCCTTCTGGCTCACCTGAACCGAGTAATTCTGATATTTCGGCAACGATTAAAATTAAAGAAGCCGGAAGAATTATGGATATTAATTTATCTGACCACATTATTGTCGGCAACGGCTGCTATATCAGTCTTGCCGAAAGAGGAATCATCTGATGAGATATGATAGAAAAAAAGATATAAGTCCAAAATATTTACTGCTGGCATTGACTATTATTTGCGTTATACTTATGATAGTTTCTTTTTTTGCGGGTGAAAAGGTTGCTTTTATAAAGAAATACACTAACAGTATTATCACACCTATTCAGCAGGGTATAAATAAAATAGGCGTATGGACCGATTCAAAGCTTGAAAATTTAAAAGAAATTGAAGAATTGAACTGCGAAAATGATAAGCTTGAAAAGGAAATAGACGGATATAAGGAACAGATAACCATATATCAAAACAAGCTTGCAGAATTAGAAGAACTGAGAGCTTTATATGAGCTTGATGAAAGCTATCCGGAGTACAATAAAACCGCAGCACATGTCTTTGCCAAGGACTCTACCTCATGGTTTTCCATCTTTTACATTGACAAGGGAACAAATGACGGAATGTTTGTCGGTGCAAATGTTATGTGCCATGACGGACTTGCCGGAATTATTATAGAATGCTATGATGATTATTCAAAGGTAAGAGCCGTTATCGATGATAATTCAAATATAAGCGCGAAAATTATGCCTTCAAATGCTCTTTGTACCATAGAAGGAAATTTAAACACCTATCAAAACGGTGTTCTTGTTGTAAAAAATATAGATAAGGATGCAAAGATAACAGTAGGAGATAAGGTTGTTACCTCTCATATATCCGAGCGATTCCATCAGGGACTTACGGTCGGATATATCGCGGAAATAACCTATGATACCAACAATCTCACAATAACTGCAACTATTACTCCGGCTGTTGATTTTAACAATATATCTGATGTTTTAATAATTACAGATAAAAAAACAGAGGTTGATTAGTATATGCGACGTATAATTTGTCTTGGTTTTCTTATAATTATAAATTTTACATTGCAGTCAACTATATTTGGTTTTCATGATATTAACTGTATCACACCCAACCTTTTGCTTATTCTTACCATGTCCTTTGGTTTGATGCGTGGGCGAAAGGAAGGACTACTGGTTGGCTTTTTCTGTGGCTTTATGGTGGACTGCTTTATATCGGGGATTATGGGACCGTTTATGCTGTTATATATGCTAATAGGCTATGTAAACGGATTTTTTCATAAGAACTATATGATAGAAGATGTTTTGCTTCCGCTTATAGTTATAATAATAGATGATATAGTTTTTAATTTTCTTGTTTATATTATATATTTTCTATTACACAGAAGGCTTGAGCTTTCTGATTATTTTTTAAATATTATGCTTCCGGAAGCACTTATAACGTCACTTTTAACCGTAATCATATATAAGTTTTATGTATTGGTAAACAGGTACCTTAAAGAGAAAGACAGAGGTAAAGAAGCTAAATGATTCGTGAAATTTTATCCTCAATAAAGGAAATAATTTTAGATTATGTAAAGCATAGGCTTTTTCCGGTTACAGTAGTTGTAATTGTTATATTTTCCATACTTATAAGACGTCTTTTTGTCCTTCAGATTATAGAGGGAGAGGAGCATATGGAAAACTTTATATATAAGTCGGAAAAAACCTTAAATATTGATTCCGTGAGAGGCAATATATATGACAGAAACGGAAAGCTTTTGGCGTATAACGAGCTTTCTTATTCAGTTATATACGGAAATGATCCAAATATATCAAATCGCGCAAAAGAGCTTGATATGTCCGAAAACGATTTAAAAAATCAAATTGTTTACAAAACTATCAATATTCTTGAGTCAAACGGTGATGAGGTTTTTGTTGACTTTCCGATTGAGCTTACAGATAGCAAGGAGTACAGATTTAAGGTAAAGGATGCCCAGCTTAAAAATTTCAAGAAAAATGTTTATTCCGTTACCAATTTTGATGATTTAAATGAAGAACAAAAAAATGCATCTGCTCAGGATATCGTTATGTTTTTAAGAGATGAAAGATTTGAGGTCTCTGATATTTATACTGAAGAAGAAACCATGAAAATTCTTTCATGCAGATATAAATTATGGCTTAACAGATATCAGCAGTATGTTCCTGTCACTATAGCTTATGATATAAGTGAGCAGAGTAATGCTGCCATAACCGAATATGGCGATGAGCTTTTGGGTATGGAGGTAAATGTTAAGTCCTTAAGAAGATACAATGATGCCGTTTACTTTTCACACATAATCGGATATGTCGGAAGGATATCCAACGAGGAGCTTCAGGAATATAATAAAAATCTTTCGGATGAAGAAAAATACAACGGAGAAGAGATAGTCGGAAAAACCGGCATAGAACAGTATTGCGAAGCGGATTTACGTGGTGCGGCAGGATATGAGACTATGTATGTTGATAATCTCGGAAAGGTCATTGAAACCATAGAGTCCAAATCGGCTGAAGCAGGAAATGATGTTTATCTTACGATAGATGCTGACCTTCAAAAGTATTGTTACGATACTCTTGAGAAGGAGATTGCTTCGATTATTCTTGCTAATCTGGCACCTGTTTCCTCAGTTGTAGCCGCTGAAAATGCAAAGATTCCGATAACCGATGTATACTTTGGCTTATTTAATAATAATTATCTTACTCTTGAAGCGATGACCGGACCGGATGCTTCTACGCTTGAAAAAGAGATATATGAAAAATTCTATAATCACAAGGAAGTGGTCTTAAATGATATTGAAAACATTTTAACTGAGGATTTTACACCGCTATCGGAATTATCTGACGAATATCGGGAGTATATGGAATATATATGTGAGATTCTAAGCAAAAACGATGTATTTAATTCTTCTTTAATTCCGGCAGATGATGAAGAATTTTTAAAATATACCAATGATGAGACCTCTTTGGAGCATTATTTAAAGTATGCCATTAGTCTTGAAGCAATTGACATTTCAATGCTTGAAGCAAAAAGCGATTATTATGATACTGATGAGATTTATAATCTTTTGTGTGATTATGTAAATAATTATCTTGTAACAGATACCGAATTCGACAAACTGATTTTAAAAGATATGATAAAATCAAGCGAAATATCAGGAGATGATATCGTTAATCTGATTTATCTCCAGGGAATACTTAATCCGGATTCAGATAAAGAATATGAGGAATATAAGAACGGACAATACGGACCATATGAATTTATGGTAAAGAAAATTACCAACCTTGATATAACGCCTGCCATGCTTGCCTTAGACCCATGTTCAGGTTCGATAGTAGTTACTGATGTAAAAACCGGCGATGTACTGGCTATGGTTAGTTATCCAAGCTACGATAATAATTATATGACTAATGAGGTGGATGCAGAATACTACAATAAGCTTTTAGAAGATAAAACGACACCGTTGTATAACAGAGCATGTCAGCAAAAGCTTGCACCGGGCTCAACCTATAAGATTTTATCATCTGTAGCGGGATTATCCGAAGGAGTTATCGAACAAGGTTCATATATATACTGCTCAGGTGAATTTGATAAGATTGAGCCACCTCCAAAATGCTGGATATATCCGAGCGGACACGGTGGACTTGATGTAGAAGCTGCCATACAACGTTCCTGCAATGTTTTCTTCTATCAGGTAGGCTATCTTCTTGCCTGGACGGAGGATGGAACATATAGTGATTCTTACGGACTTTCAAGACTTGAAAAGTATGCAAGGATGTTTGGCCTTGGTGATTTATCGGGAGTGGAGCTTCCTGAAATTTCTCCGAGTATATCTGATAGTGATGTAGTTAGAAGTGCCATAGGACAGGGTAAGAATTCATATGCACCGATACAGCTTTCAAGATATGTTTCAACTGTTGCCAATAGTGGTACCTGCTATAATCTGACATTAATTGATAAGGTTACTGATTATGAGGGAAATGTAATAAGAGATAATCAGGCCGAGGTTTTAAATAAGCTTACGATTAGTGCTTCAACCTGGGATTCCGTTCATAACGGTATGAGAAGGGTTATAACCTTAAATACTATGGGAAGTGAGCTTGTAAACAGAGTAAATGTTTCTGTTGCCGGAAAATCAGGTACAGCTCAGGAAAGTGAGACAAGACCTGACCACGCTTTATTTATCTCTTATGCACCTTATGAAAATCCTGAGGTTTCCGTAACATGTGTATTGCAAAACGGCTATTCTTCAGGAAATGCAATTGAGCTTGCAGGCTTTGTTTATGCATATATGTATGATCCGGACAAGCTTAACGGTGCCCAGATGAAGGGTAATGTTATTAATTCCGATTAATGATTTTTGACAAATTAAAAAGTTTATAACACTATGTGAGGTGAATAATGCTTAATCCCGTTATTATTAAAGGTAATAATATGGGAATTCGTTTGATAATTACACCTGAAGCTTTGATAGACGATATTAAAAATGATTTAAATAAAAAACTTCAGAACAAAAAACATTATTATACGAATGCGAGGCCCATAGAAATTACTTTTGATGGAAAAACATTAACGGAGGAAGAAAAAAAAGAAATACTGTCTCTCTTAAGTGAAAAGGGACTTAATATAAAAAATAAAGAAATCAAAAAAAACTATAACGAAGAAAAGAAAGGATTTATCAATTTACAACCCGATAAGGACGGACTCTTTTATTTGGGAAATCTAAAGTACGGAGAGTCCATTAATGCATCAACAAGTATTATTATTGTTGGAAATATTGAACAGGGTGCATCTGTTATTTCTAAAGGCAATATTATCGTAATAGGAGAGCTTGACGGATTTGCTAAAGCAGGAATAAACGGCAATAAAAACGCCTTTGTTTATAATGTAAAATAGGAGGAGTTGTAAATGAGTGAAGTTATAGTTGTAACAAGTGGTAAGGGCGGCGTTGGGAAAACCACGACAACCGCCAATATAGGAAGTGCCTTAGCAGAATTAGGCTTTAAGGTTCTTTTGATAGATACTGATATCGGTCTCAGAAATCTGGATGTTGTAATGGGACTTGATAACAGAATTGTTTATAATATTGTAGATGTGATAGAAGGTACCTGCAAAGCTAAGCAGGCTATAATTAAGGATAAAGGCTGTCCGCGATTGTCTCTTTTACCTGCTGCCCAGACAAGAGATAAAACTTCTATATCGCCTGAGCAGATGAAAAAGCTTATGGAGGAGCTTAAGCCGGATTATGATTACATAATAATAGATTGTCCTGCCGGAATTGAACACGGCTTTAAAAATGCCATAGCTGCTGCGGAAAGAGCCATAATAGTCACAACTCCTGAGGTTTCTGCCATAAGAGATGCCGACAGAATAATTGGAATTCTTAATTCCTGTGAGATGCCTCGTATAGATCTCGTTATAAATAAAATCAGAATGAATATGGTAAGACGTGGGGAAATGATGTCAGTTGATGATGTTGTTGATATACTGTCAATAAATCTTATAGGAACAGTGATGGATGATGAGTCAATCGTTATATCAACCAATCGTGGTGAAATGATAGCAGGAACGAGAACAAAATCCGGAAAGGCTTATAATTATATTGCAAAAAGAATAGCAGGAGAAACAACAGAAAACGCATATGATGATTATGGTCTGAACATATTCAGACTATTAAAGAAGAAGGATAAAAATGTTCACAAAATTCAATCTCAGGGATTATAATTTTAAATTACTTATAATGGTTATCGCAATTATGATAATAGGTGTTGTAGCGGTAAACAGTGCAGACGAAAGCTTTACCTTTAAACAGGCAGTCGGTGTAGTGGTTGGCTTTTTTGTTATGGTTGTTGTTTCATTTATTGATTATCATTTTATATGTAAATTCAGCTATGGCATCTATATTGTAAATGCTGTCTTGCTTATACTTGTTTTACTTTTTGGTGTAAATGTTAATAATGCGACAAGATGGATAAATATAGGCGGAGATAACGGTATACAGATTCAGCCTTCAGAGCTTTCAAAAATGCTTATGATTATATTTGTTGCAGCTTTACTCAGTAAATATAAGGATAAGAATAAAATAAATACTTTTAAATGTATAGCTGCCTTTGCCTGCTATGTCGGCTTGGGTCTTTTGCTTATAGCTGCAGAGCCGGACCTTTCGACTACAATTTGTCTGTTTATGGTACTTGCAACCATGCTTTACGTATCCGGCTTAAGCTACAAGGTTATAGGTCTTATACTTCTGGTTTTAGTGCCTGTTGCAGGAAGCTTTTTATGGTATATTCAGCTTCCCGGAGACAAAATAATTCTGAAGCAGTACCAGATTAACCGTATTTTATCGTTTATTTATCCGTCAAAATACGGAGATGACTTTTCCCAGCAGAATAATTCTATTATGGCTATAGGCTCAGGACAGCTCACGGGTAAAGGATTTAATTCGTCAACCATAGCTACAGTTAAGGATGCCAATTTTATCTCCGAACAACAGACAGACTTTATATTTTCTGTAATAGGTGAAGAGCTCGGTTTTATCGGAAGTGTAATTATTATTGCAATTATTATGTTAATAGTGTTACAATGTATAAGGATTGCCAGAAGGTCAAAGGATACCTGTGGTATGCTTCTTTCAACAGGTGTAGCAACGCTTATTGCATACCAGTCATTTATAAACATCGGTGTAGCAACCGGTGTGCTTCCAAATACCGGTATTCCTTTACCATTTATTAGCTATGGTTTAAGTTCGTTATTAAGTATATCAATAGGGATTGGAATTGTACTAAATGTTAGCCTTCAAAAGGCGCTTTACTAAACGAGGAGATATTTTATGAACATCGGGTTAATTGCACACGACGCAAAAAAGAAACTGATGCAGAATTTCTGCATCGCATACAGAGGGATTATGTCCAAGCATGAGCTTTATGCAACCGGAACGACAGGACGTATGATAGAAGAGGTATCCAATCTTACCGTACATAAATTCCTTGCCGGACATACAGGAGGAGAGCAACAGCTTGGCTCCATGATTGAAAGCGATTCCATAGATTTGATGATTTTTTTGAGGGATCCTGAAACCAAGAAATCACATGAGGTTGATATAAATAATATATTTACATTATGTGATATACACAATATTCCGCTTGCAACCAATCTTGCGACGGCGGAGCTTATGATTAAGGCACTCGAAAGAGGAGATTTGGATTGGAGAGAGCTTTTTAAGCACTAAGGTATATGAGGATTTTTAGAGATTTTTTGAAATCAATAATAGTATTGCTTGTTATAATGATGTTTTTTACAATAGTTACATATGTAAATAACGACATTGACAAGCCGTATTTTGATGAAAAAACAACAGTGCCGATATCGGTCAGTGATGATAAAAACGCTGCAGGACTTGGCATTACATTTGATGATACAATTATTTATCGTGACAATACAATCAACAGTGAGCTTTTTGATGACTGCTATTATGCTCTTTTTATAAATGAAACAGACCATTATGCATATGCATCTAAAAATGCGTTTAAAAGAATGTATCCTGCAAGTATGACCAAGCTTATGACAGCTATGATTGTTCTTGATAAAGTTAATTCCAAGGAAATAAGCCTGGATGATGTAGTAACCGTTTCAAATTATTACGATTTATCTGCCAAAGGCGGAGGTGTCAATGAGCTTGGGCGAGGTTCCGAGATAACAGTCAAGGATTTGCTTTATACACTTCTAATTCATTCCAATAATTATTATGCACTTATACTTGCAGACTATACTGCCGGAAGTGAGGAAGCCTTTTGTGAGCTTATGAATCAGAAGGCACGCTCTATAGGTGCAACAAATACTCACTTTTCAAATCCGCACGGACTTGATGATGTTGATCACTATACTACGGCATATGATATGTATCTTATCATCAAGGAAGCGCATAAATATGAAATTATTAAGGATATTTGCAGCTTTTCATCATACAATTATTCTTATTATAATGCAAGCGGTAATTTGATAGAAGCTGACGTATCAGCAACTAATTTTTTCCTGATAGATATGGCAAAGCTTCCGGCTAATTACAACATAGAGGTATGGAAAACAGGAACCGATATAGGTGCCGGAAACTGCCTTATTATGTATCTCACTAAGGACGGAAAGGATTACGTTGCAGTTGCTTCCTGCGGTGAGTCAAAGGCTCTGCTGTATGATGCTATAGTAAAAATGCTTTGTCTTGTAAATTAAAATTAAATTCGGTGATTACAAAATGGATAAAAAAAATAAAATAATAAAATTTAACAGAGATATAAAGATAAATATTGCAGGTGTGATTATAGCAGCCATCTTTTTATATGTTGTGATTGTATTGATTATCTCTCTAAAAAAGGAGCCTGTTACCACATACAAGGTCAATAAAACCGATATTAATAATAATATAACCTTAGAAGGTCTTGCAATCAGAGATGAAATTGTTTTAAACTCTGAAAAATCAGGTTATGTATGCTATTATATACGTGATGGTGAAAAGGTTATGAAAAATTCAACTGTCTGTACTATAGATGAGACGGGACAGGTTTATAATACAATAAGTGATTCTGAAAACTATGATAAGCTGCTTACTGCAGATGAATATAATGAGGTTCGCTCGCTTATTTCCCTATATAAAATTTCATATAACGATACCAGCTTTTATAATGCCTATAATTTTGAAAATAATCTCAATAACAAGGTTCTTGAATTAACCAATGAAATGCTCATGCAGCAGGTCGGAGGAAGCTCCGGCGGATTATCACTTGCTGCAGTTAATTCACCGGAAAGCGGTTTGATAACCTACTATACAGACGGATATGAAAATTATAATATATCAGATATAAAGAAAAGCGATTTTGATAAATCGAATTATAAAAAAGAAACATTAAAAACGGGAGACATCATTTCCTCGGGTACGCCGGTTGTCAAGGTCATTCCAAGTGAAAAGTGGAATATTATGCTTCCGATAAGTGATGATCAGATTGCTTCCGTTAAAGAGGTATATAATGAGGAGGGCGAACGATTAAGATTTAAGATAAATAATTCCTCTTACATTATTAAAATGCCTTATGAAATTATAAGCAGTTCGGACGGGAAATATCTGAATATCTCACTTGATAAATATTTGCTTAATTTTATGTCGGAAAGATTTGTGACTGTTGAGATAATTCTTGAAGATGATTCAGGACTTAAGGTTCCGGTCAGTGCACTTACCGATAAGGAGGTTTACCAGATTCCGATTTCTTATCTTTCAGGCGGTAGCAACCAGATGAATAACAATAAACTCAATGTTCAGGTTATGGATGATAAAAACGAGATAACCTTAAAGCAGATTTCACCGACTATTTATATGCAGAATGAGGAGTATTGTTATGTTGATCCGCTTGCTTTTGATGAAACGGATGTGATATTGGATATCAATTCCAACAACAGCCTTGCCGTTTCGCTTATTCCAAAGGTAAGCATAAAAGGTGTTTACTCTGCCAATCGTGGAATTGCCGAGTTTAAAATGGTGACAGTATTAAAAATGATAGATGAATTTGCTCTTGTAAAAAGTGATGAATCACTTAATATATATGATAATATAATTCTCGATTCAACAAAGGTATATGAAAATCAGATAATTTACTAAGGTGGTGTAAAAAATGCTTAAAGAAAATCTTAAAAATGTTCAGGACAATATTGCAGAGGCTTGTATGAAGGTTAAAAGAAATCCGGAGGAAGTTACACTTGTAGCAGTCAGTAAAACAAAACCTTTATCGGACATTGAAGAGCTTATGACATACGGTGTGACAGAGTACGGAGAAAACAAAGTTCAGGAGCTTTGTGATAAATTTGAAAATGTATCAAAGCCTGTACATTGGCATCTTATAGGACATCTTCAAACCAATAAGGTTAAGTATATTGTCGATAAGGCATGTCTTATACACTCCGTAGATTCCGTTCATCTTGCAAGAGAGATAGAAAAACAGGCAGAAAAAAAGAATGTAGTGGCAAATATTTTAATTCAGGTCAACATAGCTCACGAGGAAACCAAGTTTGGAATTGACGAGAAAAACATATATGATATTCTTGATGAAATCAAGTCTTTTAAGCATATTAAGGTTAAAGGGTTAATGACAATAGCGCCTTTTGTTGAAAATCCCGAAGAAAACAGGGATTATTTTAGAAAAATGCACCAATTATTACTTGACATAAAATCAAAAAACATTGATAATATTGATATGAGTATTCTCTCCATGGGGATGACTAATGATTATATGGTAGCGATAGAAGAGGGTGCGACCATGGTACGTGTAGGAACGGGAATCTTCGGAGAGAGAAATTATAATATATAATAATGATATTAAAACATTATATGAGGAGATTATGTAATTATGGCTAAAGATTCAAATAAAAGAAGTTTTTTGGATTTCTTTAAAATGAAGGATTTAGATGATGAAGATGAATTCGAAGATGATTTATTCGATGATGAAGATGAAGACGATGAGGATTTTGAAGTGTCAAAGCCGCAAAGAAATTCTTATGTAAAAAACAGACCTGTTGAAAAAACGCAGGCTTATTCCAGAAGCTCAGGATATACAGCTGCTTCATCAACAGCATCAAGAGTGTCACAGGGACAGCAAAGCACATATCAATCATCAAGACCTCAGGCAAGACCACAGAATAATAATCTTGTTGACTTCAATACCAACAAGCAGCAAAGATCAAATAATTATAAAGGTGGAAGTGAAGTGTACGTAATTAAACCACAAGAGATAAGTGAGTCACAAACAGTTGCAGATTTTCTTAATGCAGGAAAAACAATAGTAATAAATATGGAAGGGCTTGAACTTGCCCCTGCACAGAGAATTATAGATTTTATAGGTGGTGCCTGTTATGCTATAGGCGGTTCTTTACAGGCTATCTCAGCAAATATTTTTATAGCGGCTCCAAGCTCCATCGAAGTTTCCGGTGATTTAAGAGAAGAAATTTTAAATGAGACAACCGTTTCACCACAGCTTGGACAATACTAATATATTATATAATTTGAAGGTATTAATCTATATTATTACGGGGGATGATTGTAAAGATGCTTACACCGGTAGATATTCAACAGAAAAAATTCAGAACAGGCTTAGGATATGAGAAAAAGGATGTCAATGCTTTTTTTGATGTTGTTTCTGATTCTTATGAAAAGCTATATCGTTCAAATGCAGAGTTAAAGGAAAAGGTATTAACCTTAACAGACGGATTACAAAATTATAAATCCAAGGAAGCAGAGCTTGAAAAATCCATTATGATTGCAGAAAAAGATTCTGAGGATACAAAATCAAAGGCTCAAAAGGAAGCTAAAAATATAGAACTTGAGGCTAAAAATAAAGCAAAAAATATTCTTGCTGATGCCAAAAAGGAGCTTGCTGAAATAACAGAAAAAATTAATGAACTTGAAACTCAATATGCTGCTTATAAATCAAACTTTGTTTATTTTATGAAAAAGCAGTTTGAGCTTTTAGAAGAAGAGGATTTTGATCCTAAATCATATATAGACGAAAGAGCTCTTAAAACACTTGGTGTTTCTGTTGGAAGCAGTAGCGGTGGCTCTTCTGATTTTGGTTCATTTACCGGAGATCCGCAGATGAGAGATGAGTCTACATTGGGTGGTTTTAATGGCGGTGGCGGTTCTATGTCTATGAATCCTGAGGATAAAGTTAGTACAAGTGCTGTTTATACATCAAACTTAAGTGCCGGAGAAAATTTTGTAGATCCTTTTAACCCTGATGCAAACAAACAAAACGGAAGATATAATCCTTATGACGGTCGTACTGTTACTGAAAAGAAGAAAGGTGAACCGGCGTTTACAGTAAATACTGATGGAATGGGAACGGGAAAATATTCTTCACGTTCTTCCTCAAAGAGCTCACAAACAAAGAAGAGTACTTCCCAGTCATCTGCAGGAACAAAAAAGACTGAGGAGAAAAAGCAGGAAAAAAAGCCTGAGCCTGCACCAAAGAGCGATGATAAAAAGGAAGCAGATGCTAAAATTAAGGATATTGTTAATTCCAAGCTAAGCGAGGATAAAGCAAAGGAATCGGCACAAGAAAAAAAAGAACCTAAAAAGCCTGTAGTAGATAATATTTTTACTTTTGAAAAGGATATTAAAAAGGAGTCACCTTCCGAATCAAAGGAAGAAAGCTCCGTTTCGGAAAATGAATCTGAAATTCCTACTGTCAATTTTGGTGAGGATGATGTAGAGGTTGAAGTAGAAACCGTTAAGGAAAGTAACCTTCTTGGTGATGGCGAAGATGACGATTCAGGCGATTTCGAATTTGTTTAATATATAAAATAGGAGAATGTAGTATGTTAATAGAGGATATAACAGTTCATGTAGATAATAAACCTGTATATGACATCACATTCAATGATTCTTATGATGGATTGGCTGATATTCTTAACAGACTTGGCTTTTCCGGTAAAAAAATATGTATAGTATCTGAAACTAATGTAGCATCCTTATATTTGGATGCTATATTAATTTCATTAAACAATGAAGGAATTTTTAATAAAGTTACTACATTTATTTTTAATGCAGGAGAAGAAAATAAGAATCTTGATGTTGTAAGAGATTTATATGAACGATTGATAACAGAAAAATTTGACAGAAATGACCTTTTAATTGCCTTAGGAGGCGGTGTTACGGGAGATTTGACCGGATTTGCGGCTGCAACATACCTTAGAGGTATCGACTTTGTTCAGATTCCTACAAGCCTATTATCACAGGTAGATTCAAGTATAGGCGGTAAGACAGGAGTGGATTTTTCCTCCTACAAAAATATGGTTGGAGCATTTCATATGCCACGCCTTGTATATATGAATCAAAATTCTTTAAAATCTCTTGATAAAAGACAGTTTATATCGGGTATGGGAGAGGTTTTAAAGCACGGTCTTATACTCGATGCAGGTTATTATACATGGATAAAAAATAACTTTAGTAAAATCATTACGCTGGATTATGATACTCTTTGCGAGCTTGTGCATAGAAGCTGTCTGATTAAGCGTATGGTTGTGGAAGAGGATCCTACCGAAAAAGGGAAAAGAGCATTACTAAATTTTGGTCACACACTCGGACATGCACTTGAAAAGTATATGAATTTTGAGCTTTTGCATGGCGAATGTGTACTTATAGGCTCTATACTTGCATCTTTAATTTCATATAATAAGGGAAATATCGATAAAAATACCCTTACTGATATAATTACAACTATTAAAATGTTTGAAATTCCTGCTTTACCAAAGGATATTGATATTGATAAAATAATCGATTATACAAGAAATGATAAGAAGGTTGTAGGCGATAAGATAAAATTTATACTTCTTAAGTCTATAGGTAATGCTTATATTGATATGGATGTTACAAAAGAGGACATGAGACAGGCATTTACGGATTATCTTGATCAATATAACATGTAAAACTATTATCAATTTATTATTAAGGTAATATAAAAATTTATAAAATCAACGCAGAAAGCAATAAAATAATGAAAGAAAAAAAATTAAAAATAATGATACTTCCAATTATAATTATAGCTTTACTTACATCCATCGACCAATTTACTAAATTTATCATTAAAAGTAAATTCAGTCTGTATGAATCAAAGGAAGTAATAAAAAATATATTTGCAATAACTTATATTCAAAATAAAGGTGCTGCATGGGGAGTGATGCAGGGAAGAAGAATTTTCTTTTTAATTCTGACTTTCTTTGTGCTAATTGGCTGTTTTTATATTCTATATAATATAGTTGATAACCGTAAATATATTATGTCAACTATCTGCATAACAGCATTAATATCAGGTGCGCTTGGCAATATGATTGACAGATTTAAGTATGGTTATGTTGTCGATTTCTTTGATTTTAAATTAATTGATTTTCCTGTATTCAATGTCGCAGATATTTATGTAACTTTAAGTATGTTCGCAATTCTTTTTCTTATGATTTTTATTTATAAGGAAGAGGATTTTGATGAAATTTTAGGTAAGAAACGCTGATATGGAAGATTTAAGAATAATAGCTGATGAGAATTATAATGAAGTATTAGGCATCAGAATTGATAAATTTCTTTCTGAAGAGCTTAACGAGCTTTCAAGGGCATATATTCAAAAATTAATTGAAGATGACTTTATATCGGTCAATTCTATGCCGGTTAAAGCAAATTATAAGATAAAATCCGGTGATATAATCGATATAGATATTCCTGAGCCGGAAATAATCGAAATTGTTCCAATGGATATTCCCATTAATATTATATATGAGGATAAAGATATAATTGTAGTGGATAAACCAAAGGGTATGGTTGTTCATCCTGCACCGGGACACTATGATGATACACTTGTAAACGCACTTATGTATCATTGTAAAGATTTATCGACCATAAATGGCGTTATGAGACCGGGAATTGTCCACAGAATCGATATGGATACTTCAGGTCTTTTGGTTGTTTGTAAAAATGACATTTCCCATAGGATTATGGCTGATAAATTCAAAATTCACGATATAAACAGAATTTATACAGCGATTTGCCATAATCATTTTAACGAAGCTGACGGTACAATCGATAAACCTATTGCAAGACATAAAACAGACCGTAAAAAGATGGCGATTGATCCAAAGGGCAGAAGAGCCGTTACTCATTATCATGTAATCAAAAATCTTAAGGATAATATGTCCTTAATCGAATGTAAGCTTGAAACCGGACGTACACATCAGATAAGGGTTCATATGGCGAGTATCAATCATCCGTTGCTTGGCGATGAAGTATACGGAACCAAATCAAAAAAATTTAATTTAAACGGTCAGGTTTTACATGCAGGAGTTCTTGGATTTAATCATCCGATAACAAATGAATATATGGAATTCAAATCAGAGCTTCCGGAATACTTTAATAAAATTTTAAATGTGCTTGATGATGCATTATCAAACGCATAACACAAAATCATAAAAATGTGTTATGCGTATTTTTAATCAAAGACATAAAAAAAGTTAGATTTTATGCGGATTTTCCTTGACAAGAGGAGTGCAATATGATATATTAAAAGTAATCCAATTATTCGCAAAACTCAGGTTTTACGAAAAGATATGCATGATAATATGCGAAGTAGTGAGCAAACTTGTTTACGAGCTGTTGCATGAAAATATGCATGAAAACCAAGGAGGTACTCTTTATGGCTGAATTAACATATCAACAACAAATCGACATGCAAAATATAGATTTAATCAGAAATATATCCAAGGAGCTACCGGATTATATGCGTCATTTCTTTCGCTCAATCCAACAAAGCAAATCCTCACGTACCAGACTTGGTTACGCACGTGACATAAAAAACTTTTTTGAATATATTGTTGAGGCTTATACGGACGCACCTTTAAATTCGCCCAAGGATGTTACTTTGGATATTCTTTCGTCCATAAATGCGATTTTCATTGAGGATTATGAGGATTATCTTCAAAAGTACTCTAAAAACGGCCGGATTTACACTAACGATAAAGCTTCAATTAAGCGTAAATTATGCTCTCTTAGTGTTATGTATACCTATTTTTATAAAAATGACATGGTTTCCGGCAATCCTATCAATAAAATCGAGCGTCCGCGTCTTAAAGATAAACAAATCACCCGTATGGACTATGATGAGGTTGCAAACTTCCTTGATACTGTCGAATACGGCGTTAATTTGACCGATAAGCAATTACAATATCATGGTAAGGCTAAAAATCGCGATTTGGCGCTTTTAACGCTTATGTTAAGTACAGGTATCCGTATATCCGAATGTGTAGGTTTAAACATAAATGATGTTGATTTTAAGAATATGTGCATAAAGGTTACCCGAAAAGGTGGCAAGGAAGCTCTTGTTTATTTTAGTGATGAAGCTGCCGGGCCTCTTAGCGTGTATATTGATGAAAGAAAGAAAATCGATGCCGTTTCAGGTCACGAAAATGCTCTTTTCCTGTCTTCTCAAAGAAAACGAATCAGTGTCCGTACCGTTGAAAATATGGTTAAAAAATATGCTCAGTCTTCGGTTCCTTTAAAGCATATTACACCGCATAAGCTTAGAAGCACCTACGGAACCAATCTATACCGCGAAACCGACGACATCTACCTGGTTGCCGATGTTTTAGGCCATAGCGACGTAAATACAACCAGAAAACACTATGCCGATATGGATGATGACCGTAAACGCCGTGCAAGGAATAAGGTTACTCTCAGGGAAAGTTGAATTATCTTTATAAATATTACCATAATAATATTATGTAAACAAATTTATAATTACTAAAATTATAAGGGAATATTCTTAAATAAATTAAGATTATTCCCTATATTTAATCTATATTAATTAAATATTTTTTTATTGTATCATAAAACAATTCAGCGTTAGAAACCTGTTCAGTAACGTCTTGCTTGGAAATAACAGTAAAGTCTCCGTAATCGCTATCACTTCTAACTGTCAAGGCGTCTCCTATTATTTCTGAAAAAGATTTGTCAAAAACTCCGGTTTTTATATATTTTTCTCTGAAATACGAAACATTTCCTGAATGTCTTTTAAATTCTACACCATCTAATGCTAGTATGCTTCGAATTGAATGGAAAATACAATAATATGCTCTATTTGTTGCATCTTCATATAATTCATGTTCCAATAATGTTTTTGCAGCCTGTAAACAATTTTTTGCTTTTTCTAAACGGTATTTTGATAAATCTTTTTTAGTATTTATATTATTAACATCATCAGCGCTGTTCATATAATACCACCCCGTCTTTCTGAACATTTTGGTAAAATGGCAAGATACTCATTTTGCTGTAAAATGTATCTTTATCATTCACAATTAGCGTTACAGTTACATTGTTTTCCAAACTTGCATCACTTGATACTGTTGAAAGACATTTTCTGTATTTAGGCAAATCAACTCTCGGACAATTTAACAAAAACATAATATCCACATCTGAATCATCTTCATAATCACCTCTTGCATATGAACCAAAAAGTATAATTTTGAAAATTATATCTCCTAAAGAATCAATGCCTTTTTTTACTACATCTTTTTTTAAAACTTCTATATCTGCCATTTTATCACCACCTTTTGTTATATTATAATTAGTATAGCTTAAATATAAGGAAATATCAATTATTAAGCTCCATTGATGCTTATTATTACAATTTCTATATTATATTCCTCATCATAAATATTTAATTGTACATCTTGATTTTTCTATTTTATCCAAAATATTAATTAATATTTCTGAATCATTTGGCAATCTTTTTTTTAGTAGGTTCCAACCGACAATCTGTAATTCATTTGGAAAAATAACATCATATATCAAATCATTAACTGCATCCCAATTATCCCCACAAAACAAAGGAAAATCTAACTTTTTCTTAAATACTTTTATCAAATCAGTCTGAGTAAATATATTATTACAATCAATCGTTATTAATTTATTCTTTTTATATTTGTTTTTCAATAATTTTGTAATAGAATCATATTTGTTTGTTTCAATAATTTTTTCGACATATGCATCGTTTATCTTTTGATATTGTGGCAAATAATTTTTTCTAATATAATCACTTAAAACCCTATGTAAATGGATAATATCTTTTTTTGAATTATAATCAATACTAACTAATTCATTAAAAGTATCTTCATCAAATTCATTCTCAAAAATGTCTATATTATCATATAATATTTTTTCAAAATCATTAATACTTATATACCCCTTTAAAAACAAACAAATTATTTCTATATGCATAACTGCTCCTTTTTTATTTTCTCATATAATATCTTAAAACAATTATAACACTAAAATAATAATTAAATATATAGTTTTTTAAAGAAAATAATGTTATAATATTTATATGAAATTTCTGAAGGTATTTATTTTCTTTTTAACATCAAAAGGAGGGCTATTTTATGGGTAAAAAAACTATTATCACCATTGGAAGACAATTTGGAAGTAACGGACGTGAAATAGGCAGAAAGCTTGCTGAAAAGCTGGATTATGCATTTTATGACAAGGAATTACTCTATGAAACTGCCAAGAAAAGCGGTTTAAGCGAGAATTTGCTCAAAAGTCTTGACGAAAAGCCGTCAAAGAGCTTCCTCTACTCTCTCGTCATGGATCCATACAGCTACGGTTTTACAAGTACCGGATATCATGCAAATCTTAATCAACAGGCATTTCAGGCTACTTATGATACGATTAAAAGCATAGCTGAAGAAGGTCCTTGTGTATTCGTCGGTAGATGTGCGGATTATGCTTTAAGACATAACGAAAATCTGGTTCGTATATTTATATTTGCTCCTCTTGAAAAGAGAATTGAAACAGTTTCAAAGCGTTTTGATTTATCGGAGGATAAGGCAAGAAGCCAGATAATCAAGGAAGATAAAGGACGTGCATCCTATTACAATTATTATACCTCAAAGAAATGGGCCTCTCTTGACAGCTATGATATATTTGTAAACAGTAGCCTTATGGACATAGATAAAACTGTTGATTATATCATAGATATCATTAATAACATGAATTAAAGTGCTGTTAGATAAAGTCATAAATTTTCAGCCGTTAGAACAATATAAAGGACAGATTCTTAATATAGCGTGAACGATATAGCTATACTAGTATCTGTCCTTTATATAATTATTTGAAATTGTAAAAAAATAGTCGTACGCCTATATTTTATAAAACATTTTACAAATTAAGCCGTACGGCTATATTAAGTGCTTTCTGATTTTCATATAAAGGGCTGCAAATGCTGAATATATAATAAGTATAGCTATTACACCCAAATTTAGCTTATCTCCTGTTTTTGGAACTTCAGCTATGGATGTATCTGTATTATCACCCTGTGCTTCATTTGACAAATAAAATGTATTGGTATCCGATGAAAAGGTTACAGATGACAGATTAAGATTAATAGCCGGACGCACGCCAAGCTTTTTAAACACATATGTGCCATATTCTTCCACGTTTCCGTTTTCGCCGTAGACACACGCTGCAACCATATCATGACTGCCGGCTGAATTAAGCCACCAATAATTGAAATCTGTTCCGGTATATTGGGAACATTTTAGTACATCGGAATTTAATTCTTTAGCTTGTTCGGTTGTAAGAAGAAACATACCATCACCATCTACTACGGTTTTTGCATCTGATGATATATTGTTATCAAAGTAATTATTTACGGCAGCTTCTACTGTAGAACCGCTATATGTATTGTTTGAACCAAACTCTGATGCAACAACACATTCTTTTGAAAGTAACGTTACCGAACTATCATCATAATCAATAAGATACCAGTCCTTTTCATCAAAGTGTACCACTTCACGGGTATTTTTAAGGCTTGTATAGCTCGCAGCTTCTTTGGCCATAGCCGGAAGTGCTGTTGACATAAAAGACATAATTATGGTAAATGAAAACACAATGCTAAATAATAGCACAATGCTAATTTTTTTCTTTCCGGTTACCGTCCTTTGCTTCATAAGAGACCGCCTTGTTACATTATCTCGATGCTTCATCTTAGTTATTCTATCTTATTATATAAATTTTACTTATTTTATTAATTTATTTCATTACCTCGGCGCCATAAGCTTAGTAATCCCTGCTTTAAGCCCATCTATTGTAAGCGGATACATATCGTAAATCTCTGCTAAGGTTCGTTCTGATTCCATCCATGCAAGGTCGTTTAGCTTGCCGTGAAATCTCGGATTAAGCCATATGGCTTTCTTATATTTGTCGCGCAGAAGCTTGTTCCATTCATAACCGCTTCGTCCATCGTTAGGTCCGCGGTAATTGCCGTTTACATCAAATAATTCCTCGGGTGCCATCTGTGCATCACCTACGATTATAACCTTATAATCCTTGTCGGTATGTCTGAAAAGGTAATCCAGATCAACCCAATTTCCCATCTCACATTCCGCATCCTTATAGACTTTACTGTAGATACAGTTATGGAAATAATAGGTTTTTACGTCCTTGAAATGATTTGCCTTGTGAACTGCCTGAAATAAGTCATTACAAAGCTCAGAAAAAGGCATCATGGTTCCGCCACAGTCAAATAAAAGCAAAAGCTTGACGGAGTTCTTACGTGGTTTGTCAAATTCAAGCTTAAGATAGCCGCCGTTATTGCAGGTAGAATCTATGGTTTTATCAAGATCAAGCTCAGTTTTAGCCACATCAAGCTTGGCTGAAAACTGTCTTAATCTTCTGAAAGCCATCTGAAACTGCCTTATATCAAGGGTTTTATCATGTCTGAAATCCTGATATTTACGCTCTCCCATTACCTGAAAGGCTGACTGCTGACCGGGATGTCCGCCGATACGAAGTCCGCCGGGATTACGTCCGCTGTGACCAAAGGCTGAACCTCCGCTGGTTCCAATCCAGTAATTACCACCGTTATGCTCCTGATTTTGCTCGGTAACACGCTCGCGGTACATTCTCTTTGTTTCTGCCATATCACGCTTTTGTATATAGCTGTAGATATCGGCATTAAGCTTGGATGTGTCCATCTCACCCTTATCAAGGAATTTCATTATGATTTCCGGAGGCATCTCCATATCTATGTGAACATTTTTAAAATATTCCATAAATGCCATATCGAACTTATCATAGTCGGATTCAGTTTTAACAAGTATCATTCTGCCGAGATTATAAAGTCCCTCAAGGGATGAATATGCAAGACCTTTGTCAAGTGCGTCCATGAAGGTTATCCATTCAGTTAAAGATACATTGAGCCCCTTATCCCGCAGAACATAGAGAAAATCAGTAAACAATTAATAAATTCTCCTCTAAAATCTTTTTTATAAAAAATATTAAACAAAAATCTTTTCAACTAAAATATTTTATCTTAAAATCTTTTATACTAATATATTTTCTTTTTATTAACTATCTCAACATCCTCATCTTTCTTAATCAAAACACCAAGATAAGGAAGCTTGGTTCTTATTATTTCAGGGTCGATACCGCCTATGGTAAGTGCATTTAGCCAGTCTATAAGCTCAGATGTACTTGGTTTTTTCCTGACCTCCTTTATGCTTCTTATCCAATAAAAGGTATCCATAGCCTGCTTTAAAAGGTTTTCGTCTATATTGTCGAAATGAACTCTTACGATTTCATCCATTTCCTCCTTCTCAGGAAATGCAATATAATGGAATATACATCTTCTAAGAAATGCGTCAGGAAGCTCCTTTTCGGCATTTGAGGTTATGATTACAATAGGTCTTGTTTTAGCCTTTATGGTTTCCCTTGTTTCATGTATATAAAATTCCATCTTATCAAGCTCCCAAAGTAAGTCGTTAGGGAACTCAAGGTCTGCCTTATCAATTTCGTCTATAAGAAGGATTACCTGTTCCTCGGACTTAAATGCCTCACCGAGCTTACCGAGCTTGATATATCTTTTTATATCATCCACGCCTTCCTCACCGAACTGGCTGTCATAAAGTCTTTGGATGGTATCATATACATAAAGTCCATCCTGAGCCTTTGTGGTTGATTTGATATTCCATATATAAAGAGGCATATTAAATGCCTGGCTTATAGCCTCTGCAAGCATGGTTTTTCCGGTTCCCGGTTCACCCTTTATAAGTAATGGCTTCTCTAAAGCTCTTGCAACATCAACCGCAGCCATAAGCTCCGGAGATGCAACATATTCCTTAGAACCCGTAAATTTCATTTCGTTCATACTATAGTATTCCTTTCTTTTTTTGCATCGTACTTGATTTACGCTGATAAATAATATCATATATTAATGTTATTTTCTATTCTCTAACCTGTCCGTTTCCGTAGATTATATATTTAGTTGATGTAAGTGCCAAGAGTCCCATAGGACCGCGCGCGTGAAGCTTCTGGGTGGATATTCCGAGCTCAGCACCAAAACCAAACTCAAATCCATCGGTAAATCTTGTGGAAGCATTTACATATACGCAGGCTGAATCGATTTCGTCGAGAAATCTTTGGGCGTTTTCGTAGCTTTCTGTAATTATTGCCTCTGAATGTCCGGTACTGTATTTGTTAATATGTTCGATTGCTTCATCTATGCTTTCTACCACCTTTGCCGAGATTATCTTGGCAAGATATTCGGTTCCGAAGTCTTCTTCGGTTGCAGGCTTAATATATGAAGATATGGATACAGATGCTTCATCGCCCCTTATCTCACAATCATTTGCAGAAAGCATATCAACGATAAGAGGAATCGCTCTGTCGGCGATATCCTTATGTATTACTAAGGATTCACAGGCATTGCACACACCGAGTCTTTGAAGCTTGGCATTTTTAATAATCGGAATAGCTTTATCAAGATCTGCCGAGCTGTCTATAAAAATGTGGCAATTTCCGGTACCTGTTTCGATTACCGGTATAGTTGCATTTTCGACAACGGTTCTGATAAGTCCTGCACCGCCTCGCGGAATAAGTAAATCTACATATTTATTAAGCTTCATAAATTGTCTTGCTATTTCTCTGTCTGTATTTTCTATAAGATTTATCGCATCCTCGGTAATGCCTTCATTTTTTAAAACTTCTTTTATAACCCTTACAAGTGCGATATTGGAATTAATGCAATCACTTCCGCCTCTTAAAATAATGGCATTTCCTGTTTTAAATGTAAGAGCAAATCCGTCAACCGTTACGTTAGGTCTTGATTCATATATAAAACCGATAACTCCCATAGGGACACGCTTTTGACCTATCATAAGACCGTTAGGACGTTTTTTCATGGATAATACTTCTCCTATCGGGTCATCTAAAGCTACTACTTCTCTCACGCCCTCTGCAATTCCTTCCAGTCTCTCTTTTGTAAGCTTAAGCCTGTCAAGAAGCGCTTCAGACATACCTTTATTTTTGGCATATTCCATATCTTTACTGTTTTCTGTAATTATTTCATTTGCATGCGCTACAAGTGCTTCGGCAACCTTAAGCAATGCATTATTTTTTTCATTTTGACCAAGCTTTGCCAAAAGTCTTGATGCAGCCTTGGCTTTTATTCCTAATTCTTCAAGCATATTTTTTCTCCTTATATTATTTTTTAACGATTATTTCAAATTAGTGATTATCTCATATAAGTCCGTAAATCACTGAACTATTACTTGATTATCCGATCTTCTGTCACAATTATTTCAGGCTTAATATCATAGACCTCAGTCGGTATATCCGGAAAAATCTGCAGCTCATAGCAAACTGCAACCGTGTGGCACTCGGGGTGCTCGGACAAATATTTGTCGTAATAGCCTCCGCCGTATCCGATTCTTTCTTTATCCTCCGAATATACGGCTCCGGGCATGATAATAAGTGTGTTTTCATTTGGAACAAGCTGTCTATCCGAATCCGGCTCCATTATTCCAAAGGCACCGATTATAAGCTTAGTATTCGCATCATAGCTGTAAAACTCCATATGTTTATTTATCACTCTCGGAAGCCATACTCGTTTACCGTCTTTAAAGGAAGCTTCCATTAAGGAATCAAGATAAACCTCATTATTAATGGACATATAAAGACAGATATCTGTAGTTTTTTCGTATACATCAAGCTCGATTACATCCTGACATATACCTCTTGATATATATTCTGCCTCTTTTTTATCAAGTGAATTTCTAAGAAATAAAACGCTCTCGCGTATATCCTTTTTTGTCATAGCAAACCTCTACTGTTTTTTCCTGAGCGGTATATCCTTAACATGAGTTATGGAACCGTCTTTTTCCTGAATATTTATATTGTCTAACTGAGCTTTTAAATTACCCTTAACACTATCTATGAATTCTCTTCTTAAAACTGCCTGCTCCTTTTTTTCTTTCTCAGTTAATCCCTCAGGTGTTTTGCTTTTATGAGCAAGCTCATTTATACGTTTAATCTTTTCGTCAGTCATCATATACTGTCACTCCTGAATCTCACAACATATTTAATAAATACATTCGTTAAAATAACAAATTCAACTTTAATTCTTGTAACCCTTATTAACTATAAAATCAAAGGTATCAAATTTTTCGGAATCATGCGCTATAAATAAGGTTCCTACATCCTCGCCATCAATAAGCTTATTTATAACCTCCAGATCCTCAGCACTTAAGATTGCCATATCTGCACCTGAATCAGTCGCTATTCTTGCAGCAGAAATCTTGGTCGACATTCCGCCTGTTCCGTACATGGAAATAGCATCCTTAGCCATATCGTCTATTTTTTCATTAATCTCTTCAACTACAGAAAGCTTCTTTGCAGTAGGATTTTTATGAGGATCATCAGTATAAAGACCATCTATGTCAGAAAGAATTATAAGTAAATCCGCTTTTATAAGATGCGCAACAATAGCCGAAAGAGTATCATTATCACCAAATTCTATTTCTTCAGTAGCAACCGTATCATTTTCATTTACGATAGGGATTATACCCTGCTGCAATATTTCATTTAAAGCATTTTCCGCATTTTGTCTTCTTTCATCATTGGTTATAGCATCAAAGGTTAAAAGTACCTGTGCAGCCAAATGATTGTATTCCATAAAAAGCTTCTGATACATCATCATAAGCTGAGCCTGTCCGACAGATGCACATGCCTGCTTTAAGGATACAGTCTTTGGCTTATAATTAAGCTTTAAGGTTTGTCTTCCTACTGCTATCGCACCGGACGAAACAAGTATTACATCCTTATCCTGATTTTTAAGATCGCAAATTATACGTACCAGCTTTTCCATCCTTCTAAAATTTACAAGTCCTGTTTCATCATGCATAAGTGATGATGAACCAATCTTAATTACTATTTTTTTCTTATTCTTTAACTGTGCTCTAAAGTCCATTATTATCCTCTTTCAAATTAATAACCTTTATATTAATTATCCGATTTGTCTTCCAATAAATTATACAGATATCTTGCTGTAGCTTCTGCAACCTTAATTCCGTCAACCGAAGCAGAGGTTATTCCTCCTGCATATCCGGCTCCTTCACCACACGGAAATATACCTGTGAGATTGCTCATAAAGCTGTCATCTCTGGGAAGCTTAACCGGCGATGATGTTCTTGTTTCAACACCTGATAAAACAGCATCATCACAGCCAAAGCCCGAAAGCTTATTATTAAAGCTGTCAATTGCTTCAATTATAGCATTATTTACATATACTGGCAAACAGTTATTGATATTTCCGAAACAATATTTTCCTTTTATATCCGGCTTTATCTCACCAAATGATTCCGAAATTCTGCCTGACTTGTAATCCTTAAAAAGCTGAACAGGAATTTTGCCCTTACCTTCTCGGTAAGCTGCCGCTTCATATTTTTCCTGAAATTTTACTCCTGCCAACACACCGAATTTTTCAAAACCTTCGGAGAAAAAATCCTCCGGTGTAACATTACATACTATAGCACTATTTGAGTTTCTTCCGTCCCTCTTGTGATTGCTCATACCGTTCACAACTGCCTGATTTGTGTCGGATGAAGCATTTACCACATATCCTCCGGGACACATACAAAAACTATAAACATTTCGGCCGTTTTCGGAATGATATACTAATTTATAATCAGCAGTCGTAAGTTCATTTTCCTTATTGCTTATTCCGTATTGAGCTTCATTTATAAGCTCTGCAGGATGTTCAATCCTTACACCTATTGCAAAAGGCTTAGGCTCCATATTAATTGATGTTTGCGAAAGATAGGAAAATGTATCTCTCGCACTGTGTCCTGTCGCAAGAATAAGTGCATTTGTTTCAGTATAGCTTATTTTATTATCAATATTGGAAGTTATTTCAACTCTGATTTTATCTGCGCCTTGTGGTATATCTTTAGATTCATTATTTATGTATGAAAAGCCGGTAAATTTTGAATTAAATAACACCCTGCCACCAAGCCTTTCTATTTCCCTTCGCATATTATACATAACATTTCGAAGTTCATTTGTTCCTATATGCGGCTTAGAAAGAAAGCCAATATCCAAAGGAGCCCCAAAGCTTATAAAATCATCAATAACCGCACGTATTCTGCCATATTTATCCTTTACTCCGGTATTTAGTTTACCATCGGAAAAGGTTCCGGCTCCGCCTTCTCCAAAGGAAACATTCGATTCTGGATTTATGTCCTCGCCGTTCCAGAAGGCTTCGACATCCTTTACACGTTCAAAAACAGATTTGCCTCTTTCAAAAATTACAGGCTTAAAACCCATACGTGCAAGATAAAGTCCGGCAAAATATCCGGCCGGACCTGCTCCGATTATAACAGGAGACATATAAGTCTTATCTTTTAAATCGAAGTACGGAATCTTATATTCAGGATCATTAGTTGACATAATATTATTATTGTTGCGATTATTTTTTAAAATTGTTTTTTCAAAAGAGGATTCAATATCCAAAGAAAGAATATACTGTAGGTTGTCTTTATCTCTTGCATCAATTGAAAGCCTGATTAGTTTTTTTATCTCAAAATCGTTAGTTTTAAGTATCTGTTTAAGCTTTTTATTTAATGCTTCACAGGCTTTAAGTTCTTTAAGATAATTACAGTCTCTGAGTTTGTTAATATTCAGTTTTTTTACGCTGATTTTTATCTGATTTAATCTTATCATAGATACCCTTTCCTGCTCTTATTCCCGATATAAATGCATAAGTAAGATTATAACCGCCGCATATTCCGTCAATATCCGTAAGCTCACCAACTGCATATAATCCATTTTTATTTGTTATACTCATATCTTTTGGATTGATTATATCAAGACATATTCCACCTGCTGTAACCTGGGCATTGTCAAAGTCCTTCAAAGCTTTTATTTCAATATTAAAGCTATGAAGGGCTTCTGTAATTTTTTTAACATATTGCTCATCATATTTAATATCATTACACGAAGCTTTTATATCTTTTTCAATATTATCAACTATATATCCTGCAAGCTTATCATTAAGAAAATTATTTAAAACTGCCTTTGGTCTTCTGTAATTGCTTTTCTTAAATACATCAAAAATTATCTCGTCCTTTATATCGGGTAATAAATCAAGACTTATATAAGCTCTTTTTTGCGAGCTTATAAGAGAGCCTGCTTTACCTGAAAGATTAAAAATCATAATACCTGAGATACCATAGTCTGTAAACTGAAGTTCTCCCTCCTCACAGGCATACATGGTCTTAAAAGCATTATTTTTTTTACTGTCATCATAAAGAAAAGCCCTTGCTCTTATTCTTACTCCGCTAAGAATACTTATGTCATCCTTTGTTATGAGTCCGCATAAGGATGGTCTTATATCAGTACAATTAATATCCAGAGCCTTTGCAAGCTCGTATCCTTTTTTCGAACCTCCTAAGCTTTCATATCCGGCTCCTCCACAGGCTAATACTACATTTGATGCATGGATAATATCATTTTTTTTAGTTTTTATAACATATGCTTCATCTATATAATCAATCTTTTCAACACATGTCTTAAGCAAAGCGTCAATCTTAAGTTCTTTAATTTTATCTGTCAGAGTCCACATAAGCGATGATGCCTGCAAGGAATATGGATAAACATAGGAACCTATATCATATGTAGGCATCCCGAGTGAAAAAAGAAAATCTGTTATCTCCTTATCGGGACTGCTTTTAATGAAAAGCCTTTTTAAAAAGCCTTCATAATCAGAAAATGAGGAATTATAGTATTTCGAATAAGCTCTATCAAAATTATGATTGGTAATATTGCATCTTCCATTCCCTGAAGCATATATTTTTCTTCCGAGCTTGGCTTCTTTTTCAATTATTATACATTTTAAACCCATACCGGCAGCAGCTATGGCACATGCCATACCTGAAGCACCGCCACCGATTATACAAACATCGTACATTGCATCTCCCAAAATATATCTTTCATTCTTTTCAGCTCGCAAGCGATTCGAGAAAATCAAATAACTCCTCAAGTGAATTAAAGGATATATTGTCTTTTATTTTTTCATATTGTTCCTTGTCGAGCAGCTCCAAAACTCCGGCATCTATGTCAGTAAATTCATAAACAGTATCTAAGTCATTGAAATAAACAATTACATACCCATCTCTTATTCCAAGTATATATTTATCCTTTGTTTTATAATAATCCTGCTTATTATTATCAATATATGAGTTAGCACTCTGAACACTGTAATTATCATCAAAATCGGACAGCATGCTGTTTTCCTCGATATCATAATCCTCAATTATATTTTCGGTTAATATAATTTCCCTGTCAGGCTTACTTTTGCTGTGCCTGTAAAGCATGGAAGCAATAAAATATGATACGGTAAATATTGATATTAACAAACTGATATATAAAAATAATTTCTTCATGGCATTCACTCCTTGAAGAAATTATTTCCTAAAATATATAAAATTATTCTATAACAATTGATGCAGGAATAGTATAGTCAAAAACGGTCACAAATGTATTACCCGGATTTAACTTCATCTCAGTTCCGTCCTCTTTAAATAATTTAGGAACTCCTCCTACATTCTCCCATCTACCCTTTATATACTGTCCATCCGTAAAGTAATATACATCAAGACCTGAGGTCCAATTAACAAATCTATAATAACCTGTGTCATCTGTGGAATATTCTACCATAAGGATTACAACATTTTTATAACTAAGCTGTTCACCTGTTTCAGCATCCGTTTGAGGAGAACCATATTGTGTCCTGTAATATAAGCCATCACCTGCATTATATTCAAAATATGGTGTATAATATTCGTTAAATGCTGTAACAACCTTATTGGCAGGAGTACCGTTTTCTAAAGGCTTGTCTTTATAATTAAAGCTGAACATCTTTTCATAGTTGTCACCATGCTGATAATCATAGCCCTTATATTCTATACCCGAAGCTATAAGGTCAGAGTTTGTATAAACATTGTGTGGAGCAGGTCTGTCACTTGATCTGTAATACATTATGTCACCAAGATAAATTCCGTTTAAAGAGTTAATACTTGAGTCTCCCTCAATCATCTCCTGTGCAGTAGGCGACCAACCGTAATGTCCGTAAAAGGCATCATACATTTTTGCAAGCTGGACATAAGGAACTCTTGCACTTCTGATAGGACCAAGCTTTTCTATATCATCATATGTATCAAAAACACAAAGATATCTTGTTATTCCACCTTCAACAAGGATTTCATATGTAATTGCAGCTTTTGATATTCCGGACTGTGGCATTGCTTCTGAAATATTATTAATCATAAGGCAAAACGGACGTTGATTCTCGTATTTCTCATCAATCCACTCTCCTGTTAAATCACTTAGAATATATCCTTCTTTGGATATAACCTGAATATCCTCTGCAGAGCCATCCATAGTTGATACAGGTGATAAATTAATCTGTGCCTGTGTTGTAACTTCTTCTTCCTTCTTTTCTTTACCGCAGCCTGACAATAACAACGAAGTCATCATCGCACATGCAAGTAAAGCTGTAGCTTTTTTAGTTTTCTTCATAATCTCGTGTATATCCTTTCATAATAAGTATTTCTTCCTGCTTCTCTTCCATAAGAAGCCTTTCTTCATCCTCTACATGGTCATAACCAAACAAATGAAGCATACTGTGTGCTGTCAGAAAAGCAAGCTCACGATATATAGAATGATTGAATTCCATAGCCTGAGATTTAACTCGATCAACATTGAGAATAATATCTCCAAGCATAAGCTCCTTTGTATCCTGATTAAAATAATCAGCAGACATATTCCCTATTACCGAAAAATCAGCAGGTCTATCATATTCAATTAACGGGAAGGATAAAACATCCGTCGGCGAATCTATATCCCTGAATTCCTTATTGATGCTTTTTATACCGTCATTATCCGTAAATATAACATTTAACTCACACTTAAAAGGACATTTGACATATTCCTCTGAAGCCGTTACTATTTCATTTACAATTTGGATAAATCTTTCCGGAAGCTCATAATCTAATTCATTTTCAATATAAACACTCATCGGTATCCCTCTTCTAACTTAATCATTATACACTAAATCTGTGGTTTAATCAAGCATAATACCACATATATCGTATATTTTTAATAAAAAATATAATTTAATATTAATTATCTTTTTTTGTCACTTTCATTATGCTTATTATTTTTTATTCTGCTTTCATATGCCTCATACGCATTTACTATTTTTTGAACCAGAGGATGTCTTACAACATCTTCACTGGTAAAATTAATGACAGCTATATCTTCAATTTTATTTAAAACCTTAAGTGCTACCTCGAGACCTGACTTTTCGTTTGGAGATAAATCCTTTTGAGACAAATCTCCGGTTATAATGGCTTTGGAACCAAATCCGATTCTCGTCAGAAACATTTTCATCTGTGCGGGAGTTGTATTTTGAGCTTCATCCAATACTATATAGGAATTATCAAGGGTTCTTCCTCTCATATATGCCAAAGGTGCAACCTCGATAAGCCCCTTCTCCATATTTTTCATAAAGCTTTCCGCTCCCATTATTTCATATAAAGCATCATAAAGCGGTCGAAGATAAGGGTCTACTTTACTTTGTAGGTCTCCCGGTAAAAAACCGAGCTTCTCTCCTGCCTCGATAGCCGGACGCGTAAGTATAATTCTGTTTACCTCATTATTTTTAAATGCAGTTATAGCCTTCGCCATGGCAAGATATGTTTTTCCGGTTCCGGCCGGGCCTGTCCCAAAAACAATCATATTATTATCAATTGCTTCAACATATTTTTTTTGACCAAGAGTTTTGGCTTTAACAGGCTTACCGTTTATAGTATGACATATGATATTTATATCTTTGTCAAGCTCACTTATGGTTTCAACATCCTTATCCTTTGATTTTGTAAGAGAAACCGCATAGTTTATCTCCTGTTCAGTTATTACATTTCCGTGGTCGGAAAGCTTTATCATTTGTTCAATTACGGAAGCTGCCCTTTTTACATTTTCCTCTGTACCTACGATTCTTAGGCTTTCGTTTCTTAAAACTATAGTTACTTTATACGACTTTTCTATATTTTTTATATTCTTATCATATTGTCCGAAAACATTTTGTATATGCTTTTCAGGCACGGTTATGGTTTCAATATATGCCATCAGCTTCTTCTCCTTGATTTATAATTGTAATATCTGCAGGAATCCCAATCAACTCCTTTGTTACTATTGTTCCATCTGCTTTACAGATATCACCGTTAATCTCTATTTTAACATTATTTTCAAGTATTTCTACCCCTTTTTTGTTTAATTCTTCTATATATGCATTAAGCTTATTCCGAGCCTTCATATCCGCCTCTTTATCAGTATATTTTTTCAGTACAGGCTCATACTCCATAACTCTGCTTTTTTTAACAGAAACAGGAAGATAAAAAAACGAACCGAGCTTAAGTCTGATTTCATCCGTGGCAATATCATAATTATTATATTTTTTGTTTGATTTTGGAAGCTTAATTGCTTTATCTCCTATTATAAGTCCGAAATATTTTTTTTGATTTCCGGTATACTCCTTCTCATAATAATCCATAGAAAAGCTGTCATGGTATTCATAAGAAACTACAGCATAAATCTGTCCGTTCGCGGGTACATATGAGGTTTCGATAAGTTCATCATAATCATTATAAAGATTAATAGCACCCGTTATAAGTATATCTCCTTTTTTTACCTCATCACCCTTTCCGGCAACCCTTGTACCCGATTCAATGTATATATCAGTTATAAGTCCGTCCTTAGCTGCAACTATATTACACGGAACGGTATTTTCCTTTATCATATCAGGAGCAATAGTTTCATTAATACTTATATTTAATCTGGTTCCTTTCAGCTCACAGCTTATCCATGCGATATCATCATATTCTGCTCTTAAACTTTTTTCAAGCTCAGTACAATTAATTTTACCCTTTGCTGTTCCGATTCTTATATTATAATCATTTAATGTTTGTATAATTTGTTCATCCGTATATATTTTTTCTCCGGAGATATTAATATCCCATATAAAAAAAGAAAAGGAATATATTATTCCAAAAAACAACAATAGGCCCAGTAAAAAAATTTTTCTTTTTTTATAACGAAAAAAAAGATACGGCATGCCCTTTTTATCTATTATTTCGGCTTTGGTACCTGTCTTTTCCAAATAAGGAATAAGCTCTTTATATCCATTTTTCGAAATATATATGGTTTTACATCCGTCTGATTCGGAAATTCTCCATATATTTATTCCGTTTTTTAAACATAAATTAATTGTTCTGTCTTTAGAATTACCGGACAGACATATTATAAGATATCCTTTCAACCAAATAATAAATTTTTTTAACATTATTTTTACTGATTAACCCAGCTTATATCTTCTATTTGTCCGCTTACTACCATGCTAACCTCTGAAAATGAATCAATACATAGATTATTACCTTTTATTTCTAAGATTTTATCTTTACATTTTAAAGACATCTTTGCCGAATTAAAATTAATTATATTTTTATAACCATCAATATGTACGGATTTATTGTCATATAATATAACCTGAGTCATATTAAACTCCATTTTTTATTATATTATGTTGATAATATCTACAATATGAATAATATGTCAGAGAAAAAAAGAGAACCAAAACAGGTTCTCTTTATATAGTAATAAATAAACTAAATTATTTATATTTGCGTTTTCTGGCAGCTTCTGACTTCTTCTTACGCTTAACGCTTGGCTTTTCGTAATGCTCTCTCTTACGAATCTCCTGCTGAATACCTGCCTTTGCACAATTTCTCTTGAATCTGCGAAGTGCACTATCCAAAGTTTCGTTTTCCTTAACTATTACGTTTGACATTCTATCCTCAACCTCCCTCCAGTTGCAAAATATCTTATGTTCGTGCTTAACAACTGTTTGGGTACTTCCAAATCGCACAGAAACTATTATACCATAATATATTATTTCGTCAACCAAAAAATGAAATTAATTGTAAAAATTTTCTAATTTTCTATATTTTTTGGCTTAACTATATACATATCGTCATCAAGACTGTAATCAAGACTACCCTTTGCGCATACTACTTCAATAACATGATCCTTGGCATATTCTATTCTGCCCCAATCACGGTCCGATAAAAAGGAATAATCCGATCTATGATTATAAGCTTCAAGAACAGGAATAACACCTATAGTCTCATTTGTCCAATATACATAGGTTGGAGCAACTTTTACTTCCGACACATAGCAATTTGCTTTTCCGTTATTATATTCCTTTTTAAAGGTAAAATCCGTTATTATGCCTAAATCCTTATTTACACCATCATAAACCTGACTTGATACAAAATTTCCAAAGGAATATACAACATACCCGGTTCTTGTTGTTCCATCGGGGTTCTCTATTGTTCTTACATCGATTGGTTCAACAACATGCGGATGTCCTCCGAAAATGACATCTGCTCCGGCATCAAACAAACCATCAACCACCATCTCCTGCCATGAATCAGGGACTTCCGTATATTCTGTTCCAAAATGAATAAGCGGACACACAAAATCCACTCCTGCTGCATCCAGTGCACGAACCTTACTATACATCTCCTCAAGCTTTGCGTCATCATATATATCAAGCGTATTTATACAATATGGTCTTTCCGAAGGAACAGGAAGACCATTTGTTCCATACGTATATGCTACAAATCCAAAGGTTATACCGTTTACTTCAATTATACACTGTTTATCACATTCCTCCTGCGATTTAAATGTTCCTGTATGTAGCATTCCGATCGAATCAAGATAATCTATGGTAGCGTAAATACCATCCTCCCATGAATCAAGTGAATGATTATTAGCAGTTTGAAGAAAATCAACGCCTGCCTCCTTTAAATTATCCGCCAAAATCTCCGGGGAGGAAAACATCGGATAATCTGAATAACCGAGCACATCGTTTATCGAACCATTGTATCTTCCCGGCAAAGTTGTTTCAAGATTTGCTATCGTAAAATCCGCATGCGAAAGATATTTTTTAACATATGTAAAGCTGTCCGATACATCAAAGGAATCAGTTGCGGAATCATAGCTTCGTTCTATCTGCCAGGAGTGCATCATAACATCACCAACAACTGTAAGTGTAGCCTCCTTTGGAGGTGCGTCTATTTGAAAATCCGTTCTTTCAATCATCGGTATTTTCTTTATATTTATCGTATAGTCCTTAGGCTTTGATGCTTTTTTATACCTTATAAACGCAATTCCGCCCCATACAGTGCCGATTATAAGCATAATAAATACCGTAAAAATAATTGAAATCTGTATTTTTCTTATTTTTCTTCGCCGAGCAAGACTTCTTCGCCTTTGCTCTCTAAGCTCATTTATTCTTTTTTGCTTTTCTTCATTTGTCATTATATATCCTCGATAGAATAAATATAATTATTACAATTTATGAGAGCTGTGCTTTAGCTTCTTCTATACCCTGACTTAAGGCTTCCTTGATACCATCCGGATTTTTTCCGCCGGCCTGAGCCATATTAGGGCGACCGCCTCCGCCTCCACCGACAAGACCGGAAATCTTTTTAATTATGTTTCCTGCATGTGCTCCTGCCTTTACGGCGTCATCCGTTGCCATAACTATAAGATTAACCTTACCATCTATGGATGAAGCAAGTATTACAACACCTGAACCGATTTTTACCTTCATATCATCGCCAAGTGTTCTAAGAGCATTCATATCAATATCCTTAACCTCGATAGGAAGAATCTTATAAGTACCTAAGTCAACCATATTGCTCATAACATCGCCAACAGAATCCTTAGCCATCTTATCCTTAAGCTTTTGATTTTCAGACTGAAGCGCTTTAATCTCTGCCATAAGTGAATCAATTTTGTCCGCAAGCTTTGAAGGCTCTGTTTTTGCTTTTATGGATGCTTCATTTAATTCTTTCTCAACATTTTTATAATAATCAAAAGCACCCTTTGAGGTCAGAGCCTCTATACGTCTTACACCTGCGGCAACACCTGCCTCAGAAACAATCTTAAAAGTATTGATAACACCTGTGCTCGGTACATGTGTACCGCCGCAAAGCTCCTTTGAAAAATCACCGATACTCACAACTCGGACGGATTCACCGTATTTTTCACCAAAAAGTGCCATAGCACCTGTCTTTTTTGCATCCTCAAGGCTCATTATATCAGTTGTAACAGCTATATCCTTTTCTATTTCTGAATTGACAATTTCTTCAACCTTTTCTATCTCTTCCACGGTCATAGGCTTATTGTACGTAAAATCGAAACGCAGTCTGTCCATTGCAACATATGAACCGGCCTGTTCAACCTGATTACCAAGAACAATTTTTAATGCCTTTTGTAAAAGGTGTGTAGCTGAATGATTCTTGCAGGTAAGTGCTCTTTGATTTTCATCGACATTAAGCTTAACCTCATCTCCAAGTCTTATGCTTCCTTTACTTACATAACCTACATGTGCTATTTTTCCACCAACAACCTTAATTGTATCCTGAACGATAAACTCACCGTCAGGAGCGGTGATGACTCCTGAATCTCCGCACTGACCACCCATAGTTGCATAAAAAGGTGTTCCGGCTACAAATATTGAACCGTTCTCTCCGCAGCAAAGCTCCTTAACTACCTCTTTGTCGGTAGTCATTGCATTTATCTTTGACTTATGAACAAGTGAATCATATCCTACAAAAAGATTATCTATAGTAAGTGGTATCTGCTCATATACGGTTGCATCAGCTCCCATATAGTTGGTTGTCTTTCTTGCATTTCTTGCCTTTACTCTTTGTTCGTCCATACAGGTATTAAAGCCCTCTTCATCCACATCTATACCGGATTCCTCAAGAATTTCTTTTGTCAAATCAAGAGGGAAGCCATAAGTATCATAAAGCTTAAAGGCTCTTTCACCTGAAAGGATTTTTGAATCTATTTTCTTGGTTTCATCAATATATCCGTTTAATATCGAAAGTCCCTGATCTATGGTTTTATTGAAATTTTCTTCCTCTGTATTTAATATTGAGAAGATGTGTTCCTTCTTTTCTTCAAGCTCTGGATATGCATCCTTAGAGCACTCTATAACCGTCTTAGAAAGTTCAGCCAGAAAACTTCCCTTTATTCCGAGAAGACGTCCGTGTCTTGCCGCACGGCGAAGAAGTCTTCTTAAGACATATCCACGACCTTCATTGGAAGGAAGTATACCGTCAGAGGTCATAAAGGTAACAGAACGGATATGGTCAGTAATAAGTCTTATAGAAACATCATTTTTTTCATTCTCCTTATAGGCAACATGTGCCATTTCACAAACCTTATCCCTAAGAGCCTTTATAGTATCGACATCGAATATAGAATCTACATCCTGAACAACAACCGCAAGTCTTTCAAGTCCCATTCCTGTATCTATATTTTTATTTTCAAGTAAGGTATAGTTACCCTTTCCATCGTTTTCAAACTGCGTAAATACGTTGTTCCAAACCTCCATATATCTGTCGCAGTCACATCCTACTTTACAGTCAGGTTTACCACAGCCAAACTTTTCGCCACGGTCATAATAAATCTCAGAACAAGGTCCGCAAGGTCCTGCTCCATGCTCCCAGAAATTATCCTCCTTGCCGAATTTATAAATCCTGTCGGCAGGGATACCCACTTCTTTGTTCCATATATCAAATGCTTCATCATCATCAAGATATACTGACGGATATAATCTGTCGGCATCAAGACCAACCACCTCGGTTAAAAATTCCCAGCTCCAGGCAATCGCTTCATGCTTAAAATAATCACCAAAAGAGAAATTACCGAGCATTTCAAAAAATGTACCATGTCTTGCTGTTTTGCCGACATTTTCAATATCTCCGGTTCTAATACACTTCTGGCATGTAGTTACCCTTCTTCTCGGTGGAATCTCCTGACCTGTAAAATATGGCTTTAAAGGTGCCATACCTGCATTAATAAGCAATAAGCTGTTGTCGTTATGCGGAATCAATGAAAAGCTCTTCATCTTAAGATGACCCTTGCTTTCAAAGAAATCCAAATACATTGATCTTAATTCGTTTACACCGTACTTTTTCACGATTATATCCTCCAAGCTTTATTCGTTACTGCCGCCTTCGGCAGTTTCAACCTTTTCATCTTTTCTTTTTCTTAAAACCTTACCAACCTGTATGCCTAAAAATGCACATACAATCATGGCTACAAATTTGATTAAATAGCTAACAATCTCTGTTAATAAAGCACTCATACATATACCTCCGTTTCATCTATCTTCTGTCTGCCAGTTCCTTTATAACCTCATTCCAGGATACTCCTCTTTCGACCATAAGTACCATAAGGTGATATAAGAAATCGGCAATTTCATATTTTATTTCTTCAGGATCAGGATTCTTCGCCGCAATAATTATCTCAGCAGCTTCCTCTCCTACCTTCTTAAGAATCTTATCTATACCCTTATCAAAGAGATAATTGGTATACGAACCTTCTTTAGGATTTGACTTTCTGTCCTCGATAATAGCATATTCCTCCAAAAAAACCTTTAAAGGATTGGTATCGTCATACTCTTTTTTAACTAAATCCTTAAAGAAGCATGTTCTGCTTCCGGTATGACAGGCAGCTCCGATCTGAGAAACCTTTGCCAAAATCGTATCATTGTCACAATCTATCGTAAGAGATTTAACAAACTGGAAATGTCCGCTCGTTTCACCCTTTGTCCAAAGCTCATTTCTGCTCCTGCTAAAATAAGTCATTCTTCCTGTTTCGATTGTTTTATTGAAAGCCTCCTCATTCATATAAGCCATCATCAAAACCTCTGCCGTCTTATAATGCTGTACAATAACAGGTATAAGTCCTTCTTTATTAAGCTTAAACTCTGAAAAAGAAAGTGAGCTTTCGAATAAATTGACCGGAATATTTCGTGCCTTACATGCCTGCTTTATCTCCATAACATCATGCTGTTTTAAATTATACAGACTGATTGTTTCCGCACTCGTTGCTTCAAGCATATCGGCAATCTCGGATGGAACTGTCGAATATGTGGAGGCTACAATCGGAAGGCCAACCTCTTTTCTTATCTTTTTAACAAGCTCAATATAATTATTAACCTTGTTATTATGTATAAGCAAAAGTTCTCCTGCCCCTGCTCTTTTTAAGGTTTTTCCGTATTCTACCGGATTTTCGCAATCGGAAAGATCAATCGTTACTATTATTCTTTCCGAGCCAAATCTGTCGGAGGCCTCCTTTACTATGTCAATATTTTCCAACGGAGCTGTTTTCATACAAACCTTTGAAGCTCCGGCATATAAAAGCTTCTTGATATCCTCAAGACGTCTTACACCGCCACAGGCGATAAGCGGTATATCAAGCTGTCTTGTTATTTCTTTAATAGTTGCAATATTCTTGTCTATATCCTCCCTTGCACAGGAGCTGTCAAAAAATGCAATTTCATCTGCTCCCGCATCATTATAAAATAATGCTTCCTCTAAAGGATTTTCCAATGAAAGACATGGAATTATCTTTTTGTAGCCCATTTTATTCCTCCCTATAAGCTTCCTTTGGTGGAAAGAATCTTTCCATCTAATCTGTCGTTATATCCGGTTGCTATATCAAGCGCCTTTGCAAACGCCTTAAAAGCAGCTTCAATAATATGATGATTATTTTCTCCCGAAATTTGCTTTAAATGTATATTCATGCCGGCACTATAGGAAACTGCATAGAAAAATTCTTTTACCATTTCAGTGTCCATATATCCGACTCTGTCTGTTGTAAAATTCATGTCAAAGCTAAGATACGGCCTTCCCGATAAATCAACCGCACAAAGCACCAAAGCATCATCCATAGGGAGCATAAATGAACCAAAACGTTCAATTCCCTCCTTATCGCCAAGTGCCTTGGCAATAGCCTGTCCAAGAACAATGCCTGTATCCTCGATTGTATGATGACAATCCACTATGATATCTCCAATAGTCTTAACATCAAGATTGAAAAAGCCATGTCTTGCAAAGCTGTTAAGCATATGATCGAAAAATCCTATTCCCGTATCGATTTCAGCATTTCCCGTACCATCAATATCAAGCGTAAGACATATATCTGTCTCACTCGTCTTTCTTTTAATTGTGGCTGTTCTTTCTGACATAAAATCACTCCCTAATCAATTCATAATATAGTTTTAAACGCAGCAATTTTACGTGAAATAATTTTATCACTGCGAATCATTATTTTTAATAAACAAAGATATAATATTATAACACTTATTACTTATTTATTCAAATCTTACCCTGATTGAATTTGCATGTGCAGTAAGCTTTTCCGATTCGGCAAATGCGATTATATCCTTGGAAACAGGTTCCAACGCTTCTTTTGAATAGTATATAAGGCTTGATTTTTTTATAAAATCATCAACACTAAGAGGTGAGAAGAACTTTGCCGTACCGTTTGTCGGAAGGACATGGTTAGGACCGGCAAAATAATCTCCCAAAGGCTCTGAAGAATATTCACCAAGGAATATCGCTCCTGCATTTTTAATCTTTGTCATAGTTTCGAAAGGATTTGCAGTAACTATCTCAAGATGCTCACTTGCAATCTCGTTTACTGTATCAATGGCATCCTCCATATTGTCTGCGACAAGAATATATCCGTAATTATCAACCGATTTTCTTATTATGTCCTTTCTGGATAAAACATTTATAAACTTCTCGGCTTCATCCGACACCTTTTCGGCAAGCTCATGTGAAGTAGTAACAAGAATGGCTGAAGCCATCTCATCATGCTCTGCCTGAGATAAAAGATCTGCCGCAACAAATCTCGGATTAGCAGTATCATCTGCCAAAACCATAACCTCGCTCGGACCGGCAACAGAATCAATGCTTACATGTCCGAAAACCATCCTCTTAGCAAGAGCAACAAAGATATTACCGGGACCAACTATCTTATCAACCTTAGGTATACTTTCTGTACCATAAGCAAGTGCGGCGATAGCCTGTGCTCCGCCCGCCTTATATATAGTATCAACTCCTGCTTCGTTTGCAGCAACTAAGGTCATATCATAGACCTTGCCATCTGAATCACATGGAGTAGTCATAATTATTTCACTAACTCCGGCAACCTTAGCCGGTATAACATTCATAAGCACTGATGAAGGATAAACAGCCTTTCCACCCGGTACATAAACTCCGACTTTTTCAAGCGGAGTGACCTTTTGTCCAAGCATAATTCCATTATCTTTGGAATCAAACCAGCTATACTGCATTTGCTTTTCATGATAGGTTCTTATGTTATAAATTGCTTTTCTTATAACCTCAACCAAATCCTTATCAACTCTTTTATAAGCATCCTCAATTTCTTCGCCGGTTACCTTAATGTTAGATGCATTTATCTTAGCCTTATCAAATTTCTCGGTATATTTAAATAAAGCTTCATCCCTGTTTACATGTATGTCTTCAACAATATCCTTAACTATAGCTTCATAATCACCATAATTGTCAGGACTTCTTTTTAAAAGATTATTTAATATATCTTTTTTGGTTTCATCTGTGAGTTTAACTATTCTCATTATTGCGCCTCCATTATTTGTAATACATTAAGTTGACATAACATTATTATTGTAATCAATAATCAGATTTAAACATTTTTTATAATTATTCCTTAATCAAATGATTCAACTCATTTAATATATTTCTTATACGCTCATGTTCCATCTTAAGGCTTACCTGATTTACAACCACTCTTGCAGATAACGGACATATCTCTTCCAAAACACAAAGACCGTTTTCCTTAAGTGTTGAACCGGTTTCAACTATATCAACTATAACCTCCGATAAATCCACAATAGGTGCCAGCTCAACCGAACCGTTAAGCTTAATTATCTCAACCGTCTGATTTTTCTTATTCTGAAAATAATCCTTAGCTATATTAGGATATTTGCTCGCAACGCGTATAATCTCATTTTTACTGAGAAGCTCTTTTGCCGAAGCGGGTCCGCACACACACATACGACATTTTCCAAAGCCAAGGTCCATAACCTCATAAAGATTTCTTCCTTCTTCAAGTATCGTATCCTTTCCCACCACTCCGACATCGGCTGCTCCATACTCTACATAAGTAGGAACATCTGATGCCTTAGCAAGAAAGAATTTTATCTTATGCTCTTCATTTGTAAATATAAGCTTTCTTGTATCAGGGTCCTTAATCTCTTCACAGGTAATTCCCATTTGTTCAAATAATTCCAATGTCTTTTTTGCAAGTCTGCCTTTTGCAAGTGCAAAGGTTAAATATCTCATATTTTCTATCCTCATTTTAAAATCTGTTCAACTAAAAGCTCTTTAGAGTCTTAATATCAGTTTCGGTTACATTTTCATTTATCAATGAATAAATATCAAGCTTTTCGTTATCCTTAACAACATAAACTCCGGAAAAATGAAGCTTTTTAGCATAATCTATATAATCACTTATACTGTGTTTTGCTGATTTTCTTATAAGTTCTATCTTTTTATTCTTTTCTCTATAGTACGTTGCTAACTCAATAGCTGACTTTTGTTGCTCTCTTTCGTATAAGATAAGTATATTTGAATAATCAAGCTCGATTTCTATCTTATTTCTTGAAATGGCACTCATAAGCTCGTCCACATAAATTGCAAAGCCTACAGCCGGTGCATCCTTACCGAACTTCTCCATCAGATTATTATATCTGCCGCCTTTTACTATGGCGTCACCCGTTCCATAGGTGTAGCCTCTGAATATAATTCCGGTATAATAATTGTATCTGTTAATCATGCTTAAATCAAAGCTTACATATTTCTCGAAGCCATAAGCCGAAAGAGCATTGTAAACCCGCTTCATTCTTTCTATCGCTTCTATAGAACGGGCATTATTAACAAGCTCCCCCGCCTTGTCAAGCATTTCCAAACCGCCAAACAACATGTTAAAGCCTGATATTGCCTTTTTAATTTTTTCATCAATGTTAAGCGATGAAACAAATTCTGATAAACCGAAAAAATTTTTTATATGTATCAGCTCTCTTATTCTGTCCTCGGTTTCCTTATTTATTCCGGCTTCTTCTATTATACCTTTAAAATAATCTATCTCACCGATTTCAATTTGAAATTCCTTAAGACCTGCTTCCTTAAGGCAGCTTATAACACAAGCAATAATTTCCGCATCAGCAGCAGAGCTGTCATCATTTATAAGCTCGCATCCAACCTGTGTAACTTCATTCAGCTTTCCCTGATGTAAAGGGGCATTTATAAAAGTATTTCCACTGTAGCAAAGTCTTATCGGCAAATCCACATCCGAATAGTATTTTGCAACACACCTTGCTACACTCGGAGTCATATCTGGTCTTAAAACAAGCGTATTATTATTACGGTCAAAAAATTTATACATTTCATTGGACGGAGCAGAGCCCTTATCCATATTAAATATATCAAAGTATTCAAAGGTAGGTGTGGAAATATCCTGATAACTGTATAACAAAAGGACATGATGGATATGCTCTAAAACCTTTAGCTTTCGTTTAAATTCCAAATCATATATATCCCTGACACCCTCAGGGGTATGTAAAAGTTTTTCGTTCATATCTTCCAATCTCCTTGCCATAAAACTATTTGACATTGAAATACATTACTCAAATAACAAAAGTAATATATCATAAAATATCAACAATTTATTATACTATAAAATCCGCTAATTTCAAACAAAAAAATTATTTATATATGATTATTAAAATATTTTTATATAAATCAGAACATTAGTTTGCATTTCGAACAAATGTGTGATATAATTATGAAGTAAATTAGAAGCCGGGCAAATGTTAAAAAAGCTTACAGAACATAACCCAAGGAGGTTTAAATATGGAGATTTTATCTGCAAAGCAACAGGAAATATTAGAATATTTAAAGGAATGTATACTTAAAAAAGGCTATCCCCCTGCAGTAAGAGAGATATGCGATGCCGTACATCTAAAATCCACATCCTCTGTTCATGCTCATCTTGAAACACTCGAAACAAAGGGCTATATAAGACGAGACCCTACAAAGCCCAGAGCTATTGAAATACTTGATGATACATTTAATCTTGCAAGACGAGAGCTTGTAAATGTACCTATAGTAGGAACAATAACAGCCGGTGAGCCGATTCTTGCTGTTGAAAATATCGAGGGATACTTTCCTGTTCCTCCTGAATATATAAAAACCAACAAAGAACTGTTTATGCTTAAGGTAAAAGGGGAAAGTATGATAAATGCCGGTATATTTAACGGCGATTTGGTTATGGTGGAAAAAACCGAAACTGCCAGAAATATGGACATAGTTGTAGCCTTAATTGATGATTCCGCAACAGTAAAGACATTTTATAAAGAAGATGGATATGTAAGGCTTCAACCGGAAAATGATACTATGGAGCCAATCATAGTCAGGGACAATCTCTCGATTTTAGGTAAGGTTGTCGGATTATTCAGAACATTTTAATCAAAATATATTTGTCAGATTAAAAATATATGTCATTTTATAAGATATGGGTAGGTTGTTATAACAATTATCCATATCTTATAATCTTACATATCTTATAATCTGACATATTTTATAATTAGCTAATCATTATATCGCAGTAAATTGCATCTTTATTTTCTTTAGAGGTTATGTATCTGTATCTTATACATTTCCCTTCATTAAAACGCACGTGCATTTCAGAGTATGGATAAGAAACGCTTTTATTAAACATATCAAAGCAGTAAACGGAATTTTCCACATTAAATTCCTTTAGCTTTATATCAACTATATATCTTTGGAAATTAACTGTAACAGTATATTTTTTTATCATCTCACAGTTTGCAAGAAAATATGACAATCGGTTATATATCTCTTCATTTTCTTTGATATTGACCATATTTAAAAATTCGTTTATTACCTTATACATACTATCACTCCGTTATGTCTAAAAATCTAGTAAATCTGTTTATCCTGAATTCTATAATAAACCTCTTTAAACTCATCAAAATTCTGAATGAATAATTTTATTACCGCAGGATCAAAATGCTTACCGCTAAGACTGACTATCTCATTAAACGTTTCTTCAAGTGTCCAACCTTTTTTATAATATCTGTCAGAGGTTAAGGCGTCAAATACGTCACATACAGCCATAAGTCGACTTATATAAGCTATATCTTCACCCTTCATACCGAGATAACCTGAACCATCCCATCTTTCATGATGTTCCTTGGCAAGTATACAGGCTATGTGCATAAGCTCTCCCGGGCATTTTTCAAGAAGTGCTTCACCATATAATACATGATTTTTCATAATCTGATATTCTTCATCAGTCAGCTTCTCAGGCTTATCAAGTATTTCTTCGCTAATCATCAATTTTCCTATATCATGCATCATGGAAGCCGTTGCAAGCATATCCACATACTCCTCATCAAAGCCGGATGCCCTTCCCATTATACGCATATATTCAGAAACTCTTTTAATATGCTCACCTGTAGACTTGGATTTACTTTCACTTATTTCAGAGAAGGCAAATATAAGACCTTTTTGATTGTTCTGCATTGTAACAGCCGTATCAATGGCTGAATTAATCATCATGGAGTTTCTTTGAACTATAAAATAAGCCGCTATGGAAAGAATAAATATAACAACTATATGTACAACCGCATAATGCATCAAAACATCATCATATGTACTGTATGGATTACCGATAAAATAATTAATATATCTGACAGATAAAAAATCCGATATTAAAATACTCATTGAAACAAGCAACGTTGTGAAAAGAACAAAGGTCTGATTGTAATAAAGTGCCGCCATAAGAATCGGAAAAAGCATAATCGGGAACAGATAGCTTGAAAACATGGTGAGCATAATAGTCATATCTATACAGATACAGATAATAACGATATGCTTTGTAAAGCGTGATTCATCCCATTTAAAAATATTTATTACAAGAACCGGAATAAGAGCAATAATAACGGAAACAGAAAACAGTATAACAAGCAAAGCCCTGTCTATATCTGAAACAAAAAAGCTATAGACAAAGCCTAAAACCATAAGAGCAATTAACGCTTTCATACACCTTGCGGATAATTGATTTATTTTTTTATAATTATCCTTAACTATACTATCTGATTTCATAAATCCTGCAAATCTCCAATCGATATATCACGTCCATCATGCCAGATATGCTCTAAATCATAAAATGAACGTTCGTTTTCTGAAAATATATGGACTATTATATCATAATAATCAAGTAAAATCCATCCTCCATTTGAATAACCTTCTTTATTTTTCAATTTATACTTAGATTTATGCATCATCTCATCAACGTTATCACACAAAGCCTGAACATGGTTGTTATTTGAACCATCAGCAATAACAAGATAATCCCCAATTGAAGAAATATCACCTATATATATAATTCTTATGTCATTTGCTTTCTTGTCGTCCAATGCGTTGTATGCAATTTTGACCATTTCCTTTGAATTCATAAAATTCTCCTCATAAACTTTCATTTCTCTAATTTTAATTTTTTCATATCCGAAAATTTATTTATTCACATAATAATCATAAGTCATCTTGGTCATATAGTCCATATCATCCATACTTGCTTCAAGATACTCGATAGTATTCTTTAAAATATGAACAATACAATTATCTAAATCCGTGAAAGCTTCCTTACGGATTTCTTCCATATCCTTTATCATTTTTCTGTTAGGTTCGATATAATCCGCAACAAATATTATCTTTTCAAGAAGCGACATATTAGGTCTTCCTGTCGTATGCCATGTTATGGCATTTAGTATATCCTCATCAATAATATCAAATTTATATCTTGCAAAATACGCTCCAAGCTTGGCGTGCAGCATTTCCGGATGACTCTCCTCATATTTATTGACAGGGAGTCCGTACTTTCTTGCTTTTTCAAGCTTTTCCTTGGAGGTAAGTCCTTTTGCACAATCATGTAAAAGTCCTGCTGTTCTTGCAACTTCTATATCAGCCCCATAAACCATAGCCATACAGGCAGCCGTATAAGCGACACCAACTGAATGCTCGAATCTTTTGTCGCTTATTTTTTCTTTTAATTTCTGTATCATTTTTTCCTTATTCATAAAAGCACTCCATCCGGTCAAAGTTTAAAGATAGTTAAATTCTTAATTAAAGTATAACCTGTTTTTTAAAATATAATTTTTTACTTTCTCCGGTACTCTTCTTTTCAGATATTCCTCAAGCCTTTTTGAGGTGTCTTTATCGAAGGAATCAGAATTTCTCATTATAAACCTTCTTATCAGTGAGGACGAAATATTCATATTAGGTGATTTTATAAATTCTATCCTTGCAGCCATATTTTTCTTACAAAGCTTTTCTGCGCATTTTCTCATATCATCGTAATCACTGTTTCTTTTTGCGACAAGTAAGGTGCACATTTTTAAAACATCCTTGTACCTGTGCCATTTATCGATTGTAAACAACGAATCCGCACCTACAATATAGTATATCTTTATATAAGGATTTATCATATATATATCCTTTAAAGTATCATATGTGTAGGTTATTCCGCCTCTTTTTATCTCTGCATCAGACACTTCACAAAAATCAAATGATGAAACCGCCTGATTTATCAGCTTTATACGCTCTTTCGGACTAATAATCTCGTTAGTTCCCTTATAAGCCGGTTTATTGTTCGGAAGAATGATTATCTTTTCAATATCCGAAAACTGTTTCATAGCTTTTTGAGCAAGCATTATATGTCCGTTATGAATCGGATTAAATGTTCCGCCCAAAATGCCTATACAATTATATTTTAAAAACACTGAATTATCTTTCATAAAAATCTCTTTTTTATTTTGGAAATATAATTTTGGGATTCTTTTTGTCAGGCTTATATAAAATTATTTTTTTACCTACAACCTGTACAACCTGACTATGAGTTCTTTCTGCAACTGCCTCAGCTATCGCATGAGGATCATCAAGGCAGTTTTTCAGAACTCCGATTTTTATAAGTTCTCTCTTATTAAACGCCTCATCTATAGCATTGGTTACTTCAGGTGTAAGACTTGATTTTCCTACATTTATAATAGGGTCTATATTCATTGCAAGACCTTTAAGATAAGCTCTTTGTTTGCTTGTCATAATAATCCTCCGTTAATAACACTTGAATTAAATATACATATTAAATTATTACTTATAATAATCAAATTCAAGACCGTATAATCGTACCGTGTCGCCTTCATTTATACCAAGCGCCTCAAGCTGTTCTAATATGCCATTATCCTTCAGGAAATTCTGGAAGAAGGCAAAGCCCTTTTCGGATTCAAGATTGGTATAGCCAAGCATTCTTTCAATTCTCGGACCTTCAACACGAAATACTCCGTCCTCATCCTTCCATACCTCAAACGGAAGTTCGGGATTATCCGGAAAATCAATCTCCATCTCGGGCTCAAACTCAACAACTTCAACGTCTGACTCTTTAACAAGTCCGTTCACATACCATAAAAGCTCATTAAGACCTTTACCGGATACTGCGGATATCGGAAATACCTTTATACCCTTCGGCTCATATTCATCCCTAAGCTTTTTAATAACCGTTTCATAAGCATCACCATATAAGGCATCACATTTATTCGCAGCTATAACCTGAGGTCTGTCGGGTAGCTTTTCATTATATGTGGCAAGCTCATTATTTATCGTTTCTATATCTTCAATAGGGTCTCTTCCCTCCGTTGATGCCGCATCCACCATATGAACCAAAACCTTGGTTCTTTCAATATGCCTTAAAAACTCAAAGCCAAGTCCCACTCCTTCGGATGCGCCCTCAATAATTCCCGGAATATCAGCAATAACAAAGCCATTGTTCTCATCCAGATCAACCACACCAAGATTTGGATTTAAGGTTGTAAAATGATAATTGGCAATCTTAGGCTTTGCATTGGTAACTCGGGATAAAAACGTGGATTTACCGACATTCGGAAAGCCTACAAGTCCGACATCTGCTATAACCTTTAGCTCCAATGTTATCCACATTTCTTTTGCCGCCTGTCCCGGCTGTGCATATTTCGGTGCCTGCATAACAGAGGTCACATAATGTCTGTTACCCTTTCCGCCTCTGCCGCCCTTTAACAGCACTACCGGCTCGGTTTTATTGGACATATCAAGTATAACCTTTCCTGTCTCAGCATCCTTTATAACCGTTCCCGCAGGAACCTTAAGAATAACATCTTCACCGTCGGCACCATGACAATTTTTCTTTCCGCCCTCTTCGCCATCCTGTGCCTTATATTTTCTAATATGTCTAAAATCTGTAAGTGTATTTAAACCGGGGTCAACCACAAAGACGACATCTCCGCCTTTTCCACCGTCTCCGCCGTCCGGTCCGCCGTTTGGAACATAAAGCTCACGGCGAAATGAGACATGACCGTCTCCGCCCTTGCCGGATTTTATAAATATTTTTGCTCTGTCAGCGAACATAATAACCTCCGTTTAAAATAATATTACAAAAAATAATATATCGCTTCTTAATAAGTAATAAAGCCGAGATAAAATATCCCGGCTTATAAAATATTAGTTTTCTGTTGAAACCGGATAGATTGAAACCTGCTTCTTATCTCTACCCTTTCTCTCGAAACGTACGATACCATCAACAAGTGCGAATAATGTATCGTCACCGCCACGACCAACGTTCACACCAGGGTGAATCTTAGTTCCACGCTGTCTGTATAATATATTGCCAGCCTTTACAAACTGTCCGTCTGCTCTCTTTGCTCCGAGTCTCTTAGACTCTGAATCACGTCCGTTCTTAGTAGAACCAACACCCTTCTTATGAGCAAAGAACTGTAAATTCATCTTTAACATATTTACACCTCCTTGAAGTTTACTTGTAAATATTTACTACCATACTCTTTTTCAATACCCAATATACCAAGAGCCAACGATTCAAGTAGTAACTGTCCTTTTTCATCAGATTCAGATGTAAACTTAAATTTAAGTAATCCTGATTTTCCTTCTTCAACACTAAATTTGTTATCGGTAAGGCTTTCAACGGAATTGACTGTATTTATCGCAAGAACTGAAACAGCCGAACAAACAATATCCTTTCCGTATTTACCGAAAAAAGCATGTCCGCTTATGCTAAAGCCCTTATATCTTCCATCTGAATTCCTATAAAATATTGCATTAATCATAATCAAATATTAAGCATTGATTGCTTTGATTTCAACCTTAGTAAACGGCTGTCTGTGTCCCTGCTTCTTATGATAGCCGGACTTTCTCTTGTACTTGTATACGACTACCTTCTTAGCCTTACCTTCGCCAAGAACAGTTGCCTTTACTGAAGACTTCTTGCAATCCTCGCCACAAATTATATCCTTGTCATTGTTTACTGCAACAACATCAAATGATACTTCGTCGCCTTCTTTTGCATTAAGCTTTTCTACCTTAATGATATCTCCTTCAGCTACCTTGTACTGCTTACCGCCTGTTGCTATAATTGCGTACATATGGTTACCTCCTATTATCATTACTCGCCAGTTACGGTGATGCCTCAAAAATGGGCATACTTATACCTTCCTGTGCGGCACACTCAGATACTATAACATTATGCAAAAAAAATGTCAAGGAAATATTTATCTATAATTTCCAAAAAAAATATTATTCCTGCTTCGTCGGATCTATACCCTGCATATATTGCTGAAGGACCTGCTTATTTGCTTCAATATCGGGAACAAGAACAGCCATACCGTCAACATTTTGCGAACTGTATGTGCCTTCAGCAGGAAGATAATAGCTTTGCATACTTCCTCCACCGCATCTTACAAAGAAAAATGCCGATTTCAAAATATTAAATGAGCTTATATCTGTAGTTATATTTGGTGCAGCTCCATCCAACACACTAAAACCTTTTAGAATATGACCGCCTTTTATTTTATCTATTACTGCCATTATAACAGTCCTTTGCCTGTTGGTCCTGTCCCAATCGGAATTACCGACATGACGTATTCTTGAATAACCAAGCACCTGCCCCGGAGTAAGGGTATTGACACCTTCATGAAGATTCCATGTCTCGACCGCAACCTCATCAGTTGTACCGAGCTCCGGATGCTGGTTAAGATAATCTGCTTCTTCGGCGGTAAGCTCGATATCCAGATCGCCAACAGAAGTCATAGCCTCCATAAAGCCTCCAAAATCAACAAGTGCATTTCCGTCAATTTTAATTCCAAGATTATATTCTATAGTCTGGTCAAGCAAATCTATACCACCAAAGGCAAAAGCAGCATTTATTCTGTTACTGCCATAACCCGGTATCTCTACATACATATCTCTCATTATGGATGTAAGTGATACGGTATGCGTACTTCTGTTGATTGTACAAAGCATTATAGTATCCGCTCTTTGCATACCCTGGCCTTCTCTTGCATCCTGACCAATTAAGAGAATATTTATAACATCACCTTTAAAATTATCTGTTCTTTTTGATACCTCTGTTGTCACTCTGTCCATTTTGTTAAGAGCCTTCATAGCAAGTCCTATACCTATACCGCATATACATAATATAAGTACAAGAAATATTATGAGAGATTTTAAAAGCGGATGCTTTTTTTTCTTTTTTCTTTTTTGTTCATTCATTTGATTATTCTTTATATTATTTTTATTTTCGTTATAATCTGATTTCATATTTTTTCTTTTATCTTCACGCTGAATCGGTTGAGGCTGTCCATTATCGTACTGTCGCATCTTTTGAGACTGCTGTTTAACCTGCTGAGGCTGATTTTTGTTTATGTGCTGCTGATTTTGCATCGGTCGATTATTATGTGCCTGATTGTGCTGAGACTGTTGCTGATTATGTACCTGCCGGTTTTGTATCGGTCGATTATTATGTGCCTGTTGATGCTGCGTTTTTTGTTGATTATGTACCGGTTGCTGATTGACAGGCGGTTGCTTTATCTGTTGATGATAAACCGGATGGTTTATCACCGGCTGCTGTATTTGATTTTGTTGACTTATCGTAGGCTGCTGTTGCACCGGCTGATGATAAGCTTGCTGTGCAGGCTGTTGGAAAGGCTGCTGATATGCAGTCTGCTGTGTATTGAAAGCACTATCTGTAAAAGCACTGTCAGTAAATGCACTGTCTATATATGTATTATCAGTAAATGCGCTGTCAACAAATGCACTGTCATTAAGGTAAGAATTATCCGGCGCAAAAGCACTATCTGTAAAAGCACTGTCTTCCAAATATGAATTATCATTAATATTCATTTTTGCGCGTTCTTCTGTCTGTATTCTTCTGAGTTCCTCTAATTGTCTAAGTTCTTCTTCCTTAGTCATATTATAATCCGGTACAATTATCAAAAAAATATAATTGTACTTCCTTTCTCATTTTTAATGGCTACATTATATGACTATTATATAACTAAATCAATTATTTTTTATATAAAAACATAATAATATTTTTTTAAACTTTTATTAAAATCCAACTATTACTCACGCATCGCTTATCCACACGCAAAGCGTGTGTCGGTTATATAGGGGTGTAAATGACGAGAGGTATCGAAAAGTTGCTAAGCAAGGCGTTAAGCATCAGCGTGCTTTGCGTGTAACTATTCGATACCTCTTATTATTTATATCAGTCTATATAACCGACCATAATTTAGTTTAGTAAAGTGCAACTCCGTTGCCCTGCATATAGCATTGTCTTCCTTCCCAGTCATAGGTTATCTGGTCTTTCATAAGTGTTCCGTCGGCATTGGCATAGCCGTATCCTTCTGCGATACCTTCTGTAGGCATATCATCGCCCCATTTTACCGTATCTGAGAATTGAAACCATTTATCTATCTCCATAACTCCATATGGATTTATATAGTAAAGAACAGTTCCTGTCTTGTCATAGGTTATTACATCGACATACATATATCCATATACATTAAAGAAACAGTAATCGTCAACCTCTTCTCCTGCTATACTATGCTTTACATGTGCAAAATCATTAAATACCTCATGTCCGTTCTCATCAAAGTAGATAACATGCTCACCATCCGGATGATAGGTTAATCTGTCTCTCATAGCTGTTCCGTCCCACTGGAAGAAATAAGTATCAGTTCCGTCACACGCAAAGCCTCTGTAGACCTCTTTATCGTTTGCCGTGTAACAGGTTACATCTCCGTTATCCTGTATATAGAAATGAAGTCCGTCATTATCAGCCACAAGCTCACCCTCATCCAAATCCTCCGGCTTCAAAACGACCGGTTCTTCAGTGGTTGGTTCTTCCTTTGCAGGTTCTTCAGGTTTTGGCTCTTCCTTTGCAGGTTCTTCAGGTTTTGGCTCTTCCCTTGCAGGCTCCTCAGGCTTTGGTTCTTCCTTCGGTTCTTCCTTTGCAGGCTCTTCTTCAATTGTCACTTCAATACACTCAGCGTCCACATCATTATGATTAGCATCTCCTACAACCTTGTACCATACATAGTAGGTTCCGGCTTCGGTAGCTGTAGGGATGGATGTGGTATAAAGGTTTTCATCCGTCGGAGCCGTGTTCTCGGTGGTCACGGCATAGTACAATTTGCCATCACCGGTGGAACCAGCATTAATCAGCTCCTGTGCCTTTCCGTTATATGTCAGGGTCTTAGCCGTCGGTGCGGTCACGGTTGGATCAGCTTTGTTGATGGTCAGCTTCACCTTGCATTCAACTGCTGCATAGTTGTCGGCGTCCGTCGGTGTAAACACCACATCATACTCAGTAGCGTTACTGTCGGAGACAGCGGGCTTTGTTTCTGTGTTCTTCCATGCGAACATGCCTGCCACTGTAGTATCTCCCAGCTTCGCCACACCGCCCGTCAGCGTGCTGTCTGCAAGCTTTTGACCATAGGTAATGGCGGATGCTGTCGGAATCGTTGAGATTGAAGGTGTTGCCTTTACAATAGTAAAGTCCACACTGGCGGTTGCCTCGCCGACAGTCACCTTTGCTGTATAATCACCGGCATCCTTTACATTCGCAGCTTGCACCTCCTCTGCTCCCTGATAATACTTGATTGTATAATCATCAGGAAACGCCATGGTGTTGTAATCGTCGCTGAGTGTCGCAGCCTTACTACTGCCATCATAGGTCAACTCTGTTGGGGCGCTAATGGTAAGAGTCAAGACATCATTAATGTCGCAGGTTCCATCGCCATTGCAAGTCGCGGTGATAGTACTGCCAGATGCTTCATAGGTGAAGCTATGCGTGTGGGGAGGGTATCCAAGAGCCAAAGCATACACCGTGTAACCATCGTTGTACGCCGTCTCTCCGATTGCTTTAAGCTCGTCCGCAGTCTTTTCTGTCGCATTATCAGCGTTCACAGCACTGCCGGTAATGGTTGCGGTTGAAAGATAATAGCAGTCTGCTACTGTTCCAAATTTTCTTCCTATCACCCTGCCTGCATATGAATATTCATTCGCATTCACTGCTGAAATATCGCACAATGATACACAGTTATTAACAGTACCTGTGGATTGCCCCGCGATTCCGGCGGTATACGCGTAGTGATTGCTAGCTCCAGTCCAATTGAGTGTCCCGGAAGCAACACAATGGTTGATTGTCCCTTTATTTATTCCAGTAATGCCGCCATAAAAATCCCCTGAACCCGTAATTGACACGGAACTGGAGCAGTTTTGAATGGTACCGCTGTTGTCTCCGGCAATACCACCATAGTATTGTCCCGAGCCGCTGATAGATCCTGCAACCGAGAGATTTTTTACAGTAGCTCCATTCCCGATAAGGGCAAACAGCCCTATGTAATCGTCACTATCATTGGCAACATGGTAAGTAACCGTTTTCCCGTTTCCGTCAAATGTACCCTTGAAATCACGACGTATAATATCTCTTCCCATTTCTAAATAGCCGATAGGGTTCCAGTTATCATTGCCGCAGTCGATATTCGCAGTCAGCTTAAAATACTTGCCACTGTAATCCGTACCGGCATTGACGCTATCTCTCAGGCTTTTCAGGTCATCCAAACTGGAAATGAGATAGGGACTTGACTCCGTTCCTTCACCGGACCATTCTTGTGCATACGCCGTCAGGCCCATCCCCGGCATCAGTCCGACAATCATCGCCAACGTGAGCAAAATGCCGAGCAGCTTTCTTCCTATTTTTCTTTTTTTCTTCATTTAAACTTCCTCCTTGAAATTATTTATTTTAAAGAAGCGCCCATCTCATAAGCTTCGCTTATTCGATGATGCGGCATTCGCCGCATCATCGTCCAATCTGTAATCCGTCCGCCCGTGAGCAAGCTCCCGTCGTCCGGCTTCCATCTTGTCCTTGGCGCTTCTCATTGCTAACGCACAAAGAAACCGCCTTACATGACAGGGCGTACTACCCCGTCAAGTAAGACGGTTATCCATCACGAATATATGTTGTTTTATACGAAAAAAGGGCGCAGTTATACTGAACTGAACTGAACTGAACTGAACTGAACTGAACTGAACTGAACTGAACTGAACTGAACTGAACTGAACTGAACTGAACAATTATGTTTGATCTATATTTAATAAGAACCGAAGTTCTCTCTTCATGTATCGGCATGCCTACGTGGATTCTTTACCCTGCGCAGGGCATAAAGATACACATATATTATAGCAAAATCTGACGTTGAGCGCAAAGAAAATTTGAAGAAATATTAAAAAAATCGGGCAACCACTAAATTATATCATTTTTAAATCAAAAAAAGTGTGCCAATTTGTCACACTTCACTATAATTATAATTTATATATGCAAATTAAAAAAGTAACCGGTTTCGGTCGTTTGCGATTGGCATCGGTTATTTTTATTTTACCTGTCACATAGCTATCAGATCTGTCCCTCAATATAATCAATCACAAAGATATAAAAATATCAATCAAAGTGAAGCTCGTATATGGGCTTTCTGACTTTTTTCCTTGTAAGCTCAACCAGACCGAGGCTCGTTATATCCACAACTTTTACAGGGACATCATCCTTTGATGTCAGGCTTTTTAATTCATTTAATAAACTGTTATTAAGCTCATCGTTTTTCATGCTTACAAAATCAACTATTATAATTCCCGATAGATTTCTTATTCTTAATTGTCTTGCTATTTCACAAGCTGCTTCTATGTTAAGCTTATATATATATTCTTCTGAATTGTTTCCTTTAATAGCCTTTCCGCTGTTTACATCAATAACCGTCATAGCCTCGGTGGGTTCAATTACAAGATATGCTCCCGACTTTAAGTAAACTCTTTTATTAAAAGCCTTTTCCGTTAAAGTCTTTAGATTATAAAGATTTGAAAGACTTACCATACTATCGGAATAAAGCCTTATGTCACTATCATCATATATGTCGGTATATTCCTCATATATTCCCTTATCATCCGTGATAACTTCACATTCGGATCTTTCAGAAAAAACATGCATATCCTTTATATAGCTTTCTTCACTTTTGTAAATCGTGGAATATGCCGTTAGAAATTGCGATTTATAAAGCATATCATCAAGCTTTTCCAAAAGCATAAGTATTTCTGCCTTTACTTTTTCATAATTGCCGTCATCTTTGACATCATCATCTGCCGCACTTGTTCTTATTATTGCTCCATAGCTTATTTTCAAACATTTTTTATTCGGTTCAAACTCACCAAGCACCTCATAAAATATTCTTTTAAGTTCTTCACGTGTAGCATTATCTTTGATTCTTGCGGATATACCGACAGTTTTTTCGGTATGTATAACCACATATTTTCCTGCAAGGCATATATCTGTTGTTACAGAAGGCTGCTTGGTCTTTATACTGTCTTTAACCACCTGAACCGCAATTAAATCTCCGATTTTAAGCTTTTTATCATTTTTATAATCCTCAAGCGATAAATAACAGCTTTTACCGGATGCTATATCTACAAAGGCGGCATTTATATTACTTAAAACATTTGAGACCCTTCCAATATAAATATTTCCGAGCAAAGAATCATTTTCATAGCATCTTATCTCGGAAAGCTTTTCATCCTCAAAATAATATCCAAGCTTAATATTTTCTTTATTAATAACTATAAACTTATTCATCTAAAACCTCTCTCCGTCACAGGACAGCGGCTTTAAAGAATCTCTTTCGCCCATATAGGTTTCAATCCTGTGTATCATATAATCATATCTGTTATACGGAAGCTTTGCTTCATTACATAATGCTTCTATTACAAGTTCAGGCTTCAAATTATCTTTGCTTCCCGATGCGAGAAGCATATAAATTCCGTCCTTAAAAGGCTTTAATTCATATATTAAGGGCTTAATATCTGACATCTCTTCCTTTGTCTTTGTTTTCTTAACAATTTCCAAAGCAGGCTTATTTAAAACCTCATCAATAATTCCTGACAAAAGCTCTAAATTGTCATTTTCACATTCTTCATTTTTGTAAATATAATAATCGGATGCCGTTACAACTGCCATGGAAGGCTTTGCCTTTTCATCAAGCATAACGATATCATGAACCTTAATGCCCTCGGGTAGTGTATCACTAAGTCGTTTCATCATATCCTCAGAACTTGTGACAGAATTAAACTCTCCGTCAAAGTACTCTCCTTCTGAGGTCATACCAAGCGGCATAGGTGCAGCAAAGGAAATTATCTGATGAGGAGAAAAGCCCTTAGTATATGACACATCAAGCTTTGCTCTTCTTATAGCCTTTTGAAAAAGTCGCATTATATCCAAGTGACCTATAAAACGAAGAACCCCTGTTTTTTCATACTTAATTCTTAGCTTCAAAACAGACACCTCCTCCATAGACGGCCGCCCCACAGCCCGAACACTTCATACGACAATTAGGTGTAACCTTTCCTTCTCTGGCATTTTTCCATTCCGCAAGTAAAAATCTTTTTGAAACTCCCACATCAATATGATCCCACGGGAAAATCTCATCATCCTCCCTTTGTCTTGTAAGATAAAAATCTATATCTATGCCGTTATCAGCAAACGCCTCATTATATCTTTCCATATCAAAGAACTCGGTCCAGGCATCAAATATTGCGCCCTTTTTATACACATCATATATAACCTTACCCAGACGTCTGTCTCCTCTTGCAAGTATGCCCTCAAGTACGGTTATTTCAGCATCATGATACTGGAACTTAAGACTTTTCTTATTTCTCTGCCTTGCAAATGCATCCTTAACAAAATAAGCACGTCTTGTGTATTCCTCAGGCTTTATCATAGGAGCCCACTGAAACGGCGTAAAAGGCTTAGGAACAAAATAAGACGAGGAAGCGTTAATCATAACCCTTCCGTTTCTTTTTTCTTTAGGTACAGCATCAAAATACACCTCCGAAATTTTTTCGGCAAGCTCGGCAATTCCAAGCAAATCCTCATCAGTTTCTGTCGGAAGTCCCATCATAAAATAAAGCTTAACCTTATCCCATCCTCCTATAAACGCATCGTGGCTTCCCTGCAATATATTTTCCTCGGTAATGCCCTTATTAATAACATCACGAAGTCTCTGCGTACCCGCCTCTGCGGCAAAGGTAAGGGAGCTCTTTTTAATATCCTGCACCTTACTCATTACATCGAGTGAAAATGCATCTATTCTAAGTGAAGGAAGCGATACATTTACATGATCATTGTCGCGAAGCTCAATAAGATAATTCAAAAGCTCATCCAGCTTTTCATAATCACTTGAACTAAGAGAGCTTAAGGATATTTCCTCATAACCGGTATTATCCAGCATGGTTCTTGCATACTTTTTTAACATTTCAACGTTCTTTTGTCTGGTTGGACGATAAATCATGCCCGCCTGACAGAAACGACAGCCTCTTATACAGCCGCGCATAATCTCAAGTGTAACTCTGTCCTGAGTTGCTCTTATATACGGAACAACAGGCTTCATAGGATAAGGAACATTGTCAAAATCCATAACCGCCTGCCATTTAATTACCTTTGGAACATCATTATATATGGGAGTTACGGACAAAACCGTACCATCCTCCTTATAAGCTGTGTCATATAAAGACGGAACATAAATCCCCGGGATATTAGCCGCTTTTCTTAAAAATTCTTCCTTTGTCATATCACTTATCTTGTATACTTTATATAAATCAAGTAATTCATTATAAGAAGTCTCACCTTCTCCTATATAAAACATATCAAAAAAATCCGCAAGCGGCTCAGGATTTACTGTGCACGGACCTCCACCGATAACAAGTGTATCTCCTTTTTTTCTGTCCTTAGCCCATATAGGTATCCTTGAAAGCTCAAGTACCTGTAATATATTGGTATAACACATCTCATACTGGATAGTTATACCAAGCCAGTCAAAATCAGAAATCGGGGTCTGCGTTTCAAGAGAAAAAAGAGGAATATCCTCTTTTCTCATAATTGCATCCAAATCCGGCCATGGGCTGTAAACACGTTCACAATAGGTGTCATCTCTTCTGTTAAAAAAATCATAAAGAATCTGTATTCCGAGATAAGACATTCCTATTTCATAAACATCAGGAAAACAGATGGCAAATCTGATATCTATGTCATCTGTATCCTTCTTAACAATATTTACTTCATTGCCTATGTACCTTGCAGGCTTTTCGATATTCATTAAAATACGCTCTTTAAGCGCAAGCTTTCCCATATAATAAGTTTTCCTTACCTAAAAATATTATTTATTCTTTTAATTCTTAAAGCTATGAATCGGTGCAGGTATTCTGCCTCCACGATTAATAAATTTATCACATGAATACTGATTTACAGGCATAATCGGCGCATATCCGAGAAGTCCTCCGAATTCTGCCTTATCTCCTACTGTTTTACCTATAACAGGTATAAGTCTTACTGCTGTAGTCTTCTGATTGACCATTCCAAGAGCCATCTCATCTGCAATTATACCTGAAATGGTTGTTGCCTTTGTATCTCCCGGTATAGCTATCATATCAAGTCCAACCGAACAGACACAGGTCATAGCCTCAAGCTTTTCAAGAGAAAGAGCACCTGCTGAAACTGCATCTATCATACGTTGATCCTCGCTTACAGGGATAAATGCACCACTTAAGCCGCCTACATATGATGATGCCATAACACCACCCTTTTTAACCTGGTCATTTAACATAGCAAGCGCAGCCGTAGTTCCCGGTGCACCTGCATACTCAAGACCGATTTCCTCAAGTATTTCACCCACACTATCTCCTACAGCCGGAGTAGGTGCAAGTGATAAGTCAATAATACCAAAAGGCACTCCAAGTCTTTCAGATGCTTCCTTAGCAACAAGCTGTCCGACTCTTGTAATCTTAAATGCCGTCTTTTTAATGGTCTCACAAAGCACTTCAAAGTTTTTACCTCTCGCATGCTCTATGGCAGCCTTTACAACACCCGGTCCACTTACACCGACGTTGATTATTCTGTCCGCCTCAGTTACACCATGAAAAGCTCCTGCCATAAAAGGATTATCATCGGGTGCATTGCAAAATACAACAAATTTTGCACATCCGATAGAATCCGCATCCTTCGTAAGCTCCGCAGTTTCAAGTATTATTTCACCCAAAAGCTTAACGGCATCCATATTTATACCGGTTTTTGTCGAACCTGTGTTGACAGAGCTGCAAACCCTTGACGTTTGTGCAAGCGCCTTAGGTATAGACCTGATTAATAGCTCATCTGCCTTAGTCATCCCCTTTGATACAAGAGCAGAATAACCACCTATGAAATTAACACCGCATGCTGTTGCCGCTTCATCAAGCTTCTTTGCAATTTCGATAAAATCCTCCTCGGATTTACATACTGAGCCGCCTACTAAGGCTATAGGAGTAACAGAGATTCTTTTATTTACGATTGGAATACCGTATTTATCAGATATCTCGTTTCCTACCTTTACAAGATTCTTTGCTGAGCTTGTAATTTTATCATATATTTTATCACAGGTTTCTTTTATATCAGAACCTACGCAATCAAGAAGACTTATACCCATTGTGATTGTTCTAACATCAAGATTAAGCTTGTGAATCATCTCATTAGTTTCTATTACTTCATTTATACCTATCATGATATTTCTCCCTACCTAACGTACATCCTTATAACAGTCATTATAATCTATGCATCATATTAAATATCTCTTCACTTTGTGCTCTTATCTGAACACCTATTTCCTTACCCAAATCTCCGAGCTCTTCATTTATCCTGCTCTGATCCTTCGATGCATCGGCGATATCAACTACCATCATCATATTAAAATAACCGTCAACTATGGTCTGCGCTATATCAAGAATGTTTATATTGTTCTGCGAAAGATAAACACATACCTTTGCTATGATACCAACCTTATCCTTTCCAAGTACGGTAATAATTGTCTTTTTCATTTTATATTCCTCCTATGCTTAAATCACATATTTTTTAATAATTTATAATATAAATAAATCACTTGCCTGCTCTCTGTCTGCTACATGCAGGTTAAAATCTCTGACATCTTCGGTATAAGGATTATCAGAAATTTCAAGCTTAACAGTTTCGTATGCAAGCTCAGGATAATTATTTTCACGACTTAAATGTCCTATAAACGAAACCTTAACATGATCATTTAATAATGAATTTAAAAGTCTTCCTCCCGCTTCATTTGAAAGATGTCCTCTTTTACCAAGTATTCGTTGCTTTAAAGGATACGGATAATTGCCACACTCAAGCATTCTAATATCGTGATTTGCTTCAACCAACAGACCATCGGAATCCTTTAAGGCTTCTATTAAATAATCATCATAATCTCCCATATCCGTTGCTATCGAAATCTTTTTATTATCTCCGTAAAGCGAATAACAAACCGGATCAACAGCATCATGCCATATAGAATGTGCTTTTACACCTATATCCCCTATATTGAACAGCTCATCGACATTTATCGGATTAAGAAGACTTTTATCAAAATCCCCCAAAGCTGACATTCCTGAAATCTCGCAGCAGGTTTCGGGCGTTGCATAAATCGGTATTCCGACATTTCTCGATATAACTCCGACCGCCCTTACATGGTCGATATGTTCATGAGTTATTAAAATCCCATCCATATCCTTTAAGGTAAGCTCGATTTTATTTAGTCCGTTTTCAATTTTCTTTTTACTTACTCCTGCATCAACAAGAATTGATGTTTTATCCGTACCTACAAATGTGCAGTTTCCACTGCTTCCACTTGCTATAGTCATCATTTTCATCGTATCACCATTATTTTATCTTTATATTTCCTTAAAAAACATATTATCTATAAGACTATCACTATAGCCCTTTAGTTCTGTCAGAGAAACAACCTCAATGCTTTCACTTAAGCGGTCTATTCTTTCAATCATTCCATTGTCCTTAAGTATAAGTAATGCACCCAAAAGAGATGTATTGCCGCATACTGTAATTTTTCCCTCTAATTTTTTCGGAAAAAGTCCAAGTTTTACGGCATTTTCAATATTTAAAAAGCTTCCAAAGCCTCCTGCCAGATAAGCTTTATCTATTTCATCATAGGAAAGATTTGCGTTTTTTATAAGCCCTTCCATACACGAAATTATTGCTGCCTTGGCAAGAAGTATTTCTCTTATGATGTCCTGTGTAATGTGAATATTGTTTATATTGACTCCCTTTTCTATATATTCATCCTTTAAAATACCACCATAGGATAATTTACCTGTAGCAAGCAATAGTGAAACGGCATCCAAAGCAGTCGAACCATATACATTTTGTCTTTTAAGACTTGCTTCAAAGGCAGGTCCGCAAGCTGCTGAAGCCGCATGCAATATGCCTTTATTATTTAATATCATCTCACCGTTTGTACCAAGGTCTATAAAAAGAAAGTTATGACTGTTATCTAAATTAAGATAATTATAGCCCGACAAAATATCTCCGCCGATAAAAGCGCTTGCGCATCCTGTTAAAATAACATCACAATCAAAAGGCACATCTTTTCCAAAAATCTCATATGAACTTTTCACAACCGATTTTTTTAGTTTAGTCGGATAAGGACTTTCACCCATATTACTTATATCATAATCAAGCAATATGCTTATCATGGTTGTATTACCGGATAAGCATACTTCATTTATATCGCTATATTTAAATCTATCTTTGCTAATTTCAATATCCGCTTCAGCGATGATATCCGATGTGACAAGTGCTTTAAGCTTAGCAATAAAAGACTTATCTCTTTTAACCGTATTGATTCTGTTAATCACATCACGACCATAAAGTGATTGTCTGTTATGAAAGCTTTTCTCGGAAATGATAATATCCTTATCCATATCATAAAAAGCCATATCAATATTGGTTGTTCCTACATCAACTGCAATTTTAATCATCAGAATATCGCCTTTGGTTTCTTTTCAATCGGTCTGTATCCCCTGTCATTTAGCTCGTTAAGAATCTGTTCCTTATGCTCAGGTCCAAACGCTTCGATAGTTATGACAAGCTCAACAGCAGAATTACGATTAATTGTTACAAATTGGTTATGCTCAAGCTTTATAATATTTCCTTTTAAATCCGCTATAACACCTGCCACATTTTGAAGCTCACCCGGCTTATCAGGAAGAAGAACAGATACATTGAATATTCTGCTTCTTGCAATAAGTCCATGCTGTACAACGGATGAAAATGTTATGACGTCCATATTTCCACCGCTTAATATGCTTACGACCTTTTGTCCCTTAGGTTCAAGGTGTTTAAGTGCAGCTACGGTAAGAAGTCCGCTGTTCTCAACAAGCATCTTGTGATTCTCAAGCATATCAAGGAAGGCAACTATAAGCTCACTGTCCTCGACGGTTATTATATCATCAAGATTTTCCTTAAGATACGGGAATATCTTCGTACCCGGAGTTTTAACTGCCGTACCGTCTGCTATAGTATCAACCACATCAAGTGTTGTTACCTCATTATTTATCAATGACACTTTAAGACAGGCTGCCCCCTGCGGCTCAACACCGATTACCTTGATATTAGGATTAAGTGTCTTGGCAAGCGTTGATACACCTGTAGCAAGTCCGCCTCCGCCTACAGGCACAAGTATTATATCAGCAAAAGGAAGTTCTTTTATAATCTCCATAGCCACCGTACTCTGACCTGTAGCAACATCCAGATCATCAAATGGATGTACAAAGGTATATCCTTTTTCTTCTGCCAATTTTAAAGCATATTGACAGGATTCGTCATATACCTCACCATAAAGCACAACATCCGCCCCGTATGACTTGGTTCTGTTTACCTTGATTAACGGTGTTGTAGTAGGCATAACAATCGTAGCCTTTACACCATAAGCCTTGGCAGCATAGGCAACACCCTGTGCATGATTGCCTGCTGATGCAGTTATAAGTCCTCTTTCTCTTTCTTCATCCGTAAGTGTGCTTATCTTATAATAAGCACCTCTTATCTTATATGCGCCTGTAAGCTGCATATTCTCAGGCTTAAGATAAACCTTATTACCACATTGCTGTGAAAAAAATTCACTTTCTATAAGTGGTGTCGGATGAACCACCTTGCTTACTATCTCATATGCTTTTTCGAATTTATCAAGTGTCATTTATTTTCATCTCCTTATACATCATTTCGCTTATCAGCTCAATGGCCTTAGCTCTGCAAGCACGACGCCAGCTTTCCTCGCTATACATCATTTCGCCTATCGGCTCAATGGCCTTAGCTCGTCAAATGTGCGTTCGTGCAAGCACGACGCCCGCTTTCCTCGCTATACATCATTTCGCCTATCGGCTCAATGTCCTTAGCTCGTCAAATGTGCGTTCGTGCAAGCACGACGCCCGCTTTCCTCGCTATACATCAAAAAGGTCATCATCATTCTCAATTTTTTCTATATCATTATCAACTATAATTTCAATGTCTGACTTAACATCGAAGTCTGCAAACAAAGCATTAACATAATCTGTAGGATTAAACCTCTGTAAGTCATCAATCTTCTCACCTATACCTATGTACTTAACCGGTACATTAAGCTCAGACTGAATAGCTATGGCTATACCGCCCTTGGCTGTACCGTCAAGCTTGGTAATTATTATACCGTTTATCTCAGTAACAGAGCTAAACTGTCTTGCCTGCTCTAAGGCATTCTGACCTGTGGTACCGTCAAGCACTATAAGCGACTCAACATTTGCCTCAGGATATTCTCTGGATATAACCCTTCTCATCTTGGCAAGCTCGTCCATAAGGTTTTTCTTATTGTGAAGTCTTCCCGCTGTATCAATAAGTAATATATCTGTATTCCTTGAATTTGCCGCCGATACCGCATCATATACGACAGCTGACGGATCGGCACCCTCTCCCTGTGCTATTATATCAACACCTGCGCGATTCGACCAGGTCTTAAGCTGGTCTATCGCTGCAGCTCTGAAGGTATCAGCCGCAGCCATAAGTACCTTCTTGCCACGCTTCTTATACTGCGCCGCAAGCTTACCTATAGAAGTAGTCTTACCGACACCATTTACACCTATTACAAGCACAACTGTCTTTTTATCTTCAAAATCATAGGCATTATCATCAACAGACATCTGGTCTCTTATTATATTTACTATTAGCTGTTTACAAGCCTCAGCTTCTTTTATCTTCTGCTCCTTGACCTTAATCTTTAAATCATCAATTATTCTCTCAGTGGTCTCAACTCCAAGATCTGCCATAACAAGAGTTTCCTCAAGCTCATCATAGAAATCATCATCAATCTCGTTAGCCTTGAAAAGATTAGCAAAGCTCTCGGCAAAATTATTTCTCGACTTGGTTAATCCCTCTTTAAGCCTTGTGAAGAAACCTTTCTTCTTTTCAGGCTCGTCGATATCATCTTCCTGATTTTCAAATTCTTCGACCGGCTCTATATCAGCATTATTCTCTGTTGCCGAAACCTCATCCTGAGGAAATGACACATCTAAATTATCAGGCTGAAACTCCTCCGAGCTATCTTCAACTAAATCATCATTACTGTTCAATAAATCATAATCGCTTGCGATGTTTTCTTCTTCCTTTTTCTTCTTACCAAAACCAAACATACAACCCCTCCCAACTTATGCATTTTATATTTACATTTCAAAATCTTCATCTGACCTTATAGCTCCCTGCACATTTCCTTTTAGCTTGAAATTTCCAACCATAACATCTCCATATAAAATATGTTTTTAAACAATCTTTGGCGATGACCTTGTGCCTGTGATGATTCATAAGCAGGTACTCTGAACACGTCGGTTCTTAGCGTGGTATTTACGAGCTTAGAACCGCTACGTGTGAGGGTAGCGAGAGCGTGCCTGCGATGAATTATCACAGGTACAAGGTCATCTCACAACCTATAGCAATAACCATTTAATCATCAAGTTCACTTTCAATCATATTGACAGAAACAAGCGTAGACACACCCTTCTCCTGCATGGTTATACCATAGAGAATATCTGCCGCCTCCATTGTTCCCTTTCTATGAGTTATTACAATAAACTGAGTATCCTTAGTAAGCTTATTCAAGTATTTTGCAAATCTCTTGACATTTGAGTCATCAAGTGCAGCCTCAATCTCATCCAAAAGACAGAAAGGTGACGGCTTAAGACTCTGAATTGCAAAAAGCAATGCAATCGCAGTAAGAGACTTCTCACCACCGGATAACTGCATCATATTCTGGAGCTTCTTTCCCGGAGGCTGTGCTATAATCTTAATGCCTGTCTCAAGCAGATCCTCCTCGTCAACTAATTCAAGGTCCGCCTTACCGCCACCGAAAAGCTCCTTAAATACAGAAGCAAACATAACTCTTATATCCTTGAACTTCTCTGCGAACTGCTCCTTCATAGCTCTGTCAAGCCCATCTATAATCTGTACAAGGTTAGCCTCTGCCTTTACTATGTCATCATGCTGTGTCTTTAAAAATTCATATCTTTCAGAAACCGACTTATAGTCCTCAATCGCATTGACATTTACAGGTCCAAGCTCCTTTATTTTGTTTTTAATAGCAGAAATTTCTCTTTTTAATTCCTTAACATCAGTAAATTTATCATCTTTAAACTCTGCAGCCGAATTATATGTAAGCTCGTATTCCTCCCACATATAATTATTAAGATTCTCGCTTTGTTCAGAAAGCTTTTCGATAGAAGTATTAATCTTAAATGCAGACTTGTCCAATCCGTTTATCTGTTCTGAAAGAGCTTCTCTTTTGTTAAAGAAGTCCTTATGGCTTTCATTTAAAGCATTTCTTTTTTCATTATACTCAACAAGCTTTTGTTCCTTAATACCGATTATTCTGATATTTTCTTCAAGAATTTTCTTTGTTTCTTCAATTTTTTCCGTAAGAGTTACAATTTCTGTTTCGTTTGAATTAAGCTTTGTATTTAATTCATCAACATTTTTCTTGGCTTCATTTTGTGCCGATTTAGCTCTTGTAACATTTTGAAGCACAAAATCATACTGTTGCTTTACGGTATTAAAATCAAGATTAAGCTTATTAATTTTTTCTTGTGATTTTTCAAGGTTTTCCTTATCGCCAATAAGCTCCTTCTCAAGCCTTTCAATCTTTGATTCAAGCTCCTTAACAGCCTTTTCCTGTTCATGATTACTGTTATAGAGCTCCTCCTTGTTTGCATTTATCTCATTTATCTGATTTGAAAGGTCATTATTTTCTCTGCTGATACCCGAAAAGGCTTTTGCAATTTCACTGAGCCTCTCTTCTGTCTGTTGCAAATTAAGTTCAAAGGTGTTTTTACGGATGTTTATATTTTGTATATTTTCAGTAATTTCGTCCTTTTTCTTAACTAACTCATCACGCAACGTTGTAAGCTTTGCAACCTCTTCCTCTGACTCATTATGAAGCTTTTTAAGCTTTTCTATCTCTTCAGTAATCTCATCAAGCTCTCGTTTTCTTCCGAGAAGATTTGAAGAATTCTTGAAAGCACCACCGGTCATGGCTCCACCGGGATTGATAAGCTCTCCGTCAAGAGTAACAATTCTAAGGCTCTGTTTAAACTTACGTCCTATACTTATGGCATTATCTATATTATCAACAACGATAATTCTTCCGAGTAAATGATTGATTATTACATTAAATCTACTGTCACATTTTACAAGTGAAGCTGCAGTACCGATAAATCCCTTTTCATTTTTTACATCAGTATTAATGCCGCCTCTTTCAACTATTGAATTAATAGGTAAAAATGTGGCACGTCCGAATTTATTGGTCTTCAAATATTCAATCATTCTCTTTGCAGTTGTATCATCCTCTGTTACAATATTCTGGATACTTCCGCCAAGAGCTGTTTCTATAGCAGTTTCATATTTTTTATCAACTTCTATAATATCCGCAACAACACCTATAATCTTTGGATTGTTTTGCTTTTGCTCCATAACCCTTCTTATGCTGTTACCATATCCGTCATACCTTTCGGTAAGATTTCTTAAAGCCTCCTTTTTTGAATCAAGTGCAACAATCTGATTATTGTACTGCTTTATCTCGCCTGAAAGCTTTAAGGAGTTATTCGCATTTTCCTCAAGGTCAGCTACAGCCCTGTTTAAAAGTTGATTTTGAGTATTTAATTCCTCCTCCATAGAAGAAAGACTATTGGTAAGATTATCCTTCTCAAGCTTATATTTTTCTTCCTCACTCTTTTGCTCCAGGAACCTATGATTAAGCTCACTCTTTCTAAGATTAATATTTTCAAGCATAGTATCATAACGTCCGACCTTTGCTTTAAGAGTACCGCCTTCATTTAAATATTCAATTATATCGCTCTTTGCATCTTCTATTTCCTGTTCTTTATCAAATATATTCTTCTTTAATTTTTCATAGAAATTATTTGCCTCATCCAGAACGTCATCCGAGCTGTCAAGCTTTTCATCCAGCTCGCTTTTTTGCTCATAAAGAGCAGATAGCTCCTTTTTATACTTTTCTATATCAGCATTACCCTTCTCGATCTGCGAGATAACATCCGTCTTACCCGCTTTATAGGATTCAATCTGCTGATTTAAAAGCTTTATCTCACCCTCGTACTTTTGATTTGAAAGTTTCTTTTCATGAATTTCATTTTTAGTTTCATCAATAGCCTCATTAAAGCCTGAAAGCTCATTTTCTATTCTGTCATATTCTTCTTTTGCCTTGTCAAATTCTTCCCTTAATCTTATGGCATCCTCTTCGACGATATTAAGATTTTTTTCATATTCGGACATCTGTTCTCTTGTACTTTCAACATCCAAAAGAAAGGCATTGATATCAAGCTTTTTCAACTCATCCTTATATATAAGAAAACGTCTTGCGGTTTCTGATTGTGACTTAAGCGGACCCACCTGTTTTTCCAGCTCTGATAAAATATCATTTACTCTGGACAGATTATCCCTTTCGTTTTCAAGAGATTTTTCGGTAGCGAGCTTATTCTTTTTATACTTAACAATTCCGGCAGCTTCATCGAAAAGCTCTCGTCTTTCCTCCGGCTTACCACTTAAGATTCTTTCAATCTGACCCTGTCCGATTATAGAATATCCCTCTTTACCTATACCTGTATCAAAGAAAAGTGAATTAACATCCTTTAAACGACTTACTACACCATTTATAAGGTATTCACTCTCTCCCGAACGATATACTCGTCTTGCAACAGTAACCTCATTAAAATCAATGGGCAGGCTATGGTCGCTGTTATCAAGAGTAATAGCAACATAGGCAGAGCCCTGTGGCTTTCTTAATTCAGTACCCGAAAATATAACATCCTCCATCTTGGCACCACGAAGCTGCTTGGCACTTTGCTCTCCCAACACCCATCTTACGGCATCAGCAACATTACTCTTTCCTGAGCCGTTTGGTCCAACTATACCTGTAATTCCATTATTAAATTTAAATAAAATTTTATTGGCAAAGGATTTAAATCCATATACCTCAATACTCTTTAAATACATATATATACCTAACCGTCCTAAAGCTTTAAATATAAAGCCTTTGTAATTTATAATTTATTATCATCCTGAAGCATTTTAAGCGCATTAAATGCAGCTGTCTGCTCGGCTGTCTTTCTCGAATGTCCTTTACCTTCCGCAATAATTTTATCTCCTAAGCAAACATTGACATGGAAGGTTTTGTTATGCTCGGGTCCATCCTCATCAAGAAGATTATATGATATGGTCTTGCTGATTTTTTGTGCATATTCCTGAAGCTTAGTCTTTGAATCATAAAAAAGCTTTTTATGTTCAATATCCGTAAGCAAAAACTTTTTTACATATTTATCAGCTTCATCAATTCCGCCGTCAAGATATATTGCACCAAGGAGTGATTCAAACATATCACAGAGTATGGAATCTCTGTTTATACCTCCCGTAAGCTTTTCACCTTTACTGAAATAACCGTATGAACCAAGCCTAAGCTCTCTTGATATCTTTGACAATGTAAATTCACATACCAGACTTGCCCTAAGCTTTGTCAGGTCACCCTCTGACATATCCTTATATTCTTCAAAAAGGAACTTACTTACAAGGTATTCAAGAATCGCATCACCAAGAAATTCATATCTTTCATATGATTCTCTGCCTTTTATCATCAACTCATTGGCATATGATTTATGTGTAAAGGCCGTTTCAAGACGAGACTTATCTTTAAATGTATATTCAATTTTCATTTCTAATTCATCATAGTTTTGCATAAATATCATACCATTTTACATAATAATCGCAATTTTCATCGCAGTATAAAGCCTATGCTTCTTCGTTACTTCCTTCAAATGCTGCAACTATCTTGCCACTTACATCATTTTTGATAAAATTTCTGCACTGCTCTATGGCAGTTCTAACCTCTGTATTCTTTGAATTACCATGAATTTTCACAACCAGGCCTTTAAGTCCGAGAAGTGGTGCACCGCCCTTATCATTTGCAGCAAACCTCTGGAAACGCTGCTTCATAGTCTTTTTAATTAAAAGTGTTCCGATTTTAGTCTTAAAATTAGTCATAAGAGTTGATTTGATTTCACTCATAAACATAGAACCGACACCCTCAAAAAACTTAAGCAGGCAATTACCTGTAAATGCCTCGCATACAAGCACGTCCGCCTTTCCCTCAGGTATATCTCTTGCTTCTATACTTCCTATGAAATTAATATCCTTACATTCTCTAAGCAAAGGTATTGTTTCCTTAACAAGTGCATTACCTTTTTCATCCTCTGCTCCAATATTAATTATTGCTACTCTCGGATTTTTTACTCCAACTATACTTTCCATATATATTGAACCCATTTTGGCAAACTGAACCAAAACTTCGGGCTTTGCATCAACATTTGCACCGCAGTCTATCAGAAGTGCATCCTTTTTTTTGGTAGGAATAAGCGGTGCAAGCGGTGTTCTTCTTACACCTTTTGCTCGTCCGACTATAAACTGTCCTCCTGCGAGAATTGCACCGGAATTTCCCGCCGAGATACAACACTGTGAGGAACCGTCCTTTACAGTATTAAGTGCAAGTACAAGTGAAGATTCCTTTTTTCTTCTTATTGCATCAACAGGCGCATCGTGACAGGTAATCACATCTTTAGCATCAATTACCGATACTCTTTCCTTATCGCATTCATATTTATCAATTAAAGGATTAAGCTCCTTTTCTTTACCGACTAAAATAATATCGAAATCATCATAAAGCTTTAAGGCTTCGGATACACCCATAACCATAGGCTCACTTCCGTTATCACCACCAAGAGTGTCTATAGTAATTTTCATTCTATCCATTTTAAAATCACCTCATAATATACTTTCATATAAAACTGCCTGTTTCAAAACATAAACATACCAAGATATTATAGCCTTTTGCACAAAATTAGTCAACAATTTAAGCAGCCGCTTGTCCTAAAATTAAAACATAATAAATAATCGCAAAAAGAGACATTGATTAAATCAATGCCTCTTTTCCATCACTCTCTTTAAATTAATCTAATAAAAGATTAACCAACTTTAACAATTTCCTTTTTATTATATGAACCACAAGCCTTGCATACTCTGTGTGGCATCATAAGCTCTCCACACTTGCTGCACTTAACTAATCCAGGAACACTCATCTTCCAGTTAGCTCTACGCTTGTCTCTTCTTGCTTTTGAAGTTTTATTCTTAGGACATATAGCTCCCACGGTCTTACACCTCCCTTTAAAAATCACACTTAGGCTATTATACAAACTTTGTATTTCAATGTCAACAAAAATTTTAATTTTTTGTCATATTTTTTCAAGACACTTCAAATAATTATATCAATGCAACCGTTTCTCTTGCGATTGCAAGTTCTTCATTGGTTGGAACTACATATACAGGAACTCTTGATTCATCAGTAGAGATACGTACCTCTTCGCCACGCAGGCTGTTAGATTTATCATCCAGCTCTATTCCGAGGAAACCAAGTCTTTGACATATTCTTGTTCTTGCAGTTTTATTATTTTCTCCTACACCTGCAGTAAATACAATTGCATCAACTCCGTTCATAGCAGCTACATATCCGCCGATAAACTTCGCTGCCTGATAGCAGAATACATTCATTGCTATCTCACATCTTTTATCTCCTGCAACTATTCCTTCATCTAAGTCTCTGAAATCACTGGACTTACCTGAAATACCATATACCCCGGATTCCTTATTGAGTATATTTATAACCTCTTTAATTGTTTTATTTTCTTTATTTGCTATAAACTCTATAATTGCAGGATCGATATTACCGCTTCTGGTACCCATCGTGATACCCTCGAGCGGAGTAAATCCCATTGTAGTATCTATCGATTTGCCACCATCAACAGCACATATGCTTGCGCCTCCGCCGAGATGACATACAATTATCTTAGTATCCTTTATATCCTTACCAAGCAATTCAGAGGTTCTTTTAGATACAAAGCTGTGGCTTGTACCATGAAAACCATATCTTCTGACCTTATATTTCTCATAATACTCATATGGGATTCCGTAAATATATGCAAAATCCGGCATAGTCTGGTGGAAAGCAGTATCAAAAACAGCTACCTGCGGTACATCAGGCATAAGCTCCTTACAGGCTCTTATTCCTATGAGATTTGCAGGATTATGTAAAGGAGCAAGCTCTGAACATTCTTCTATGGCATTAATTACAGAATCATCAATCAACGCTGAGCCGGCAAACCTTTCTCCTCCATGCACTACACGATGTCCTATCGCACCAATTTCCGATAAATCATTTATAGCACCAATCTCTTTATCTGTAAGCTTTTCAATAACAAGCTTAACAGCGGCACTGTGATCAGGCATCGGCGCTTCAAATACCACCTTATCCTTTCCGGTAGTCTGATGAGTTATAAACGAACCGTCTATCTTTATCCTTTCACAATTTCCTTTTGCAAGCATCTTCTCAGTCTCGGAATCAATGAGCTGATATTTAAGAGAAGAGCTTCCGCAGTTGATAACTAAAACCTTCATTTTAAATAAGTCTCCTTACTAATATGTATTTATTAATCCATAGCCTGTGCCTGAACGGCTGTTATGGCAACAACACCAACTATATCATCAGCCGAACACCCTCTTGATAAATCGTTTACAGGCTTTGCAATTCCCTGTGTTATAGGTCCGTAAGCATCTGCCTTTGCAAGTCTTTGAACCAGCTTATAGCCTATGTTTCCGGCATCCAAATCCGGAAAGATAAGTACGTTTGCTTTTCCCGCTACCGTACTTCCGGGAGCCTTTGATGCAGCAACCTCCGGAACTATGGCGGCATCTGATTGAAGCTCTCCGTCACATTTAAGATCAGGACATTCTCTGTTTACAATTTTTGTTGCCTCTACAACCTTATCAACATTAGGATGCTTTGCACTTCCCTTTGTTGAATGAGAAAGCATAGCAACAATAGGCTCTTCATTTACAAGAAGCTTAAAGGATTTTGCAGAGCTTTCCGCAATAGCTGCAAGCTCCTCAGCATTAGGAAACTGATTAAGTCCCGCATCAGAGAAGATAAATGTACCATTTGCGCCCATATCACAATTCGGTACTACTACAAGGAAAAAAGCTGAAACAAGCTTTGTATCCGGTGCAGTTTTAAGTATCTGTAAAGCTGCACGAAGAACATTTGCAGATGAATTTACAGCACCTGCTACCATTCCGTCAGCATCTCCCGCCTTAACCATTATACATCCAAAATATAAAAGATTTGTGAGCAATAATTCCTTGGCTTCCTCAGGAGTGATACCCTTTTTCTTTCGAATTTCAACTAAAAGTGCAACATAATCATTAAGCTTTGGACAATCATACGGATCTACAAATTTAGCCTTTTTTAAATCCAGTTCATTTAAGCTCGCCCTCTTTGTTATATCAGTTTTGTCACCAATAAGAATTATGTTTGCAATATCCTCTTCCAATATCTTATGTGCAGCCTGCAAGGTTCTCATATCAGCTGTTTCAGGCAGAACTATTGTTTTTTTATCAGCTTTTGCTCGTTGTTTAATGCTATCAATAAATCCCACTTTTCTTCTCCTTTAACCTTTTAATTATAATGTAAATGTTACGTTATTCTTTAATCAAATCCAAATCGTCAACAACCAGTCGTCCTCTTCCGTGTTCTTTTCCGTAATACATAGCCATGTCTGCCCTGTTAATAAGCATATTAGGATCAATACAGATATTCGGATATGATGTAAGACCAATACAAACATTAACCTTAATAACATCCTCCTCATGTTTGACAACAGTGTTTTTAATTTCTTCATGCATAGCTTCCAAAATAGGTAATGCTTCCTTTTCGGATTTATCCGGAAGAACAATAAGAAATTCCTCTCCTCCGTATCTGCCTACAAAGCCGCCGTTTTCTTCAGCATATCTATTACCTATGGTTGCAACTGTTTTTATAACAGCATCGCCTGCCAAATGTCCGTAAGTATCATTTACGGTTTTGAATTTGTCTATATCATATAGTGCAACTGAAAGGCTGCTCTTTTTTCTCTTAGTTTTTTTCACTGCCGCATCAAAAAGCTGCATAAAATACATTCTGTTATTTATGCCCGTAAGACCATCCTTGTGTGCCATATCCTGCATCATCAGATAAAGCTTCGAATTCTTAACGGAAATATTAAACTCTGCAACGCTTGCTTCATAATAATTTAATCCTTTCTCAAAAAAATGAGGTAAATCTGATGCAACAAGCATTATTCCGTAAAGGTCTTTTCCTTCTATGAGCGGAAGAATTGCAACAGCATTTATATTTGCTTCTCCAATGAATTTAAATCTGTTTAATTCCGTTTCCGTATAAATTTTGGATTCATGTGCTGATGACTTAAAATCCTGATATATACTTTCAATATCTTTTCTGAGTCTTCTTTCAACTGAGGTGTAATTGGTTTTTATTGTAAAATTCCCACGTTTATTAATATATTCATCCGGTACGGTATAAATGGCACAAAGCTTTGGAACTTTGGTTTCCATTATCGATTCAGTCAGCACATCTATACATTTTGAAATGTCAAAGGTTGAAGCCATGAAACTCATAACCTTGGTCTGTGCCTCGGTTTCTTTATTTACCTGAGCCAGTTCCTTGTTAGTTCTTTGCATTTCAATACGCTGATAATTAATCTGTTCGTTTGTCGATTCTATTTTTTCCTGATATTCTATAAGCTTTTCATTTGCATCCTGAATATCGGTAACCTCAAGTGTAAGCTTAAAAATTTTATTTTCATTTTTTTCGTTTATGGATATAACCATATCAACTATGGTATATGCCGCAAACAACATAACTGTCTGAGTCAAAAAGAAGCAAATCATCTCTGTTTCTGTTCTGAATTTAATACCGGTTATGGTTGATGCAACATAAATAACGATTATAATTATACGTCTTATAAATATTTCATCCTTAACAAAATCCGTATTATACAAAAGAAACTCTATTGAAAAAATGGTAATTAATATGCAAAGTGTAACCATAATTATCATAAGATTGGGTATTAATGCAACAATAACCTCAAATACCGCTATTTCAATAATCCGAAACCCCAAGAAGAACTTAGGTGATATAAAATAATCCACTTTATATAATAAAATATCAATAACAAAAAATACAGTCAATATTATAAAAACCTGCAAAGCATTGAGCTTTGGATCTTTACTGCTGTTTGATAGCTTTGCAAGATAAACAATCAATGCTATAACAACATTGGCAAGATAAATTATTCTATGAAACAGGGGATTATATTTAATTGAATTATTCATTTTTTCAAATGAATTTACTGAACCGTCATTAGTCTCAAACAATTCATCTGCTTCATGACTTTTAGCCTTTTCCATAAAACTTACTTCTCCCAATAAATTTCAATATTTGAGCCATTATTTATTAAATCTATAAACTCTGCATGAATACCGTCAACCTTTGTTTCCAATCTGCTTCCTTTCATGGAAGACATATCAAAGGCACAGGCATCCAATGCATCAACAAATCTATATTCATTCTTTCCCGATAAAGTATAAGGCTTTCCGTTTATAATCACGTTTATAGTCTGTAACACATCCCCATCCACAGCTATTTCATCAACCGCTTCATTATCGGAAGCCACATCTTTTTCTTTCAGCTTTTCTTTGATTTTTTCCTTGTCCTCCTCTGTCGCCTCAGGAAGATCATCAAAATTCACTTCATCACTCCATGAAACAACAAAGTTTTCGTATACCTTATCATCCAAAGCCGCTTCTTTATTATTTATATAAATCTTACTTTCCGGATTTACATCCATAAAGGTAAGAAGCTGCCCTAAGAGATAGTAATTCTGCATTTCTATCTCATCGCCGTCTTTTATCTCGTAGGATTCTGTCTCCGGTATACCGTTTACTACAGCAAACTTCGGACAGGTAATTTTTGTGTCGTTTACCATAAAATCAAGCGTTCCTGCATATTCAGGAAGAGAACCGAGAACTGCCGTGGCAGGCTCACCCGCAGTGGATTTTACAATATCTATTTTATCATTGGCTTCAATGAGTGCATTCATGCCAACAATATTATCATTTCTCTTGATTACTGCCGCTTCGCCGTTATATCCTCTTACAATACGATTTTTTCCGTTAATTTTAAAGTTTAAATCCTTACCTCTTTTAGGGAAAATATGCTCATTTGGAAGTCCGTACTGAACTGCGGCATCAAATATTGTTAGCTTGTCATTATTATAAAGCTTTACTCTGTCACCGTTGACTGTAACGAATATAAAATTATTTTTTTGATCAAAATAGTTAAGACATATACCAATTGGAGTTACATATAGAGGGTCCTTTTTAACGTCTTCAACAAGGAAGTTTATATTTTGCATAACCTCCTGTCCACGAAGTGCAACTCTTTCTTCAGGAAGTTTAAGCATACGAGCAAGAACCTCCGTAAAACCAAAGAGCTTTCCGCCTCCACCTACAACAAATACGGCACTTACAGGTATTCCACCATTTAACTCTATAATTTTATCAGCAATTTTTTTAGTTATATCGTCCTTAACAGAAGCAAGTGTTTTTATGATTTCTTCCGGCGCAATCTTATGCGATATACCCATTATATCCTTATACATAACAGTTTTTTTCTTTGAGCTTGCCATCTTGAGCTTTTCTGCAGTATCAAAATCTATAAGATATTTTTTTATCAATGTTTCGGTAAGCTCATCTCCTGCCGAAGGAATCATACCGTATCCTATTATGCTTCCGTCTCTCGTTATACATATATCAGATGTACCTGCACCGACATCCAAAAGAGCTATATTAAGCAATCTAAAATTCTCGGGTATTGCAACATTTATAGCAGCGATAGGCTCAAGTGTCAGATTAGAAACATATAAATCCGCCTTTTCAACAGCAGTATAAAGACTGCTGACAACCTCCTCAGGAAGAAAGGTTGCAAGTATATCCGCACCGATTTTAGTTCCCCTGTGTCCTTCCAGATTTAAAATCTCATAATCATTCAAATAATATTTTATAGCTGTATATCCGACACAATAGTATTTTGTTTCCTCACTGTTTTCGTGAAGCTCCTTAAGAATTATATCATGAGCCTTTTCAACACCGATTAAATCAATGGAATGTATATATTCCTGTGTAATTTCAGTATTTTCATCAAATTCATAATCGCCATGTCCGACAGCGGTTTTAAGTACACGACCGGCAGCAGCTATACATACATCATGAAGCTTTCTGCCTCCGAGCTGCTTTTCCAATTCATTTTTGACATATATTATATCTTCACTTACTTTATTGATATCATGAATTTGTCCATCAATCATGGACCTTGAATCATGAAATTTGACAGACATAGCCACAACATTAAATTTTTCTGCTTCCTTATAGCCAACTGTTCCGACTATACTTCTTGTGCCGATATCTAATCCAAATATAAGCGGTTCCGGATATTTTGTTATTGCAGCCATGTTTTTCCTCCTGCCGGTTAGTTAATAAGCATAAAAATAACCTCACACGTCATAGTATACCATTCTTAAGAAACTTATTCAACCTTGCTTTTAGTTGTTTTGATGAATTTTCATAACTTTTTTCATTATTTATGGTGTAATTTGTATATTTTTTGTAATACTCATCCGGCTTTTGACTGTCAAAAATAGAAATACATTTTTCCCTCGAATATCCCCTCTGCTTCATAAGACGTTTTATTCTTTCTTCTTTTGAAACCCATATGTACCAAATTTCATCACAAATATCAAGATAACCGTCTTCTATCAATAATGCAGCTTCTATTACAAACAAGTCAGTTGTCCCTTCATTTTTCTTTTGTTCAATTTGTCTTAATATTTCTTCTTTTACAAGCGGATGTGAAATATTATTCAAAACGGCAAGTCTTTTGCTGTCGTTAAACACAACTTCACCAAGCTTCTTTCTGTCAATTGGATAAGGCTTTTCATCAGACAAGATATCCGTGCCAAATTCCTTTACTATTTCATTATATATAGTATTACCGGGAAGCATGAGCTTATGTGCAAGAGTATCCGCTTCAATAATATATGCATCATAATTCTTTTTTAAGTCATATAATATACGACTTTTTCCTGAGCCAACTCCTCCGGTTATTCCGAGTATTTTCATATATACCTCTGATAATTACTTTTTATTACTTTGCATCATACCAGCTTTTTCCATCATGCATATCTACTATAAGAGGAACGCTCAGCTTAGCAGCCTTCATCATATTATCCTTTAAAAGCTCCTTTACTTCTTCGAGCTCTTCCTCCTTTGCTTCAATCAAAAGCTCATCATGTACCTGCAGAATAAGCCTTGATTTTAAATTTCTTTTCTTTAATTCTGTATACACATTAATCATTGCAATTTTAATTATATCGGCTGCCGTTCCCTGAATAGGTGAATTCATGGCACATCGTTCCCCAAAGCTTCTTGTCATAAAGTTAGAGGATTTAAGCTCGGGAATCGGTCTTCTTCTGTTAAACATTGTAACGGAATAACCATTATTCTTTGCAAAGTCAACCACATCATCCAGATACTGCTTTACATTTTTATAGGTATCAAAATATTTATTGATATAACCCTCTGCTTCTTTTCTGGATATATCAAGATCCTGTCCAAGACCAAATGAACTGATTCCATATACTATTCCAAAATTAACAGCCTTTGCCTTTCTTCTCATAAGGCTATCAACCTTATCAAGAGGCACGCCAAAAACCTCAGATGCCGTAACCGTGTGTATATCTGTATCCTTTTTGTAGGCCTTTATAAGAGCCTCATCCCCCGACATATGAGCAAGAACTCTGAGTTCAATCTGCGAATAGTCTGCATCAAGAAAAGAAAAGCCATCCTCAGGTATAAATACTTTTCTTATTTCTCTGCCAAGCGGTAATCTCGTCGGGATATTTTGAAGGTTTGGCTCAGTTGAGCTTATTCTTCCGGTTGCTGTAACGGTCTGATTAAACCTGCCGTGTATTCTGCCATCCGACCTTATAAAAGCGGACAAGCCTTCAACATATGTCGAGTTAAGCTTTGTAAGCTGTCGATAATCAAGAATTTTAGGAATAATTTCATGCTCATTCTTTATCTTTTCAAGCACTTCAACGCTTGTTGAATAACCGGTTTTTGTTTTCTTTCCTGACTTAAGCCCCAAATCTTCAAATAATATTTCTCCTAACTGCTTTGTGGAATTTATATTAAATTCTTTACCTGCAAGCTCATATATTTCACCGGTCAGCCTTTCTATGTTTTCCCTAAGCTTTACACCAAAATCATTAAGTGCCTTACCATCAACCTTTATTCCGTTCTTTTCCATCTCATAAAGTGAAAAAGTACATGGGAGCTCTATATCAGTATAAAGCCTATACATATCCATACTCTTAAGCTTCTCAATTATTTTGTCCGAAGCCATAAAAGGAACTATTGACTGATAAGCAATATATTTTGAGATATTTTCATCCTCCAAAGTGAAAATGTTAATCTCATTTTTGCCCAAAAGCTCTTTTTTAGAAAGAAGTGTCTGACCAAGATATTCTCTTGCAATATCATCATAGTCATATTCATCCTTAAGGGGATTGATAAGATAGGCTCCTATTCCACAGTCAAAAATATCTTCTTTATAATCAAGAGCAACATACCTAAGCTCCTTCTTAATGTCAAGGGAACAAATTCTTTTATTGTCCTTTATTATGCTGATGATATAATCATTTAAAAGCTCCGAAGAAATATCCCCGTTCAATCTTATAATGTAAGCAACTTTTTCATTAAATGTAAGGCTTGCGCACAAAAGCTCCGAGCTATTTTCAATATAAGCAAATCCAAATGACACAAAGCTTTCTTTAAAAAGCTCATCAAGCTCCTTTTTTTCTGATATAAATTTAATATCGAAATGAAAGCTCTTAACAGTCTTTTTACTTTCATCAAATCTCGTTAGGAGACTCTTAAATTCAAGGTCACTGAACAGCTTATAGGATTCAGTGTTGAACGCATCCTCAAAAACCATATCATCAATATTCGCATCAAGTTTTACATCAAGCTTAATTGTAGCAAGCTCCTTTGATAAATAAGCCTGCTCCTTAAACTCTATAAGATTATCCTTCATCTTACTTTTTTTAAGTTCATCAATATGCTCATAAACACCATCCATAGAGCCATAATCTGCCAAAAGCTTTTCTGCTGACTTAGGTCCTACACCCGGAACTCCCGGAATGTTATCCGATGTATCTCCCATAAGTCCCTTCATATCAATAAAGACAAGGGGAGTCACACCGTATTCATTAATAACATCCTTATCATAATAATTAAATATTTCCGTCTTTCCGCCCTTTGTCTTTGGAATCTTTATCAAAATCTTATCTGTTGCAAGCTGAAGTAAATCCCTGTCACCGGATAAAACAGTAACCTCATATCCGCTTTTTTCACCAACCCGTGAAAGCGTTCCAAGAATATCATCCGCCTCATATCCCGCTTTGGATATAGTAAAGATATTCATGCTTTTTAGAACCTCTTTTATAAGCGGAAGCTGCTCTCTTAATTCATCCGGCATCGGATGTCTTGTACCCTTATATTCGGAAAACATCTTATGTCTGAAGGTAGGTTCCTTTAAGTCAAAGGCTACACAAACATGTGTAGCTTTTTCCTCATCAATTACCTTTAATATTATATTTAAAAATCCAAGCACGGCATTGGTATGTCTTCCGTCACTTGTAGTTAAATCCGGAAGTCCGTAAAATGCTCTGTTTAGAATACTGTTTCCGTCTATCAATAAAAGCTTACTCATTCTTTCAAATTCTCCTTCTCATCTTCTTCAAAAGGATTATAATTATGCGTTTTATTATAACTTCTTATTTTTTCATAAACGGTTTTTTCTTTAACCGTATATTTTTCTTTCTGATAAACAATTATATCTTCATCATCAAATAAGATATATTCACCAAAATTATCCAGAAAATAATTCTCTCCCTGTCGTTCTTTAATTGTAATCTGTTCAATCGTATGAACCTTTTGCAATATTCTTCCGTAAAACAAAAACAAAACTATAACAAATGCTATAAAAAATACTCCAAAGGTTGATATTTTAAATCTTTTCGCTTTTTGAACCTTATTTTTAGCCTTATCAAGATCCTCCTCCAATAAAAGCTTAAAGTTCTGAGGAAGGTCTTCGTTATTGTCCAGCTTTCTCATTCCGACTATCAAAGTATAGTATATCTCAAGCTCTTCAGAACAATTCCTGCAGCTTTGCATATGGCGGACAAAATCTACGACTTCATCGTCTGAAAGCTTCCCGTCTATAAAAGCCATAATATTTGATTGTGCTTCCAAACAAGTCATAAGATTTCTCCTTTTTTTTTGATTAAGCTGTATGTCAGGGGACAGGCGCCTTGACGATTATTGTATATTTATCGACTGTATGAAAAAATGTGCACGCATGGCACGTGCTACTTAACGCCATGCTTTGCACATTTTTCATACAGTCTTATATACTCATGTAATGTGACAAGGTGCCTGTCCCATTAAAACATTTCTATCTATGATATTAAAAATAAGTCTTAGTTATTAATAAGCTTTCCTGCTTCATCATTCCAGCTGTATAACTTACGTACTTCTTCTCCGACCTTCTCTGACGGATGTTCGGATGCAAGCTTTCTTAAAGCCTTGAAATGAGCCTGTCCGCCGGCAGATGACATATCAAGTAAGAAGTCCTTAGCAAATGTACCGTCCTGAATGTCCTTAAGAATCTTCTTCATAGTCTTCTTAGTCTCTTCAGTAATAATCTTTGGTCCTGTTATATAATCACCATACTCAGCAGTATTTGAAATAGAATATCTCATTCCTGCAAAGCCTGACTGATAGATAAGGTCTACGATAAGCTTCATCTCATGAATACACTCAAAGTATGCATTTCTCGGATCATATCCGGCCTCGCAAAGAGTTTCAAAGCCTGCCTGCATAAGTGCACATACGCCACCGCAAAGAACTGCCTGCTCTCCAAAAAGGTCAGTCTCAGTTTCAGTTCTGAAAGTAGTCTCAAGTACACCTGCTCTTGCACCGCCGATACCAAGACCATATGCAAGTGCAAGGTCAAGTGCCTTACCTGTTGCATCCTGATATACAGCTACAAGACAAGGAGTACCCTTACCTGCCTGATACTCAGAACGTACTGTATGTCCAGGAGCCTTAGGAGCGATCATAGTTACATCAACATCCTTAGGTGGAACTATCTGATTAAAGTGGATATTGAAACCGTGTGCGAACATAAGCATATTGCCTGCCTCAAGGTTTGGCTCGATATCCTCCTTGTAAAGCTTAGCCTGAAGCTCATCATTAATAAGAATCATAATGATATCAGCCTGCTTAGCAGCCTCTGCTGCTGTATATACCTTAAATCCCTGAGCCTCTGCCTTAGCCCATGATTTACTTCCTTCATAAAGACCTATAATGACATTACAGACTGACTCCTTAAGGTTTAATGCATGAGCATGTCCCTGGCTGCCGTAACCAATGATTGCGATTGTCTTACCATCAAGTAATGATAAATTACAATCCTCCTGATAAAAAATTCTTGCTGCCATTTTATAATTTCCTCCTTAATAAATAAAAAAATATATGTTATTACTTTAAAAAGTAAGTAATGACCTTAAATTAATTATTACCTCTGGTAAGTCCGGTAAGACCGGTTCTTACCATCTCACCGATTTCAAAGCCGTCAAGTAAGGTTATAAACGCTTCTATCTTACTTGCATTACCTGTCATCTCAACCATAACAGAATCTACAGAAACATCAACAACCTTAGCCCTGAAAACATCTGCAAGAGATATAATCTGTTGTCTTTGTTCGGAATTAACATTAATCTTAGCTAAAAGAAGCTCTCTGCAAACCGACTCGCCATCCTTAAGCTGTGTAATGGATTTGACATCTTCAAGTTTGAGAAGCTGTTTTTCAATCTGGTTAAGAATCCTGTCATCACCGCTTACAGCAACTGTCATTCTTGAAAACTGAGGATTTTCTGTTACACCTACAGATAAGCTGTCAATATTATATCCTCTTCTGCTAAATAATCCGGCAACTCTGCTAAGTACTCCGGAGGTGTTATCAACTAATAAAGATAATACCATTTTTTTCATGTTACAAATCCACCTTTCAACTAATAAATCAAATTTATTCTTTTATCCATAAAGCTTATTTTAACCATTTAAGCCTTGTCTGTCAATAGTTTCTCTACTAACTTGACAGCTTCATTCGCATCTTTTGAATAACCGTCAGCCCCTATTTCATCCGCAAAATTTTGACTTACAACAGCACCGCCGATTATAACCTTGTAACCAAGCTTATTCTTTTTGACATAATCAACCACATCCTTCATTTTCATCATAGTAGTTGTCATAAGTGCGGATAAGCCGATTACCGATGCATTATTTTCTTCTGCTGCCTTAATTATAATCTCCAACGGAACATCCTTTCCGAGGTCTATAACGTTATATCCGTAATTTCTCAGCATAAGACAGACAAGATTTTTTCCGATATCATGAATATCTCCCTCAACAGTGGCCATTATAACAGTTTCCCTGCTCGGTCCTTTATTATCCCCCAAAAGTGGTGTTATATAATTGATAGCCATATCCATAGCAGTCGCCCCGGCTATAAGCTGCGGAAGAAAATATTTCTTTTTTTCAAATAATTCTCCTACCTTATTTACGGCAGGAATCAAATCATTATCAATTATATCCTTCGGAGCACGTCCATTATTTATATCCGCCTTTACATCATCTATGATGGATTCCTTATTGCCCTTTACCACATCAATGTAGATTTTGCTTCCTTCAAGCTGTGAGGATTTTTTTTTATCTGCATCAGCCGCAATATTTGTTACAGCTACCACATTTTCAACATACCTGTTATCCGAGTTATCTTTAGCCTTAAGCAAATCCGATGCAAGTGCTGCATTCATAAGCTGTGACTGTTCAGGATTACATATAGCCATTGTAAGTCCTTTATCTATCGCCATAGTAAGAAATGCTGTATTTATATTGATTCGTTCAGGCAAACCAAAGGAAATATTGGATAAACCGCATACGGTCGGAATACCCAATTCTTTTTTGCAAAATTCAATCGTGTTAAGGGTTTCTACTGCTGCCATCCTATTTGCTCCTACAGTTGAAACAAGACCGTCTATAACAAGATTCTCCCTCGGAACCCCCTCTTCATCAGCAACTGCTAAAAGTTTACCGATTATCTCTTTTTTCTCATCAAGACTTTCAGGAAGTCCTTTATCCGAAAGCGGAAGCAATATACACATAGCACCATATTTTTTTGCAATTCTCATAAGCGGTCTGCACTTTTTTTCCTCATATGAAATGGAATTAATAAGTGCTCTTCCCGGATATATTCTAAGGGCCGCTTCAATAACATCAATATGACTTGAATCTATACAAAGAGGTAAATCTGTTACGCTTATAACCGAATAAATGGCTTTTTTCATCATTGAAAGCTCATCTATTCCGTTGGTACCCATATTTATGTCAAGAATATCCGCTCCATGCTCTTCCTGACTTTCCGCCATAGAAGAAACCAAATCAAGCTTTCCTGCCCTAAGCTCCTCCTGAAGCTTTTTCTTACCTGTAGGATTAATTCTCTCACCTATAACAAGAAATCTTCCGTCTATATCAAGCTCACACACTTTACTTTCACTCGCAAGAACCCCCTTCGCATTACATACATCATCAGGAGTAAGACAGACATCAATATGCTTAACCGCCCTGCTAAGTGCTTCTATATGTTTCGGAGTCGAACCGCAGCAGCCTCCTACAAGCCTTACACCTGCCTCCACAAGCTCTCTTCCGTATCCTGCAAATTCTGCCGGAGTCATCGGATATTTCGTCTTTCCGTCTATAAACTCAGGCAAACCGTTATTTGGCTTTGCAAACACAGGCACCTTGGCATATCTTAGCATACGCTTTATAAACGGAACCATCTCGCCGGGACCGGTAGAACAGTTTATACCAACAGCATCCGCTCCTAAGGATTGTAACACAACAACTGCCGCTTCAGGTGTTGCACCAAATAAGGTCTTTCCATCTTCATTAAAGCTAAGGCTCACCATAACAGGAAGCTCACACACCTCTTTTATAGCTATAACCGCAGCTCTTGATTCCGCCAGACTCATCATTGTTTCAACAATAAAAAGATCAACACCCGCCTTATAAAGTATTTCAGCCTGTTCTTTGTATACATCTACGAGCTCTTCAAACTCCATATCTCCAACAGGCATAAGCTGCTTTCCTGTCATTGTCAAATCTCCGGCGACGTAACCTCTCATGCCCTCCAGACTTATTGCCTTTTTAGTAAGCTTTACAAGCTCTGTATTTATTTCAATAATTTTATCCGCAAGTCCATATTCGGCAAGCTTTATTCTGTTACCTGTGAAGGTTGGAGCAAGAAGTATATTGCTTCCCGCTCTGATATAGCTTCTTTGAAGCTCCAACAGATGCTTAGGATTGTCCAGTATCCACTGCTCGGGACAAACCCCCATAGGCATTCCCTTTTCAAATAAATTCGTACCCGTTGCACCATCCAAAATTACAATTCTTTGTTCAATTAATCTTTTAAATAATTCTCTGTTCATTTTATTCTTTTAATAAACTCCTTAACAAGACCGGAAAAATTTTCTGAAATTTTATCTGCTGTCTCTTTAACCTCTTCATGATTAAGAGCAGTTTTGCTAATACCTGCTGCCATATTGGTTATACAAGAAATACCTGCAATCTTCATCCCCATATGATTCGCTGCCATAGCCTCACATGCTGTACTCATACCTACTGCATCCGCACCTAATGCCTTATACATATTTATCTCAGCAGGAGTTTCATAATTAGGACCTGTAGTTTGAAGATAAACACCATCTTTAAGTTCAATACACATCTCGTTTGAAATATCATGTAACAGCCTTATAAGCTCTTTATCGTAAACTGTTGACATATCAGGAAATCTTACACCTAAAGTTCCCGGATTTTCGCCTATAAGCGGCGAAGGTACAAAGGATGTTATATGATCCTTTATAGCCATAAGTGTTCCCGGATAAAAGCTTTCATTTATTCCGCCGGCTGCATTGGTAAGTATAAGAGTTTTTGCACCGAGAAGCTTCATAAGTCTTACAGGCATAACCACCTTATCCATAGGATAACCTTCATAATAATGAACTCTTCCCTGCATAACAATTATTTTCTTGTCAAAAAGCTTACCGACAATATATCTTCCTTCATGTCCCGAGACGGTTGAAACGGGAAAGTCAGGAATATCCTTATACTCAATAATTGTTTTGTCTTCAATATTATCCGCAAAATTCCCAAGCCCCGAACCAAGTATAAGTGCTATATCGGGTTCATATTTTATTTTATAAATTATGCTGTCAAATGAATTCAGTAAATCTTTTTCTGCTTTTGTCACCTTTTTAAACCTCACCAATAAATCATTATATTTCTATACGTTTTATCCTTTAATCTTTCAGTTAAGATAAGTTATTTCATCCTCCCAATAACATACAACAGGCATTCCCTTTTCAACCAGTTCAAATATCTCTCCGGCAGCATCTAAAGGAAGATTGATACAGCCGTGTGAACCATCATATTTATAGTAATCCTCTCCGAATTTGGATTTCCATGTTGCATCATGCATTCCTATACCTCCGTTAAACGGCATCCAGTAAGCGACCGGTGTTTCGTATCCCGGTCCTCTTAAAATTGCATGCTGCTGTGTATAGGTTATAGGATATACGCCTCCCGGTGTTCCCATTCCCCTGCTTTCATTTCCTGAAACGCACAGTGAATCATATACAACCTTTCCGTCTCTGATAATATAAACATGCTGGTCGGTTAAATCAATTTCAACATAATTATCACCTATATCATTTATGTCTGATAAAGTATATCCCTCAACCAAACAGGCAGGAGCTTTGACAAAGTCCTTTTTCTTTATAATCTCATCGTAAAGCTCCTCCGCCTCAGTCTCAGCATCAATCTGCCAGCCATAATATCCTCCGCTTACGAGAATATGCTTTTTATCATGTGTATAAAATTCCCTATCCTTATGATATGTGGTAAACTGCTCTGCAAATTTATCAGCATAGAGCTTTACATTTGTCTTACTAATTTGTACATTACCTTTGCTGTCTATATAAGCCATTTTAGTAAGCTCGTCCTTTGGAATCTGATATATATAACCTCCAAAATCATACTGTGCCTTTATATCAAGAAAATCATCGGCCTTCTTTATGGTTTCAGCAATTACAGTAGAGTCAGAGGTAATCATTGCCTCCTTATAGCACCCCTCTTCATCCATATCAATCTCATCATCGTATTCATCAATGGCAGATTTATAGGCTTCCTTTACAAGCTCCTTTTCAAGTACGGTTCCGTCGGTTTCATTTATAAGCTTAACCTCACCATCCTCAAGTCTTACGTAAGCATTTTCCGGCTCGACCATATTTGATTTATCAAGATAAAAAAGCTTATCCAAATATTCATCTAAAGCTTTTTCATCATAAACCAGCTTATATCCAACCTGATAATCGCTGTCCTCAAAAAAATACACAAACCATAAAAACGGATTTTGATTTTTCTTTATTTCACTTATACTTTTTTTAAGCTTCGCCTTTGCCCCCAAATCATCAGGCTTAAGGGTTTCGCTTCCGTTCCTGTAATCTGCTTTAAGTGTGTAAGCATCAGCATCAGCCTGTATTAGCTCATTTGCGCTTTTTACACTTTTATACGAAACATCATATCCGTTAATTTTAGAATTTTCAATAAAAAACTTGGAACAATATAATACTCCGGCAAAATATACTAAAATAATTGAAGCAAGTATAATCAATCCTGCTTTTTTACGTTTTTTCTTCTTGTTTTTATATGTCTCTACACTTGGATCAATAAAAGGAATAAGTGAAATGTCAGAATCTTTTTTGCTTTTGTCGGCAATTACTTCATTATCTTTATTTTCATTATTTTCATTATTTTCTTTTTTTTCTTCTGTAAGCTTATCCATAATTTGATTATATGCAGATTAAATACTACATGTATCCTTTCATTCTCTAATTACAGTAATCAATAAAAATAACAACTGAAGATAATAATATATTAAACAGAGATATTTTTCAATACAAAAATGATATATAAACACATTTTGTTGTATATTTTTCTTATATTATGCACATTATATTGTGTTTAAAAGCATTTTTATTATTAAATTTTATTAATATTAAAGTTCAATAAGTATAAGCTCGGGTACATTATTTAATCTGAGCTTTATTGAGTGAGAACCCAATCCACCCGATAAAATCATAATGGTATTATCCTTTTTATACTCGCCATAATCATAATGAGGAAAGAGTCTCGGCTTTGGTGAAACAACTCCGCCGATAAAAGGAAGCCTTACCATGCCGCCATGAATGTGTCCCGAAAGAATCAGATCCGCTCCCCATTCCACATAGCTTTCGAAATATTCGGGATTATGAGCTATCAATATATTATATTCTTCCTTATTAGGTCTTCCGAGATTTTTTATTATTTCAGCTTCGGATAAATTTTTTTTAGAAAACCTCTGATAATAGGCCAGTTCCAAATCAAGACCGAATATATTTATCCGCTTACCGCCTTTAGATACAGAAAGTCTTTTATTGTCCATATAATATATTTTTTTATTCTTACTATTATTATTTAAAATACTTTGGTATTTTATCCAATCTTTTTTCAGGTGAACACTTTCAAGCATCCTTCTTTCATGATTTCCAACTCCGTAATATATATCAGCTATATCTGATATTTTCACAATAAATTCTGCCGTTTTGAAATTTAAAGTTTTATTTTCGGAATTTGCAACCGGCATATCACCTGCAATTATAATAAAATCCGGTTTTAATTCTTTTATTCTATTATATAATACTTCGTTATCCTTGCCGTAACACGCATTATGAAGATCCGAAAGCATTACAATTCTTGTATTTTTAAATGTATCCGGAACTTTATCATTTGTAATTTTATATGTTTTAACATTGAATTTTTTATGCTCTCTTATGCTTTCCGATACTACAATCAAGGCAGCGATAATCAGTATTATGATAATGTACAATAAAACCTTCAAAGTCTTTCTCCCTTCTGTGTAAGCACAATGTACACTTTGCTCATTGTATCATAAGTGTTTTCTCAAATAAACCCTTCAAGCTCTGAAAATATGATAATTTTTCTATATTCTCGGCAGCATAAATGTATTCCTCATGTATAACTTTTCCGTCATAGGAATACTGAACCACCCCAACAACATCACCTTCGTATAACGGAGCTTCAAGGTTATTATACAACACAATCTCCTTTATTACCATTTCAGGTTTTTCGTCAACAAGAACAAATTGATTATCTGTAATAGGTTCAAAGGAAACATTTTCCTTTATTCCGTTTAATACAGGTATTTTTAAATCCGCCGGTAAGGTTTCCGTATCATTATATATACTGCATTTAGCAAAGCCAAAGTCTAAAAGCTTTCCTGCCTCGCTGTTTCTTATTTCCTTTGTGTCAGCTCCCATTATAACAGCTATAAGCTCTATACCATTTCTGTTGGCTGTTGCCGACATGCAATACTTTGCCTGTGAGGTGTAACCCGTCTTAAGTCCTGTAGCGCCTGTATACTGGTTTAAAAATTTATTTGTATTGGCAAGATCAAACTGACTTTCTCCTCTTCTTGTTCTATGTATTATCGAATCCATCCATATAGTTGAATAATCCTTTATATCAGGATGCTTTGTTATCAGCTCTCTTGACATAATTGCAATATCCCTTGCAGTCGTAAGATGTGCTTCATTTTCAAGACCGCATGCATTTGCGAAATTGGTATTATTCATACCAAGCTCCTTAGCCTTTTCATTCATCATTCCTACAAAGGCTTCCTCACTTCCTGCTATATGCTCTGCCATAGCAACAGCCGCATCATTGCCGGATGCAACCTCTATACATTTAATCATATCTTTTACAGTCTGTTCTTCTCCTGCCTCAAAGAAACACTGTGAGCCACCCATGGATGCTGCATGCTCTGAAACCGTAACAATATCATCAAGTGTCATGCTCCCTTCATCCAAGGCTTCAAATATTAATAAAAGTGTCATTATTTTTGTAACCGAAGCAGGTCTAAGCATCTCATCAGCATTCTTTTCGTAAAGAATTCTTCCCGTACTTGCTTCCATTACAATAGCAGATTTTGACTGAAGTGATAAAACATCCGCTTCAGTTTGTTCATCAGCTTCCTCGGCAAAAGTAACATATGAGCCTGATATCAGGCTTATGCTTAATAATACAATAATTATTTTTTTTAATAATTTCATTTAAAATATTCCTTTTTCATTTACTTTAATATATTATATTATTTATTAAACTTTTTATGATAAAAGACTTGACTTTTTCACTTTAATCCGTTAAACTGCAAAAGTGAATTTGTTATATTACTTTAAACTAATATGAGGAGATGTTATTATGAGTATTAAGCTTGTTAAAAAGTTACCAACCGAAGAAGAATTAAAGGCTATGCTGCCTCTTGATGAAGGTCTTGCTAAAATAAAAAAGGACAGAGATGAAGAAATTAAAAAGATTTTTGACGGTCGCTCGGATAAATTTCTATTTATTATCGGTCCTTGCTCTGCTGACAGTGAAGAGCCTGTTATGGAATATCTTAACAGACTTGCCGAGCTTCAAAAGGAGGTAAATGACAAAATACTTGTAATACCGAGAATATATACCGGTAAGCCAAGGACTACAGGTGCAGGATACAAGGGAATGGTTCATCAGCCTAATCCCGAGAAAGAAGCTGATATGTCCGAAGGTCTTATTGCTATAAGAAAGCTTCATCTTCGCTGTATCAAGGAAACAGGTATGGCCGGTGCCGATGAGATGCTTTATGCCGAAAACACTCATTATGTTGATGACCTTATCGCTTACCATGCGATAGGTGCAAGAAGTGTTGAGGATCAGATTCACAGACTTACAGCCAGCGGAATTGATGTTCCGGTCGGAATGAAAAATCCAACCAGCGGCGACCTTACGGTTATGATGAACTCCTGTCTTGCCGGACAGACAAGCCATATATATATGTATAAGGGATATCAGGCTGAAACCTCAGGCAACCCATATACACACTGTATCTTACGAGGAGGTCTTGATAAATACGGAACCACAGTCCCAAATTATCACTATGACGACTTACTTCGCCTTGTTGATGCATACGGCAAATTTGATTTACAAAATCCTGCATGTATAGTTGATGCAAACCACAACAACTCGGGTAAGAAATGGGCAGAACAGCCACGTATAGTTAAAGAGGTACTTCACTCCTGCCGACACAATGACGATATCAAAAAGCTTGTCAAAGGCGTAATGGTTGAGAGCTACCTTGAAGACGGAAACCAGCCTATCGGAGGCGGTTGCTATGGTAAATCTATCACAGATCCATGTCTTGGATGGGACAAAACAAGAAAGCTTCTTCTTGATGTAGCTGAACTTCTTTAGTCTTTTATGAACGAAAATGGATAAGTTGTGCAGGTGTATCTGATAACAAGAAACTTCTCCGTATCACTTATGTTCTAATATGAATATAATAAGATAATTAGATATATTTGCGGGGATTTTTATGTGTGGTATTGCAGGATTTTTTAATCCTAAGCAGGATTTCAGTGATAATCCAAAAGCTAATATAAAGATTCTTACCAATATGATAAAAACTATGAAAATGCGCGGACCGGATGATGAAGGTTATGCCATTATAAAGCACTGCTGCTTCGCTCATACAAGACTTTCAATAATTGATTTATCAGATGGTAAGCAACCTATGAAGGTTTCTTATCAGGGAAATAACTATCATATAATTTTTAACGGAGAAATTTATAATCATCCTGATATTAAAAATGAACTTATAAGTCTCGGTTATGTTTTTTATACCAAGTCTGATACAGAGGTAATTGCAAACGCTTTTGTCCATTGGGGGGCTGATTTTGTAAAAAGACTAAATGGTATCTTTGCCATATCAATTTACGATGAAGAAAGAAATATGCTTTATCTTTTCAGGGATCATTTCGGCATAAAGCCTCTTTATTATACCCTAATCGGCCAGACAACTGTTTTTTCTTCGAGAATTGACACATTATTTGAATATCCGGGTATAAGACCTGCACTGGATATAAGTGGATTTAATGAAATATTTACTATCGGACCGGCTAAGACATACGGACATGGTGTATTTACAAATATTAAAGAGGTTCTTCCGGGTGAATATATAGTAATTACTCCCGATACCTTCAGTCGTAAAATGTATTATAAAATCGAAAGCAGACCTCATACTGACAGCTATGAAGAAACAATAGAAAAAACAGCTTATCTTGTAGAAGACAGTATCAAAAAACAGATGATTTCAGATGTACCGATTTGTACATTTTTATCAGGAGGTATTGATTCGTCACTGGTAAGCTCTGTATGCACTAAGTATCTTAAGGCAGATGAAACACTTACGACATATTCCTTTGATTTCGAGGATAACGACATTCATTTTAAGTCAAACAGCTTCCAACCTACACAGGACAGACCTTATGTTGATATAATGAAGAATTATCTTCATACCGAACACATCTACCTTTCGTGTAAGTATGAAACCCTAGCCGACCTTTTAGAGCCTTCTGTGGACTCCAGATGTCTGCCAACTATGGCTGATGTAGACTCATCGCTACTGTACTTTTGCAGTGAAGTTGCAAAAAAACATAAGGTTGCACTTACAGGAGAATGTGCGGATGAAATATTCGGAGGCTATCCATGGTTCCATAAGGAAGAAATGATTAAGGCAAATACTTTTCCATGGATGAGAGATATTTCCTTTAGAAAATCATTACTTAATCCCGAGTTTGCCGCTGTACTTCATATGGAACAGTATATCGCAAATGCCTATGAAAAGTCTATTTCAGAAATTGATATAATCCCGTCTGAAAATGATATAGAAACCAGCAGACGTCGTATATCTTATCTAAATATCAGATGGTTTATGCAAACATTACTTGACCGTATGGACAGAACATCGATGCATAGCGGTCTTGAAGCAAGAGTTCCGTTCGCCGACCATCGCATCGTCGATTATGTTTTTAATATACCTTGGGAAATGAAAGCAAAAGACGGTATTCCTAAGAACCTACTGCGTCAGGCTTCCAAGGGCTTTTTACCGGATGATGTCTTAAATCGTCCAAAGAACCCATATCCAAAAACCTATCATCCGAAATATGAGGAGATTCTTGTAAACAGACTTAAAGAGGTAATAAATGATTCTTCATCACCGATTCGCTCCTACCTTAATCTTACCGCTGTGAACAAATTCCTTGATTCACCAAAGGAATATGGCAAACCGTGGTACGGTCAGCTTATGGCAGGGCCACAGATGGTGGCATATCTTTTACAGATAGATTACTGGATGAAAAAATACAGTCTTTCACTTTAAAAATAAAAGCAGGAGCAAAATAAATGCTCCTGCTAAATCTCTTTTACAGTTTAAACTTTCAGGCAAGTGTTCCCATAAAGTAAAAGCCCTTACATTCATCAAGCCTTACTTTTACAAATTCACCGATTAAATCCGCACTTCCTTTAAAATGTACCGTCAGGCTTTCCTCTGTTTTTCCGGAAACAAGACTTTTATCCTGCCCGTTTATCTCTTCTACAAGTACTTCTTTTATCTGTCCCTCGTACCTTTTAATATTATTATTATCACTTACTGCCTTAAGAAGTCTCGGGAATCTCTCTTTAATCACATCCTCAGGCACCTGATTATCATATTCTGCAGCCGGAGTTCCGGTTCGCTTAGAGTAGATAAAGGTATAGGCCTGATCATAACCGACCTTTTCTACGACATCCAGCGTGTCCTGAAAATCCTCTTCTGTTTCCCCCGGAAAACCGACAATTATATCCGTTGTAAGGGATATATCCGGCATAGCCTTCTTAATTTTTCCAACAAGCTCAAGATAGCTTTCCTTGGTATACCTTCTGTTCATCCTTTTCAAAATCTCCGTTGAACCGGATTGAACAGGCAGATGTAAATGCTTGCATATCTTATCCTCTCGTGCCATAACGCTAATAAGCTCGTCAGAAAGGTCTTTTGGATGACTGGTCATAAAACGAACTCTTTTAATTCCGTCAATTTTACATACCCTTTCAAGTAATTCAGGAAAGCTTATGCCGCCGTCATAGGAATTAACATTCTGTCCCAAAAGCATAATTTCCTTAACCCCGACTCTCGCCAATGCCTCAACCTCTGCAAGTATCTCTTCAGGCTTTCTGCTCTTTTCTCTGCCTCTTACATAAGGGACAATACAGTATGTACAGAAATTATTACATCCAAACATAATATTAACGCCGGATTTAAAATTAAACTTTCTCTTTTGAGGAAGAGCCTCGACTATCTCATCACTCTTTTCAAGAACCTCTATAACTGATTTACCCAAGGTTTTATATGTATATATAAGCTCCGCAAGCTTATATATATTATGGGTTCCGAATACTATATCAACAAATTTATATTTTTGTCTTATATTTTCAATAACATGCGGCTCCTGCATCATGCAACCACAAAGGCAGACTATCATTTCAGGATTTTTCGCCTTAAGATTCTTAAGATGGCCGAGATGTCCATACAGCTTAAGATTGGCATTTTCCCTAACCGTACAGGTATTATATATTATAAAATCCGCCTTTTCATCCTCAACCTCTTCATAGCCTATCTCGTCAAGTATTCCTTTAAGCTTCTCAGAATCATGTGCATTCATCTGGCAGCCAAAGGTTACCACACAATATGTAAGGTTACGTCCAAGCTCTTTTTTTCTTTCAAGCACAAGCTCTTTACAAAGATTTATGAAGTAAAGCTGTCTGTCAGGTTCCATTAAATTTATATCAAGATTTTTATCATCCATAAAATTATCCTTATCATCCTTAAAAATACCTTTAAATTATAAGCTAAATCCTTATATATTTCAACATAAAAAACATAAAGACTATTAACTAAAAAAAGCCGCAAGACAAAGCATTACGGCTATTTTTATAGGATTTTACCTACTCTAAAAGGCAATATCAATTATATTTACTCAAAGTACACTTTCAAGAAATCCTTTTAGTCTTTCACTCTTCGGATTATCCAAAACCTCTTTTGGTGTTCCATCTTCCTTTATACCCTTATCGTCTATGAAAAGAACACGACTTGCAACCTCTCTTGCAAAGCCCATCTCATGTGTTACGATAACCATAGTCATACCGCCATTAGCCAACTCCTTCATGATATTAAGAACCTCGTTTACCATCTCAGGATCAAGCGCAGATGTAGGTTCATCAAAAAGAATAATGTCAGGATTCATGGCAAGCGCCCTGGCGATAGCCACACGCTGCTTTTGACCACCGGAAAGCTGGGAAGGATAAGCATTACCCTTATCCGAAAGACCTACTCTTTCCAAAAGCTCCTTTGCCTTATCCTTTGCTTCTTCCTCGGACATAAGATTATGCTTGATAGGTGCAAAGGTTATATTTCTTTCAATAGTCATATTGTTAAAAAGATTAAACTGCTGAAATACCATACCCATCTTTGGTAAAACTTCATAGACATCTGTTTTTTTATCCGTAATACATATATCATCAAAATATATATCACCGCTTGTAGGCTTTTCAAGAAGATTAAGGGTTCTGATAAAGGTACTTTTACCGCAGCCCGAAGGTCCTATAACAGCTATTACCTCGCCTTTTTTGATATCAATATTTATATCCTCGAGAACAACCTCATCACCATAGGTTTTATTAAGATGCTCTGTATGTATAATAATATTATCATCTTTCATTTTTCTTCAGACTCCTCTCAAGCTTGGAAACCAATGATGACAGACCAACCACCAAAACAAGATATATAAATGCAACCAACAAAAGCGGGAACATTGCCTCATAGGTTATACTTCTTATTATCATACCGCCTCTTGTAAGATCGCTTAAGCCTATATAACCGCTTATGGATGTTTCTTTTAACAAGGTTATAAATTCATTGGCAAGAGCCGGTAAAACATTTTTTAAAGCCTGTGGCAAAATAATACTTACCATAACGGTAGAATACTTAAGTCCAAGACTGTGCCCTGCTTCAAACTGTCCAATGTCTATAGACATAATACCCGATCTTATTATCTCCGCCACATAAGCCGCCGAGTTAAGACCAAAAGCGATTACAGCTACCAGAATCTTATTGATATTTACGGATGCAAATATAACATAATAAATTATAATAAGCTGCACCATAACAGGGGTTCCTCTAATAACCGTAAGATATAGCTTTGCAACCAAATCAAGAATTTTAAGGCTTCCTTTTTTATCATGTGTAACCCTGATAACAGCAAGGATAAAACCTAAAAATACACCTATAAGACCAGCAAGTATGGTTATGATAAATGTATTTTTCAATCCATCCAATATATATTGATATCTTTGCTCTTTAATAAAATTATCATTAAATTTTTCCGAAAATTCATTAAAATTGCATCCTGTCAGTGAAAATGCGGAAACCGCAAAAATAATCATCAACAAAATATGCTTTTTAGATTTATCCGTAAACTGCTTCATCAATTTATCTCCCGAAATGAAATCCCAAGTCATTTTATATATTTATACTTTTTTTACTTGTCATATACAATTATAACCTGTCTTGAAGTAATATAAGTATCTGAGAAATTGATACTCTTTAATCTTTCCTCTGTAACAGTAAAGCCTGCCAATCCTATATCAGCCTTACCTGAGCTTACAGCATTGATAATAGCATCAAACTCCATATCTTCTATCTCAAGAACCATACCAAGCTTATCAGCTATAGCATAACCAAGCTCTACATCATAACCCATAATTGTACCACCATCATAATACTCATAAGGTGGAAAATATGCATTTGTAGCCATAACAAGCTTCTCTCCGTCTGTAACGGTCTGAGTATAATGGAAATCACCTGTCTTATTGATATATGTATCCTCAAGCTTTTGAAGCGTTCCATCTGCCTTTAATTCTTCAATAGCCTTATTTACATCATTTAAAAGGTCTTCATTTTCCTTAGCAATAACCGCAGCATAGTCTTCGTCGGTAAATTCTTCATTTAAAATCTTTAAATCTGAATTCTTCTCTACAAAAACCTTTGCAGGCTGCTCGTCAATTATAACAGCATCAATCTTTCCCTGCTTTAATGCTTCAACTGCATCAACACCGGCATTGTATCTTATAACCTCAGTACCTTTTTCATCACCTTCATAGTCTGATGCATAGATATCGCCGGTTGTTCCAAGCTGAACACCGATACGTGAACCTTCAAGGTCATCGATAGTTTCAATCTTCTTTCTCTTTGAACCGCAGGCTACAAGTGAAAACATTGAAATAATACATGCTGCAACCAATAAATACTTAGTCTTTTTAAAATTTTTCATCTTAAATCTCTCCATTTCCTTAATAAATTAATACAAACAAAGCAATTATATATTATTATAAGAAAAATTTCCACATAAAAATGCCTAAAATAAAAAAAAATAGGAACAGACAAGATGTCTGTTCCTATAATAAACCATTATATCAATATCTTATTTAAAGCTTGAATTTATTTACTTCATCATAAAGAGCGTTTGAAATATTATTGCTCGAATCAGCCTCACCGCCGATTTCCTTCATGGAATTGGACATTTCAACGGACTTCTCTGTAGCACTGACAACGCTTTCTGCTGTATCCTCAACTGCCTTTACAACAGACTCTGTCGCTTCCTTTATACTTTCGATATTATGCTGAACACTGTTACTTAATTCTTCAAATTCAGTCATCATATTATCAAACTTTTCAGCAGTTTGTTCATAATCATTGCTTGTAGAAACCAGCTCATTATATCCATTCATAGTAACCTCATGGATAAATACAATCATATCCTCTGCTTCCTTAGCAAGCTCATTAACTGCAGCAACAACCTCATCAGATACCATCTGTATCTCAGATGCGGCATCAGCCGAATCCATAGCAAGCTTTCCTATCTCACTTGCAACAACAGTAAAGCCTCGTCCGGCCTCTCCGGCTCTTGCTGCCTCAATACTCGCATTTAAAGCGAGAAGATTTGTCTGCTCAGTAATTGCAAGAATATTATTGGTAAGCACATCAATCTGAGAAACAGCTTTTGACTTTTCAATCTTTGCATAAATTGACTGTGCCATCTCATCAACTCTTCTTGCAGCATTATCCTTATCTGCTACGGCCTTAACACCGGTACTTTCCGCATCATCACGTACTTCCTTAGAATAGGCTCTTCCTGTCTCGACCTGCTCAACAATTCCTGAGAATGCATCATTTATTCCTGACATAAGCTCATCTATCTGATTAATAGAAGCTGTTGTTTCCTCCATCGCAGCACTCATATCCTCCATAGTCATGCTGACATCCTCAGCATTAACTCCGGCCTGACCAACACGTCTTGCAATATTATCAGAAGAGCTTTTTATCTTAACAGAACTCTCAGAAATATTTGTCATAATATATCTTATGTAATTAATGAGCTCATTAATATTTTTGGCAATAACTTCAAACTCATCACCGGTTCTTACCTCTATCTGCTTAGTTAAATCACCATCTCCGTTTGCAAGTTCTTTAACCTTGTCATTAAGTAAGCAAAACTGCTTCTTGAACATCTTACCTATGATGAACATGATAATCATACCGATTACAAACATAATCACACATATAACTATGATAAGCTTTGCAATACCTGTACTCTGGGATTCAATCCACTCCATACTGATATCTATAACCGCAAGACCTACAACTTCATTACCATCATATATAGGACTGTATGCACTTATATGAGTTCCCCACTCATCAGTATAAGGCTCTTTATTTACTACAGATTCTCCTTTATAAGCTCTCTCAACTTCATCTGAATCATCACCAAAGTCTTCACCCGGAAGTCCGGGTTCGTCAGGATCCGAATCAACCACAAAAACATTTATGCCCTCTTCATTTCTTCTTATTGTGTATACATATTCCACATCACTGTTATCTCTGAAAACAGCTAAACTATCTAAAATATTATTGTATTCATCCGTACCCACATAAGATTCATCATTACCTATCATAGCCAGCTCGCTTCCATCAATGGATGCAGCTACACAGGCAGATGTATTCTTTGCATTATCTTTAATCTGGCTCACAAGTAAATTCTTAGATTTGTTATATATTGTAAGACCAAGTAAGATATCAGATATAATAAGAAATACAATAATACCAAGAATCAACTTCATAGTTACACTTATGCCACGTACTTTCATATCAAAAACCTCCTATATGGGGATATGCATTATTAATTGTTTTGTTTGTAAATTGATAAAATAAAATATATACAATGTATTATATATTATATTGAGTAAAATTTCTATAAAAAAAATAAAAAAAGTAAAAAAAATGAAAAGTAAAAAAGTGATAAATTATAGTGAGATAAAAAGGAAACCGGATAATTATAATTAATCCGGTTCCCTATGGGTAAAAAGTATGTGAAATGTATATATGAAAAACTTATATAAATAAGCTTATCATCTTATCTATTGGTTTGATGAAACCTGTACAGGTGCATCATAATAAGGTATAACCAGAGTTGCTCCATTGTATATCTTATCACCCACAAGATTATTAATGCTCTTTACTTCATCAATATAATCTTCTACGGACGAGTATTCTTCAGAAATATTCTCGTTTGCAATACTCCACAAAGTATCATCCTCATCAATGGTTATACATTTGAAGTACTTAACATTGTATGTTGAGGCATCAACACTTTTCTCACTTTTATCTGTTCCAAAAAATAAAACCATAACAAAAAGAGTCAAACCCGTTATTAAAATAAATAATTTATAATTTTTGTGTAAAAATCCTGCAATATTCTTAATATTCATATCATAGTCCCTCCTTGAACTTATTCAAACATGTGTTCGTTTCGATATGAATACTATATCGCACATTTGTTCGGTTGTCAATACTTTTTCGAACAAATTTTCGATTTATTTTAATTATATTTTATTTACTCATTATATTCAGTAACCCTATAGCTTGAAATCTTACCGGCATTATCATAGTATACCGCTTTTATCTCATAACCGTCCTTGTCGTATGTATATACGTTATAGCTTTCAAGCTTTCCATCCGAATCATAACTATAATCCTTAGTATTTATGTTATTTTCATCATATTCAAAAATATTGTAATACTGGATTGTATCGTCCATTTTTATTAATATAATGCTACTCCATTGCCCTGCAGGTAACAGCTTCTGCCCTCCCAATCAACAGTCTGGGTGTTGGTCATAAGTGTTCCGTCTGCGTTTGCGTAGCCATATCCGCCTGCAATACCCTCAGCAGGTGTTCCGTCTGCCCACTCAACCGTATCGGAGAATTGGAACCACTTGCCCATCTCCATAACTCCGTAAGGGTTAGCATAATAAAGTACAGAGCCTGTCTTATCATATGTAAGAACATCTACATACATATATCCAAATACATCGAAGAAACAGAAGTCATCTACTGCATCTCCTGCAATGGTCTTCTTGACATTGGCAAAGTCGGAAAACACCTCATGTCCTTCACTATCAAAGTATATTACATGAACTCCGTCAGGATGATATGTAAGTCTGTCCTTCATAGCTGTACCGTCAAGCTGGAAGTAATATGTGTATGTACCGTCACACATAAATTTATTGATAACCGGAGTTCCGTCTAAATCATTACATCTTATATCTCCGCTTGTATCAAGATAAAAGCCGATTATATCTTTGGTATCCGTTGCCACATTATCGGAACCACCATTTGAATTACCGTTGTTATCAGAATTGTTTACACAATTATCAGATGTATTTCCACCATTTCCATTTTCTGAAGGATTTACATTACTCCATGGAAGTACATTTGAACCGGTATTTTGGTTATCGCTACTTGAATTATTGTTGTTTGTGTTACCATCATTGTTGTTTGAATTATTGTTGTTTCCGGTATCGCTGCTTGAATTATTGTTGCTATCACTATTGCTGTTATTGTTTCCGGTATTATTATTTCCTGTATCTGAATTGGAATTACTTCCTGTATCAGTTCCGGAATTATTATTTCCATGATCGGAATTACCACTGTCAGAACTGTCTCCGTTTCCGTTATCTTGTGAGTTATTTCCGGATTCATTACCTGAGCCGCCGTTATCGTTTTGGTTATTATCTCCGGAATTATCGCCGGAATCACCGGTATTGCCACCGGAAGGATTATCTTCTGTGGTACTGTCAGACTGTTTTATTGTAAAGGTTTTTGTTACATTACTTGATGCAAAAAGACCTAAACCGTTTAAGGTAACTGTCAGTTTACTTCCGTCACTTGAAACAGTTGAGCTTAATGTATAATCAGTATTATTTACAAGCGTTGTTCCATTGTATGTCACTGTAACCAATGATGCTACATCATCATAATTATCAGCGGATGTATCAACAGATACTACACATTTTTTTAAATCTAAGCATCTATCGGTTCCAACTCTGAATATAAAATTCTGGGCATTATCAGGACAATCCTTTTGGCGTACTGTAATTGTAGCTATAGTTTGAAATTTCATATTTAAAACTATATAATCATCACCTTTTTTAACCGATATAGAAGAAGGCTCTGATGAAATCACTTCAATTTCACTTATACTCAAGCCTTGAGGAGCAATATATACTTTGTTGTCAACATAATATCTATCATCTAATTTAGCTTTTGTATTTGATGTGGTTGACCCAAAGAAACAAGTAAAATTCTTCGCTTCCGCCATCTTCGATATATCTACCTCTTCATCCTCATATAAAACCTCTGCCTCGTTATAATTTGCGGCATTTGCATTATTAATGTTCGGCATAAACACCGATAAAACCATAGCTAAAGCTATCGCACCTGTTATAATTTTCTTTTTCAAAGCTTACCCCTCCTATAAAAATCAATTATCTTTGTAAAAACTCATATAAGTACGCACAAATAACCAAGCTGTTATACATACACACTTTTAAGAAGCACCATAAAAATAATTATAAATTATATAAGACTATTATTCAATTATAAAATTAATTAAAATATTTATTTAATTCAGCATCAACTATGCTTTTTATATCTTCTGCTACAGCTTTTGCTTTTTCTTTTTTTATTCCATTCTTTTTTGCTGTTTCAAGTATATCTTCCAGTTGCGGATTTGCACCATTGCCATTAACAGATGTTGTATGCTCGCCAAAATATGTTGTGCTGTATGTTAGGTCATATGCCGGAGTCATTGTCCATATATCTTTTTCTTCATCATATATAAATGAAAAATTCTTTGCATGATCATCACGATTATGTGCAAACACATTAAAGCACATAAGCCTGAACATATTTTCAATTTCGGATTTATTATCAAAGGATAAAATTCGTATCAATCTAAGCAAATCATTATAGTCAAGACACGGAGCTCTGAAATCCGCTTCCAGCATCGCCGTAGCTGTAAGCACAAGATATCTCTTTTGTTTTTTATCTTCTGATTTATCAAATCTTTTTGAACCAAAATATCCTTTGCATATATCTGATTTAAATAATTTGTGTTCCGCAACCGCAATTTTGCATTTCTTTGCACATTCATTATACTCATATTCTATAAATCCGATATCCCTATTATCCATATGAGAAGGAAACTTTATCAACCACTCGCTACCATCATAATCAATAGTTACTTTAGGTCTGGCACCTCCGCTTGAACAACCGTGTTTGAATAAATAATCAAGATTTGTTTCAGATTCTGATTTCAAAATTTCTAAACATGAATTTGATAATTTATCTAAATCAACAGATAAGTTATCATTCATTTCATTACAAAGCATTATACTCGGTCTATAGCTTAATGCTCCCATTCCGTTATCTCCAATTATGGCAAGTCTGTCCAATTCACCTATTTCATCCGGATTAATACCGTTTCTTTTTAGCATTCTGTCCAGTATCAATCTTCCCCAAGCATCAGGCAGGCTGTCAGCAAAAACACCAAAAAGTCCTCCAAATGTATAACCTTTTGGCACAAATACATTTTTTTTAAGCGGTAACGAACGGGGACTAATTGAATAGCCCTCACTAAGCCATAGGTCAGAATACTCAAAAGCAACCTTTTTATCCTTTGTTTCTGCAAGTGTTCCCACTAACCTATCATCTATAAATACATCCAATTTACCTGTTCTCATTAATTACCTCCTGAATATTAGTATACGGTATATCTGTAAAAAGATTTTTTAAATCATCAGCCAGTCCGAGTGCAACAGCAATACGTGTTAATGAAATCAAAGAAATATCTCCTGTTGTCTCAAATCTCTTAATAGAGCCATAGCTGACATTGCTCATCTCACTTAATTTTTGTTGGCTGATTTTTTGTCTTTTTCTAATATTTTTAACTCTTTTTGAAATTTCATAGTTTATTTCCTGAGGTGTTTCCCATAAAATATTTCTTGCCATTAATTTAAACCTCCGATTATAATATTTACATTGTATTTATATTTCAGATAATATATTATCCAAAAGCAATAAATTCTAAACAAATTTGATAATATATTATCTATGATAATTATAACATTAATATTATAAATTATCAATTATTATATTACATCTGCGACTGATTATCTGTCATTTATACAATTTCATCTTTGATTTATTAACAAAAGCATAACTTGTCCGATAAAGCCAAAAAGACTACAGACTTTCAATATGAAAATCTGCAGTCTTCTAAAATATTTAGTATTTATAATATTTTAGTACAATGCCACTCCATTACCTTGCATATAACAGAATCTTCCTTCCCAGTCGTAGGTGTACTGGTCTTTCATAAGTGTTCCGTCATCCGTTGCATATCCATATCCACCTGCTATTCCATCACATTCAGTTCCGTCTCCCCATTTTACATTATCAGAAAACTGGAACCATTTGCCCATCTCAAGAACACCATACGGATTAGCATAATAAAGAGTTGTACCGGTCTTGTCCCATGTAATAACATCTACATAAAGATGTCCGAACACATCAAAGAAGCAATAATCATCAACCTCTTCTCCAGCAATTGATTTTTTAACATGGGAGAAATCATTAAACACCTCATGACCATTCTCATCAAAGTATATTACATGTACTCCGTCAGGATGGTAGGTAAGTCTATCCTTCATAGCAGTACCATCTGCCTGGAAGTAATAGGTAAATTCTCCGTCACATTTAAATTCATCAATTACAGCATTACCGTTGGAATCATAACATCTTACATCTCCTGACTCTTCCTTGAAAAATTCGCAGCCTTGATATGTTGAAAATTTATCACCTTCCTCTTTATCGACAGGCTTTACTACCTCCTGTTTTGATTCTTCTTTACTTGCCTCATTACCTAATTTAAGTAAATTTTCATGCCAAACAGGAATAGGATTTTGCTCATATAATTTTTCAGCGCCGTCAAATGATGTATTATTTTTAATCAAATCTTCAATTAAGCTCTTATTATTTGGATAACTTCCATTTTTAAATAATTTTGTTTGATAGGCTTCGTCCATACATAAAAGATTAAGGATTTTTGCCGCATCAGCTTCACAACTGCCTTTATCTATTACTCCTATATATGTTCCGCCCCATACATATCCTGCCGGGCCCTCACATATTCCAATTTTACTGTCACTTTCAAAAACCCATTTATCAAACCATGTACATCCAAACCATGCAAAAACATTACCATTCATATCCTTTACCCACGCTTCGGAATAGCCTTCATTTCCGTTTGTATATGGTTCAATTTTCTTTACATATGCATCATAATCACTATTTGATTCGGATAAATCCTTTGCTCCATAATAAGCATACATAATATGATCCGTTCCGGAAAGCATACCATATCCTGCCTGTTTAACAGTCTTAGCAGATTCTAAGAATGTATCCCAATCCTTTAAGTACTCCTGTATCTTTGCCGAATCATCAGTTCCAAATACAGATTTTGCTATATCCTTTCTGTAAATAACAGCACCCGGACATAAATCATAAGCAGCAAGATAAAGCTTATCATTATTGGTACCACGATTTACAGCATATGCATATGCACTCTTTTTATAATCAGCTTCACTAAAGCCTATATCAGACAATGTGTTTAAATTAATTGATTTATACGCTTTAGCAACCAAATCAGAATCAACAGCCAATATTATTGTAGTATTTTTAGCTGCATTTGCCAATAAATTAATCTCTTCTATATATTCATCTCCTGTACCGGATACGCCAAAATTAATATAATAAACTTTATCCTTTAACTCAGGATATATCTCAATTAATGAATCTACCCTTGTTTTAAATTCTTCATTCCATGAAACAATAGTAACCTTTCCGTCTGTTTGCTTTGCAATCTCCTGTATATCTATTTCCGACTCTTCTATATACGGATCATCTATAATTCCCGGATCAGGCTGTTCAACCTCAGCCGCACCGTCTTTCCATATTGCTTTTATTGTTATATCTGTTGAGCTTCCGGAAAAAGCTATAATTTCATTTGCCATTCCTGAATTAATCGTCTTCTTTGTTTTGTTATCGATTATTTCCCATTTATCAAAAGCCTTGTTTGCAGGCGCCGTAAATGATGCTTCCGGCAAAGTATAGTTTCCGTATGCTCCGATTTCTACAGAACTCATGGAACCGCTTCCGCCATTTGCATCAAAGGTAACCTTACATGCCGGGTTTATAAATTCAGGGGATTTATGAGATTGAGTATAACTTTTATTACTATTTAAATTCATAGCTGATACAGTAAATGTATATACGCCGGGTCCATTACCTAATACTGTGTTTGCATTAAGCTTTTTTTCATTTTTAGAAATATTCCAAAATCCTTTTTGCATCATTTCCATTGAATCAGAAGGAGATTCTCCATCCTTTTTAAAAGTTATACTATATGTAATATCATCATCCTCAATGCTACAATCCCATACTGCATTTGTTCCATCCCATTTAAGATTGCTATAGTCAGAATTTTCAATATTATTATTTACATTTTTTTCAGGGGATGTGTTATCAAATCCGCTTTGAGCAATAACATTATTGTCTTCATCTTTTTTTATTGCGCAAACAGTAAATGTATATTTTCCATCACCGTACGTTGACAAAATATTATATACATTTATTTTTTCTGTATCTGTGGTTTCTAATAAAGCAATATCATATTCATTTCCATCAAAAGTAACCTTATTTTTTATTAATTCACCATCTTTGTAAAAATTAACATAGTATTCGGTTGCACCCTCAACAGCATCCCAGACTGCATAAGTACCTTCCCACCTTAGATTTATAGGTGTATCCAAACCGTCTGCATAGGATTCGATTCCTGTAATAGAAATCAAGCTAAACATCAACACAAGTGTTAATATTAAGCTAATATTTCTTCGTAAAGCTTTCATATTTTTACCTCACTTTCCTTTATAATTGATATGCATATTATAATCTTTAAAAAAAATAACAACAAGAGACATTGTCTAAACGACATATAAACCGTCATAAACAACATCTCTTTTTATAATTTATATAATAATTTCAAATCCTAATATAACGCCACACCATTACACTTAATTTAGTAGCTTCTACCCTAACAGAAAATTTTTTTACTTGAATTATTATTTAAAGAACTGCTTTAATTTAATGTTCTTTATTCAGTAGTTTTTTAAGTTGTTCTATCTCTGCTTTTTGGCTGTTTATAATAGCTTGATTTTCAGCACGACCTTTTTCTATTCCTTTTTCAAATCCTTCTTCATATCCTTCTTCACGAATAGACTTTTTATAAAGCTCCTCATCAAATTCAAATATACTCATTTAAATCACCTCAGCCTTGTTTGCTAACAGGAAATCCTTCAATATATCATGCTTTATGCAGTAGTCTATTGCAAGCGGTACGGCTTCTTCAAGAGAATAGGTTTTTAAGTAATCACGTACAACATCAACATACTGCATCTCGCCTAACGTCTCGATGAATTACTCGTCAAAGTGTCTCTTTAATTTATATCAACACACTTATATTAGCTTTATTGCTTTCTTTGTCATAATAGCAACGGCAATTTCTTCTTTCAGCCTTTATATAGGTAATAAGCCTGCTTATGGTCTTTTCATTGTGTATATCGGATGTACACTGCATATCAATTGAAACAAACATTTTATCATTTACATTTCTCAGGCTTATGACAACATAGGTCTTTTCCTTAATTTTTTCACTAATATCAGAAACAGATTTAATTATGTAGGACAATATTTTTTCATTTTCATCCAGAAGCTTTTCGCAGTTTCCTCCTATTGTCAGCTCGCATACTCCGTTTTTTTCTTTAACCTTGCTTTCAAGCTCGGAAAAAAGACTGTCTATCATCAAGCTTCCCGTAAGCGGATTACATGAAAAGCTGCTTCTATGCTCATCTATGCTTTTGGCATATTTTAAAAGAACTTCATTATCTTTCGATTTATGTATAATATCATCAGTGTAGCTTTCATATTCTTTTTTTATTTTGTTAAGGCTGATATTATCCCTGTAAGCTTCAAGATACCTGCCGCTCATATGGCTTTCCGCCGTAACAGCAGTCAAAAGCTCCTTTTCAAACTGCTTTCTCATATTGACATTATACATATAAAACATTATATAAAAAATCACGATAAGGAAAATAAGGTGGGGAATAATTATATATGATTTTACACTTTTCTTTTCATTCGGTGTGTAAGCTCTGAAAAATATAGATATGCCTCCGTATATAAAATATGCAAATATAATAATTTTATATATCACATAAGTATCGGTTGTATTTCTCCTTGTAATCCTTCTGAATAAGAAAATACTAATAAAGTAAGAAATAATTAGCATTATAACAAAATACATAACACCCGGAGCAGATCCGTTACCTGTCCTTAAAAGATTACTGTCAAGCAAGACCTTCCCGGTTTTCGGATTAAGCATAGAAATTACATTTACAAGAACATTTGATAAAATATTAAGATTCATAAACCACACAATATTTTTATATATATTTCCATAGCAAAAGTAAGAACACAGATAATATATAAAAATCTCAATTAAAAATCCGATAATCCCATAAAAATATCGCAAATAAAAATTATCAGGCTTTAAATACAGCAAAAAATCCACAAAGAGAAAAAGCACCCATATAACCGCATACAAATATATAAGCTTTATCCCCTTTATTCTTGGATAATAAGCAAATACAACCAACAATATACAGCAAAAAGCCATACACACATCCAAGAAAACATCAATCCATGACATAACTAAATCTCCATAAGTATATATTTTAACTTTAGGTCACTCAAAAAACTATCTCACATTTAAATTTATTATCCATATCAGATACAGACATACTTCCGTTATATTTCTTAACAATCATATCAATAATTTCAGTTCCGAGACCATGCAGCTTAGCATCTGACTTAGATGTGGAAAAATGTGTTTCCATAGGTTTTTCGGAAGAAAGCTTATCATTTATTATACAAACATATCTGTTCTTAACAACAATACTTACCTTACAGTCTTTCTTACCTGTTCTTTCACACGCTTCAATAGCATTATCAACAAGATTTGATAAAAGACCTACGACATCAACCTCAGTCATATCAAAACAAAAAGCCTCAGTATCTGTCTCAAAAGCAATATTAAGAGACTGAGCCTTTCGTTTTTTTTCATTTATTATTATATCTATGGTATCTTCGATTACATTTCCGGAAAAATCCGTGATACGTTCGATAGCATCCGTTACTTCTCTTTGCTTAGAAATATCATGTCGTATGTGTTTTAAATTCCGATTATCTTTTGCTATTTTTTTATATTGTTTGTCATATAAGCTGTCTTGTTTTTTTCTTTCTGCCATAGATTTTTCAATATTAATTCTGGACTTGTAATTATATATCTGAATTATAAGCAGTAAAGTAATTATCAAAAAAACAAAAACAAATTTTATCGTCTTCATAAAAAACACTAAACTCTCCCCTCAAGGAACTCAAGGTAATGTCTGATAAATGATTCCTTGTAGATTCTGCCGACAGGTGCTTCAAATCCATCTGTCATATAAATCTTATTGCCCTCAATGGTTTTTATATAATTCATATTAACGATATAACCCATGTGACATCTGGAAAAGCACTCCGGAAGCTTACTCAAACAATCATTTAAACTCATATATGTTTCGTATTTTTTATCGGACATAATCTGAATTTTGCGATTTTCGCGGGTAATATACTTTATATCACTTGATAAAACAATAACATCCTTACCCTTACACACAAAACTTAAGGTACTGTTTTTACAATTATCCTGATATATCTTTACTGCCTTATCAAGAGCTCGAGCAAGAGTTATATCCTGATTTTTCTTCATTACAAAATAACAATGCATAGTCTCATAAACATCGGATGCAAAATCAAGAACACCCGTAAGATATATTATATTGCAAAGAGGTGCTTTTTCATTGATTTTTTTGCCTAAATCAATACCGTTTAATTCATCATTATTATAATTGATATCCAAAACAGCTATATCATACGAAAAGTCATCATCAATATTTTCAAGCAATTCAGACGGAGACACCACAAAAATATCTCCGCCTGAATTATTATCTTCCAAATATTGTTTAATCAAACCCTTTGTCTTCTCGGCATCTTCAATTACATCATCACATACAACAAGTCTCATTACCGTTTCTCCTAAGTCTTATATGTTTATTATTATAATAAAAAGGTAAGAATTTTACAATATTATTTCAAAAATATGTAAATAATACTAATTTATGATTGAAAAATATAGTTTTTTAGATGATTTTTTTAAAAAGTATAATTATTTCAAGATGATTTTACTCAAAAAGTATAATTATTTCAAGATGATTTCATTCAAAAAGTATAATTATTTCAAGATAATTTTAATAAAATGCTACACCATTGCCTTGCAGGTAGCAGCTTCTGCCCTCCCAGTCAATAGTCTGGGTATTGGTCATAAGTGTGCCGTCTGCGTTTGCATAACCATAGCCTCCTGCTATACCTTCAGCAGGTGTTCCGTCTGCCCATTCGACTGTATCGGAGAATTGGAACCATTTGCCCATCTCCATAACACCGTATGGGTTAGCATAATAAAGTACAGAGCCTGTCTTATCATATGTAAGCACATCTACGTACATATAACCAAATACATCAAAGAAACAGTAATCATTTACCTCATCTCCTGCTATGGTCTTTCTGACATTGGCGAAGTCAGAGAATACCTCGTGTCCTTCTGAATCAAAGTAAATAACATGTACTCCGTCAGGATGGTAGGTAAGACGGTCTTTCATGGCTGTTCCGTCAGCTTGGAAGTAGTAGGTATAGGTTCCGTCGCACTTAAATTCATTTATGACAGGTTTACCTGTTCCATCATAACATCTGGTATTTCCCGCATCATCAATATAGAAATCATAACCCTGATAATTTGAATACTTTTTTCCTATCTTATCTTGTGTATTGATATTATATTGTTCAAAGCTTTTTATATATCCATCTATCTTTTCACTTGGAAGATATCCTCGATACATATAATGTGGATTTGAGTAATCATACTCTATAAATCCGTTTTCTTCACTTATTATATCAAAAGCAATCTCATTCATATCGAAGCTGCCAGAGTTGTTCTTTTTAAGCAAAAATGCTTTTGGAGCACCATTTTCATAATCACCCGAAAGCTGTTCCAAATATATATCACCAATTGGGCAATATCCAAGCGAAGGAGTATCAACATAAAACCAATTACTATAAAAATATTCAGAAACCGGTTCAGCCCAGAACTGTCCCTCCATATTATTACGTATACTATACTTTTCTCCTTTATGGATAATTGTATCGTAAGAATTATCATATACTATCCTAATATAATGAAATTCAGGATCAACCCATGTAGTTATTTCATCATTTTCCCAAAAACTGATTTTCTCAAACATATTGATATAGGTTAAGTCGCCATAAGATTTATAAACATCCGAAAAGCTATATAAGCCTTCAGTGCTTCCGTCAAGAGAAGTGGTGTTCATTATTACCATACCGCCACCTTGACCATTCTCCGAATTATAAAAATCGGAAACAGTACCAAAATCATAACTTAAAATATTGCTTTCCAAACCAAGATACGCATGATCAAACGCAGGAATATTATCCATATTAATCGTACCGCTTTTTTCCCCTCTTACCAAAACGGTAACATGCCTTAATTCCATTTTAGATAAGACAGTTTGACTGTTGTCAATAATGACACTTCCGTCAAAAAGTTCTGTCCCGTTTACGTTTAGGGATGTCACAGGATTAAATGCTATATCAGCAAAGCAAAGAGATGGACATGTCGAAACATCAAGCTCACTAACCTTTGAATCGTGTAACCAAAGCTTTTCAAGGCTATTGTTAAGCTTTAATTCGGATAGTTTATCATTATAGGAAGCATTTAATAAAATCAGATTCTTACATCCGCTTACATCCAATGAAGAAATATTGGAACGTTCAATCTCAAGGGACATAAGACTGTTGCACCTGCTTAAATCTATATCCGTGATATCTGCATGCTCTAAACCAAGAGAGATAAGTCCCGTACATCCGCTTAAATCAACCGACTCTATAGGTGCATCTATCATAAGCCGAATAAGCTTAGGGTTATCACCTAAGGAAACCGATGCGGAGTCAGAAAACACATAAAGTGTTTCCAATTCGGTATTCTTACTGAAATCAAGATTTCCGACGTTATTTCCGATAATTGTTACCCAGTATAATTTTTTATTATTCTCAAAATTAATATCAGGAGAACCGTCCAATCTGACATTAAGCCATGAAAGATTGGTCAGATACTCTACACCTTTAAGTGATTTAATCAGATTTTTATCATCACTGTAATTATAATTATTGTCAGTATATCCGTATGTATTAATGCCGTCGCCTATCGTATCTATAGCGGTTATACCGGTAACCCAGGCTATTCTTTCACCGTCCTCGCTTGTTTCACCATATTCACTGTCTATATAATTTCTAAGTGTTTCATCCGGAAAGGTTTCTTCATTTATTCTTATATATTCACTCTTCTGTTCACCAATATAAAGATACGGATTATATTCTTTGATAACATTTTCTTCATACGCCAAAGCATTATATTTTATCGTCATAGGCATAGCCATAACCACACCGATAGCCAATGCAGTAATATATTTTATTAGCTTCATAATGTTATTTCCTCCTAATATCTTAGATTATATGCTAATCATATCAAAAAAGCAATTAATTTACCGTAAATTTGTCAAAATCCCGTCAAAAAAACAGCCGATTTGTCAAAAATACAAAATCAGCTGTTTTTTAATGATTTTTCAATTAGTAAAGATTAGTACAACGCCACACCATTACCCTGCAGGTAGCAGCTTCTACCCTCCCAATCAATAGTCTGGGTATTGGTCATAAGTGTTCCGTCTGCGTTTGCATAACCATAGCCTCCTGCTATACCTTCAGCAGGTGTTCCGTCTGCCTGGAAATAGTAGGTATAGGTTCCGTCGCATTCTCCTCCAATATCATTAATGTTGTAATAAGGTGCAACAAATTCAGCCTTTGATTCAATTGGCGTATTAATAATGACAGCTGCACTTAATGCCATAATAAATGCTATACCTGTTGAAATGTATTTTTAAATTTTTCTTCTCATAATTATTCTTAATTTCTTAATTAATATAAATTTATATTAATATAATTATTTAATCAAAACGAATAACCTCCTTTATATATTCTCCATTTTCATCTCTATAATAGCCTTCTTGTTTAATCATATTTCCGTCGGTATCATATTCAAAAAAAACATAATATTCTTTCTCTCCGGTCGAATCATAACAGGTTTCTTTTATTCTATTTCCCAACAAATCATATTCATATTCATAAAATGTATCAATAAGGTCACCAGGTAATAATCTTGTCATCTTTGTCATATGATTTTTACTATCATATTCATATAATTCGTAATAAATCATATTGTAACTTGAATCGTATTCTGTTTCTTTTGCAACGACTCCATTTTTTATTATTCTTTCTTTACTTGAATATCCATCCTTTTTAAATATCAATTCTGGTTTTTCCGGTATTTTATATGATATATCTTCATCATTTTCATCCCAATATTCATATGTATATGTGATTTCGATACCATCATAGGTTTCTTTTATAAGTTTTCCTTCATCATCATATTCATTTTTATGTTGTGATTTGTTTATTATCTCACCATTATCATTATACACTGTCTGTTTTTCAATACTTCCATATTCATCATAATTAAGGACAGCATTCCAAGACATATATGGACTATTAAAATCATTAAAGCCATATTCTATCAAAATATCATTATCATCATATTTATAGCTGTTTTCACTAATTAAATTTCCATTATCATATTTTGACTCTAAAATGATATTTCCCATATCATCAAATTTATATAAATACGTTGTTCCTTCAGATACTTCTGTAAACATAATTTTATTATCGATATCTTTTCTTACTGCAAAGATTGTGCATTGAGCTTCTGAATCTATGATTTTTCCGTTTGAATCATAACTATAATTATATTTATATTCTTCATAATCATAATAATCATTAAAATAATCAAAATTATATTTTTTTATGATATTTCCATCTGCTCCATATTCAGTATAATTATATATGTTATAATTATTATCATATATAAATTCCTTTAATAAATTACCATATGAGTCATATACTTTTAAAAGATCACCTGAAATAGAATTACCATAAGAATCGCTGTAACCGTAATAATCATATAAAATTTCAAACAATATATTACCTTTTTTATTATAAATTAATTCATCATATATTGTCCCATATCTGTATTTGCATACCTTTTTTAATGTCGTATTCTCACTTACTAAGATATCCGATTTTATTTCATTACCTAGACTTGATGGTTCAATACTTCCATCAGGATTTGCATATGCGTAAGTATTTCCGTCAATACCAAGTGCATCTGCAATTCCTCCAACATTTTCATCAAATTTAAACCATCCTGTGCATTCCATAACTCCGTATGGATTAGCATAGTAAAGAGTATCACCTTTTTGATTATATGTAACTACATTCGTATACATATATCCATATACATCAAAATAGCAAAAGTCATCAACAGAGTCACCACTTATAGATTCTTTTACATTCATAAAATCATTGAACACTTCATGACCATATTCATCAAAATAAATTACATGCTCACCATCTGGATGATATGTAAGTCTATCTGTCATTGGTGTTCCATCAGCTTGTAAATAATATGTGTATTTTCCATCACAGAAAAATGAATCTTTAATAATTCTACCATCTAATGTGTAATAAGTTCCGTCCCATTCTCCTCCATTATCATTAATGTTGTAATAAGGTGCAACAAATTCAGCCTTTGATTCGATTTGTGTATTAACAATTAATTTTACAATAAATAAAAAAGTTACACTACATAAAAAAATTTTTTTTACTCTTCTTATTTTTTGATTCATTAAAACCTCCTTAAAACTATCTTTTAAATTCAAAAAAATATGTACTATAATAATCCAATAAAAATAAACAAATTGTGTATAAAATAATTAATATAGTGCCACACCATTACCTTGCAAATAGCAGCTTCTGCCTTCCCAGTCATAGGTTGCTGTGTTAGTCATAAGTGTACCATCTTCATTGGCATAGCCATAGCCTCCTGCTATACCTTCAGCAGGTGTTCCGTCTGCCCACTCGACCGTATCAGAGAATTGGAACCACTTGCCCATCTCCATAACGCCGTATGGGTTAGCATAATAAAGTACCGAGCCTGTCTTGTCGTAGGTAAGTACATCAACGTACATATAGCCGAATACATCAAAGAAACAGTAATCATTTACTTCATCTCCTGCTATTGTCTTTCTGACATTAGCAAAGTCAGAGAATACCTCATGTCCTTCTGAATCAAAGTAAATAACATGTACTCCGTCAGGATGGTAGGTAAGACGGTCTTTCATGGCTGTACCGTCAGCCTGGAAGTAGTAGGTATATGTACCGTCGCATTTGAATTCATTTATAACAGGTTTACCGGTTGAATCATAGCAGCGCATATCACCCGAATCATCCTTGTAAAAATCATAACCCTGATAATGTTGGCAATATTGCCCCGTCGGAGCAAAAGAATCATCATTATTTGTATTGTCGCTATTTTTATCATCAGATATGCTGCCATTATCTGTATCATTTGATATGCTGCCATTATCTGTATCATTTGATGTGCTGCCATTATCTGTATCATTGCTATTATCCTGATGTTCATATGGTTTTGTTTCAGGTATTTCGGGCATTTCCGGTGCACCAACATATGGTTTTACATTGACAGTTTCCGAAGCAGCTACAACACGATACACCTTGGAATTGTTGGTTACAGTATCAGGAGTATCATTAATTGAAGAACCATTTATTGCTTCAATAGCTACACAAAGCAATTCTCCACAGTTCTTATTATCATTTGCAATAAAATATACATAATTTCCGCTTGTAAAGTATGGTGATTCTCCATCGGAAACAGAATCCACTTCTGTTTTTGGAGTCGATGTTTCAAATCCTTCTAATAATGTATGTGCGTCCTCATCTGAAATTTTAACCGTTTTTGAGCTAACATTAAAACAATAATAATTACAATAATGCTTTTCTGTCGGATTATAATAATCATAATAAGTGCCATCATCAAATGTAACATCCACATTATACCATACACCATGCAGATTAATTACATTCCATGCATGTTCCTCGCTTTGTACCGTTAATGTTTCTATTCCGCAACCATTCATCAGCATATGCATGGTCTTAGCATATCCGGCACAAACCGCACACTTATCACATACAATTCCATATGAACTCTGATCATGAATCGTAAAACTGTAATTTGCATGCTCACATATTAAATCATGTGCCTTTTTTTCTTTGTCAACACTTCTTTTCTCAGCCGTAATCTGTTTCATCCATGTATCTATTGTTTCACAAAAATCAATAGTAGAAGTTCTTCTGACTTCAGGATCGGCAAATTCCTCATAAATTCCCAGTCCAAATTGAACACCATCTACATCACTCCATACTACACTGGTCATTGTATTCAAAAAATAAAACTGTGGATGCTCCCATATAAAATCCAAAAGCAATTCAAACGCCTCATCAGAATTTAAGCCTTGTACACTAAGACACCCCTCCATGTAACTCATATCTGTACCAACGTAGTTTCCATAATAACCATTATATATAAAATCTACACATTCACGTTCAAGCATTCTCCAAACTTCTTTTTTATTTTCATCAAGTGTGTTATAGTATCTGTCATTTGAAAACTGCATCCAATAATCATATTGTTCTTGTGTATAAACATAAACCCTTTCAGCGTCCTTATTTTCTTCACGCTCTTTTATTTTACTAATCGTATCATTTTTATCGGTAATACTAATAGGGACATCAATTTCAACAAGTTTTTCTTCAGAATCATCTTTTGTAATCCATAGTTTTAATACATCATCTCCAAGGAGTTCATCCTCAAAACAACTGTTATAATAGGGATAAACTTTTAAAATCAGCTTTGTTACGTTATTTCTACTATCATTTTCAAGCCATCCACATGAGCAACAGAAGCCCATTACATCCAAATCGCCGATATTATAATCCCAATCATATCCTTTTTTATTATCATAATCATAATCAAGAAGCGATTCATCTTTTTCTGTGCCTGACAGCATAGGTGAAATATTCACGACTAACAACTTAGGCTTTGACCAGCTATATTCCGAATAATCAAGAATGTAGCGAGATTCTTCAGCAACTGCCGTATATTGATTACTTGGTGCCGCTTTAACAAATAATCTCTCACCAAAAGCGAGTGAAATAATCATTGCCAAGCAGACAATTGTTGCAAATCTGTTAAATATCTTTTTTCTAATCTTTGCTTTCATAGTTGTTCCTTTCTTTAACTCTACCCATTATTAGTAAAGTGCTACACCATTACCCTGCAGGTAGCAGCTTCTACCCTCCCAGTCAACAGTCTGTGTATTGGTCATAAGTGTTCCGTCTGCGTTTGCGTAACCATATCCGCCT
>CADAKQ010000014.1 GCA_902788555.1 uncultured Lachnospiraceae bacterium
CATAAGATTATTATGAAGGATTTTAAGGCAAAAGAAAACCCCTAATCCCCTCAAGATTGAGGGGAAGGGGAGTTGAAGTGCCAAAGGCACTTTTTTATTTGTTATCATTAGGATATCCGTTTCCTTGTAAATCAGTTGAAGGATTAAGTTTACTGTTATATTCTATTTTGTTCTTATCATTGATTGGGTGTTCAGCTTCCCAGACACCTTTTGGAATCGTTTTTATAGGTTTGTTTTTATCTGTTATTTTCATTATAATATACCTCGTTATTTTATAGTGTTTCTCATTTTTAAAAAAATATTAAGATATATTCATTTTTTAATTGTAAGATATTATAAATAAATATTGAATGGTTTTGCAATCGTGAGTGATAAAAGATGTTATTTTCAAGGTACAAGCTATGAGATTACATACAAAAATAATGGAAGAAAAAAATTAAACAAAACAAATCGTTCGAGGACAGTAGATTTAAAAGATATTACAGGTACAGGGTTTGATTATATTCAGAATATTTTATATATTATAAAAGTAAAAAAGTTATTATATCAATACAATATGCGGGTGGTGAAATAGCATTTGATGTAAAATGGTTTTCTCAACAGGAGGTTGATGATTTTCAAAGACAACTTCGTCTAGCTAAAGATATGTCTTTAGAAGAAGCAGAGAATGTAACACGAGAAAAATACATTAATGCTATGAATAATAATACAAATAATGCTCAATCTCAATTTAATCAGGTAAGTACAGCCGATGAATTGGTTAAATTTGCTGACTTATTACAAAAAGGCATGATAACTCAAGAAGAATATGAAGAGGCAAAGAGGAGATTATTAAATGCATAACGAAGTATATGTCAAATCAACAGATACTTTTGGAGATTTAACATTGACTAATGATTATTTTGTTATAAAGGGCAAACATTATAGTATTCGTGATTGGTATATAGGAAAATCGCAGGATAACATAGCAATCCCTACAAAAGATATTTTAAATATTGATTTTATTACTATGAAATCAAAAAGATTGTTTGTGTGTTATATTGTAATTATGACTGTACTTGTTGCTTTTACTAAGATATTGATAAGATTTACAGTTGGTATACCTGTTATAATAATTCTTTTATGTTGTGTATGTAGCAGTACTGTAATAATATTATATCATATGAAAGCATATAAACTATTTAGAGTTATAGCCAAAGGTATAACTGTTGCTGTTGACGTAAAAAATTATGATCAGGTTCAATTAGCTAATTTGATAGTATTTTGGAATAATATTAGATGCACAAATTAGTGTATTGAAAAAACTAAATCAAAATATTATACTTTAAATAAAGTATCCGGTCCCGAGAGGTATATCTGCTTGCAGGTAGTGGAGGTGTCTTTTCCAAAAATATGAGATGATGCGAAGTAACACACTCCAGCCGGATACTAAAGTTTTGTTATTTGGGTAAAATGTTTTACTTAAACAGTTGTGTGACAAATATCTAAAGGTTTAATATAAAATGATAAATGAAAAGCTAAAATGTAATGTCTGCTTTCGAGGCTGTACGCTTTCCGAAGGTGAAACGGGTGCATGTCTTGCGAGAGTATGTAAAGGTAATAATATAATATCAAAAAGTTTTGGATATATTACATCGCTTGCACTTGACCCGATAGAAAAGAAGCCTCTGAACAGATTTTATCCGGGAAGTATGATACTTTCCGTTGGAAGCTATGGCTGTAATTTAAAGTGCCCTTTTTGTCAGAATGTAAGTATATCCCTTGCGGATGGAAGAACCATGCCGGATACCGAATATCTGCCACCGGAGGCACTTTGTGATATGGCGGTTTCTTTAAAGGAAAGAGGCAATATAGGTGTTGCATTTACATATAATGAACCTCTTGTCGGATATGAATATGTACGTGATACGGCAAGGCTTGTCCATGAGGCCGGTATGAAAAATGTCGTTGTAACAAACGGCTCTGTAAATACATGGGTACTGGATGAGCTTGAACCCTATATAGATGCGTTTAATATCGACCTTAAATGTTTCAATGAAGCATATTATAAAGATGTGCTGAAGGGGAATTTTGAAACAACGAAAAAATTTATCGAGCGTGCGCTGTCATTTGCACATGTTGAGCTTACCACGCTCATTATACCCGAAGAAAATGATACTGAGGAGGAAATGAGAGAATTATCCTCATGGGTATACGAGCTTGAACTCAATTACGGTAAACATATACCATTACATATATCAAGATTTTTCCCACGTAGCAGGTATGCAGAAAGACAGCCTACCAAAGTTAGTAGTATTATAAAACTATCAAAAGTCGCAAGAGAAAAATTAACCTATGTTTATGAAGGGAATATATAGAATCATTTAAAACAACTCCAAACCTTTCTACGCTGCTTAAGCTACTTAAACCATTGGGCTTAAAAATTACTATATCATAAGAAAAGGAGATTTTGTTATGGGGATATTAGCAGGATTTATGGTACCGCATCCGCCGATGATAGTACCAAGTGTCGGACGTGGCAGTGAGGCTACAATAAAAGAAACAACTAAAAGCTATGAGCAGGTTGCTGATATGATAGCAGATATTAAACCTGATACGATAGTTATATCATCACCTCATAGTGTTATGTACAGGGATTATTTTCATATATCGCCGGGGAGCACTGCAAGTGGCTCGTTTGCAAGATTTGATGCACCTGAGGTTAAATTTGAGGTTGATTATGATACTGAATTTGTAGATACATTATGTGACATTGCCCAAAGGGATGATATATCGGCAGGAACTTTAGGCGAAAAAAGTGCGGCGCTTGACCATGGGACTATGGTTCCTTTATATTTCATAATGAAAAAATATAAAGCTTTTAAGCTTGTGCGTATCGGACTTTCGGGACTTTCGTTGCAGGAGCATTATGGACTTGGAATAGCTATTAAGGAGACTGCAGGGATAACAGGAAAAAAGGTGGTTTATGTTGCAAGTGGTGACCTTTCCCACAAGCTTAAAGAGTATGGACCTTATGGCTTTGCACCGGAGGGACCGGTTTATGATGAGCGTATAATGGATGTGATGGGACGTGGTGCATTTGATGAATTATTTGATTTTGAGGAGAGCTTTCTTGATAAGGCTTCTGAGTGTGGACACCGTTCCTTTGTTATAATGGCAGGGGCATTTGATTGTACTGATGTAGAAACGGAAAGACTTTCGCATCAGGATGTGACGGGTGTAGGATATGGAATCTGCACATATATAAACAAAGGTGAAAATGAAGAAAGAGCTATGCTTGATAAGTGGAATATACGTCACCGAGATAAGCTTATAAATATGCGAAAGAATGAAGACGCTTATGTAAAACTGGCAAGATTATCTATCGAAAATTATATAATTACACACGAAAAAATTAATTGGAAAAATGTTAAGAGGCGGGTGCTTTCTACAGGTACGGGAATAACTGAACAGCTTACATCAAAACAGCTTGAGGAAAGAGAAGAAAAGTCAGATGCACATGAGGAATTAAGTAACAGACAGGCAGGTGCTTTCGTGTCTATACATAAAAACGGAGCTTTAAGAGGCTGTATCGGAACGATTGGACCAACCAAGGATTTTCTTGCTGAAGAGATAATTGAAAATGCCATAAGTGCTTCGACACGTGACCCGCGTTTTTCGCCGATTACAAAGGAGGAGCTTTTTGAACTTGAGATAAATGTAGATGTGCTTGGCGAGATAGAGCCGATAGCATCCGAGGAAGAACTCGATGTTATACGGTATGGTGTGATTGTGAGAAAGGGCAACAAACAGGGACTTTTATTGCCTAATCTTGATGGTGTCGATACCATAGAGGAGCAGCTTTCCATAGCAAAAAGAAAGGCAGGACTTTCACCGGACGAAGAAGGCTGTGATTTATATAAATTTGAAGTGGTGCGACATACATAGAATATAAATGGAGAAGAATAATGATAGTAGAAAATGGAGAGTTTATAATGACTGCCCTTGAGTATGATGACCCAAATTGTATTCATAGTGTAGAGGAGTTAATTGAATATATAGATAAGGTTGGATTTCTTCCCCTTTTTGGAAATGAAATACCCGGATTTTCTGTAGAGGAGCATACATGGTATATGGGATGGTGGTCAGGAAACGCTGAGGATGACCCTTGGATGTGGCGTGAGGAGCTTGCAAAAAGCAGGAAGGTTGCTTACGGCAAGTTCTTTGATAAAAAAGCAGGCTTTATATCTTTAAAGTGGCTTCCTTATTTTGCAAATTACAGAAGAAACGGATATGATTTTGATGCACTTTATGAGGATGGATATGCTGAAAGAAGAAGCAAGAAGATAATGGATTTATTTGTCAAGGATGATATAGAGGATGAGGATGAAATGTGGAAGGATGACCTGATACTATCCACTGAGTTAAAGAAAATGGCCGGATTTGGAAAAAACGGTGAGAAAAATTTCACGGGAGTGCTTACGGATTTGCAGATGAAGCTTTATCTTGTAATGGTGGACTTTAGAAGAAGATTAAATAAAAAGGGGGAAGAATACGGCATGCCTGTATCGATACTTCTTCCTCCTGAGGTAGTATGGGGATATAAGCATATAGCATCTGCTTATAAGGAAAAACCGGAACAATCTAAGGAAAGAATAATCAAACATATAATCGAACTATATCCTGATGCAAAAGAAAAGGATATAAATAAAATAATAAAATAATAAGTACACTATTTGCGGAAATGTTCCGATAATACTATATAGTGATGTTTCATAAAAAGTGTATTGTGCAATTTGTATAAAAACGTTGTTGATTTTGTACAAAAATGATAAGAACGTTTATGTTTGTGTTGACAGAGTCCGCATATTTTACTAAAATTAATATAACTGTAACTATGTTTATAATAAAATGAGTATTTATAAATCAAATATTATAATTTGCAAGGAGGCATTATATGAAAAGAGAGGGAATTATGAAAAGGGTGGTGACATTTGCCATGGCATCTGTTATGGCATTGTCGACAGTGGTCTTTAGCGGTACGGGGCAGGTTACTAAAGCTGCAGCACTTGATTCTGCGAGTGCGGTTAATTTTAGAACTGTATTGGGACGTGCTACAGACTTTGGACTTTTAGGAACAAAGATTACACAGAACGGACACATGGAAACAACTTTTGCCACAAAGCTCTTTGACAATAAGGCAGATAATAATGATGTAGATATGGCGGGCTCATTACCGGTACACTTTATTATAGCTGATGCAACAGGAAATGGTGTAAAGTTTGGACAGGCGGCTGAAAAGGATATGATTTTGAATGTCGAGACTACACAAACAGTTGCAGATGGCATTGTAATTATGGGTAATGAAAGCCTGAAGCCTAAGGTTGTTACGACTATATCAGATAAAGAATCAATAGAAAATAATATTGATTCCATGATTGGGCATATTAGGGATGAATCTGCAATATTAGCATCTAAGACGTCGACAGAGGGTGTGAATATAACCGGAAACGGTAATTTGACTATTGATTTAAGTAATGAAAGTTTCAAGGATTCTGTAGTTTACATAAATGTTGATGCAGGAAGTGATTTGGCAAATGCGGCAAAGAACTCAAACGGAATAAAGATTGTTAAGTATTCAAGTACGGTCGTAGTGTTTAATATGCCTGCCGCTAATAATGGTGACACATTAAGTATCAATCAGTATACTGTTCAAGTTATTGATAAGGGTAATGAAGTGTTAACAACAGATCACGCTTCAAATGCACAAGGACATGTTGATGAGGTTATGATTGAAAAGGATTCTGAGATATGTCAAAAAATTATTTGGAATATGCCTGATTCCACTAAGGTCTCTTTGGATACAACACTTGGATGTTTCATAGTTCCGCGTTCGGATGCATCAGTAGGAGGTGGTTCAAGTGGAGGATGGCTTGCAACAGGCGGAACATTTGATACGACTGCAGAGTGGCATTTTATATATCAGGGACGTAACACAAATGTTTCAACAAATTCATCAGGAGAGATGAATTTTGCATCGAGAAAAGCATTTACTCATTCATTTACCGAAAGAGATAATAAGAATGAGGTTTTAGAAGACAAGACTATAAAAACTACACCAAATCAATATAAGTTTGAATTTTATAAGGTAACAGATAACAGCTTTTCTACAACAGGCGCAGAACTGATTGGTACAGTAGGAAATGATGCAAGTAATACAATCACATTCCCAACATTAACATTTACAGAAGAGGGTGATTATTATTACGTTGTAAAAGAGGTTGATGCAGGAAAAACTGTTGACGGAATCACTAATTCAGACGGAGAGATAGATATATGGATGCACGTTACCAAAGTGACAAATGGAGGTGTAGAAAGCTTTAAGTATCAGGTTTCAACTTGGAAATATCTTTCTGCAGCAGATAAAGCTGAAGGAAAAATATATAAAAATGTTGATCAAAAAACTATGTCAGGTGTTGAATGGACACTTGGTGGCTTCTACAATCTTGCTGACTTAGGAAATCTTGAAGTGACAGTGCTTGATGAGGATACTAAGACACCAGTGATGGATGCAAAGGTTGAAATTACTAATCCTGATGGAACAAAAAAAATATATACAACTGATTCAAACGGCAAAATAGAAATAACAAATACTCCTTCTGGAGATTACAAAATAAAGGTTACTGAAGTACCTGATGGTTACAAGGTTACTACAGGAGAAGAAGAGAAAAAAACAGTAGAAGACGGTAAGACGGCAACTCACGTTGCAGAGATAACTCCGACAGGTGGTCTTAAGATTACAGTGCTTGAAGAGGATTCAGATGAGCCTGTTAAGGATGCTGTAGTAAAGGTAACAGGACCTGACGGAACAGTTACGGAATATACTACGGATGAAAATGGAGAGATTCTTGTTAATCCTACAGAAACAGGTGATTATCAGATAGTAGTTACCAAGGTTCCGGAAGGAAAGAAGGTAACGGTAGGCGAGACAAAGACTGTAACGGTTGAAAAGCTTAAGATAGCAGAGCATGTCGCTAAGATAAATAAGGTTGAAACAACAGATGACACTAAGAAGGATGAAGAAAAGACAGTCACTGAGGAAAAGAAGGAGGATACTACTCCAAAGGGTAACCTTGAGATAACGGTTCGCGATGAAGTAACCAACGATCCTGTTCCAAATGCAACTGTAAACATTACTGACCCAACAGGTGATAAGAGCGATCATACAACTGATAGTGCAGGTAAGGTAACACTTACAGATGTACCGGTTGGTGATTATACAGTAGAGGTAACAAGTGTACCTGAGGGATATACCGTAACAACAGGTCAGACCTCAACTGTTACAGTTAAGGAAAATGAGACTGTAACAGAAACCGTAAAGGTAAACACTCCTACACAAACAAATACACCAACGACTACACCTAATACAAATACAACAGTAACATCTACTAATCAGACAACTGATTCGAAAAAAGATACAACTGTTGCAACAGGTGATACAAGTAAGCCGTATATGGCAATGGTATTTATGGGTGTATCGATTATAGGTATGGCAATACTTACATTGCTCAAGAAAAAAGAGGATTAATAAAAAATAAATAATTAATAAGCTGCCGCATTGATGGATAATCAGCGCGGTAGCTTATTTTGTTTTTTGGAATATAAGATACAATAGATATTGCTTGTAATATTCTTTTAAATAATCTTATGAAAAATCTTGCAATCATATAATGATAGCGGTTATAATTAGAATATCAGATGATATGATATATGATAAGTTGCTCTGAAATAAAAGAAATACTACAGATAATCGGAGGATAATTATGGGACTAAGGTTTAGAAAAAGCATATCTGTGGCGCCCGGTGTCAAGGTCAACATAAACAAAAAAAGCGCCGGTGTTACAGTAGGCAAAAAAGGAGCCCACTACACTATAAATACAACCGGCAAGCAGACTGCTTCCGTCGGACTTCCCGGTACAGGACTTTCGTATTCAAAGTCCTTTGGCGGAAAGAAAAAAAGTAACAAAGCCTCTTCAACCAAGAAGAGTATGAACTCGTCAAGTACTTCAAGTGCAAGTGAAGATTTATTAAATGGTGCAAAATCGGCCGGTAACAATTCAGGCTGCATCATACTTGCCATAGCGGCGGTAGCTATAGTTGCGATAATCGTACTTGGTATATGGGGCATAGTAAAGCTCATAGTTAATCACCATGATAAGGAAAACACAAAAAGTAGCAGTGCTGTCGAATCGGTAGTAGATAATGATAGTTCATCCGACCAAACAGCTTTATCTGCGTCAGGCAGTTCATCTTCTGCTGATGGAGGTGAGGAGGTCTGGGTTACAGCCAGTGGTTCAAAGTATCATTCAAAGAGCGACTGTGGCGGTATAAGCGGAGCATATAAGATAACTCTTTCCGAAGCTGAACAAAGAGGACTTACACCATGCAAAAAGTGTCACTGACAACTCTAAAAAAGGAATATATATCTGTTGATGGTTCATACGGCGGAAACCAGCGGTGGCTTAGAATGGATGCAGATAAACCCAATACATTATCTAACTACGGTTGTGGTCTTATTTCTGTAAATGACATCCTTTTACACATATCCGACCAACCAAACATCACGTCAAAGGAAAAGTACATAGCGGCAATTCGTGATATGAATCGCCGCTATTTTCATGTGCTTCCATTTCTCGGATTATCAGGAATTATGATGAGCTTTTATTTGAAAATATATCTTTTTATGCATGGAAAGCATTTTAAATCCTCTTATAAAGTTAAATGGGGTGTTCTTCCTCACAATATTTTAACCAAAATAAAGGAAATGTTGGACCACGATATACCTGTAACACTTTCTATAGGTCCCTGTCTTATACGAGGCAGAAAAAAAGAGCTTCCACTATATACCTTAGAGTATCAGACCGAAAAATCCGATGCTTTTTCTGCCAATGAAAACACCGGTTTTGAAAAGAATGAAGTGAATTTCTGTCAGGTTAATTCCGTAAAGGACCACTATGTAAATGTAACAGGTATATATCATTTTAAGGATAATGTGGAAAACAGTATTATCACAATGCTTGAAATATCCTCATGGGGAAAGAAATTTTATATTAATTATGATGAGTATATAAACTTCGTAAAAAAATACGACAACTTTCTATTTAGTAATATTCTATATATCAGACCAAAAAGATAAGTATATGTCTGTATATAACTGCTTATACATTTTACCATAACTTTTCTTGCTTATTTGGTGGATTTATTATATAATTAAACTTGTTTGAATATGTCATTTTATGCGTATAAATTCATAATATATATTGGGTTATTATAATGCAGGGGAGATTGTGTCTATGGGTTCCGGGTTTGCATCAATCGGTCTTTATATTGCAGCAGCCATTGTACTTGCCGGCTTTGGTGGAGTGCTTTATATAAGACACAAGGTCAGAAAATTTAATCAAAAAATGTTTGGTGTAAAAAAAATTCCGTTAGATGAGGCTTTTTCGGGTTTTCGGGACGGACTTGATGATACGGATATGAGTCCTAAGTCGGTTTCCGGTATGACGAGTATGCTGCTACCCGCTATAATGAGGGATTTTCCTGAATTCAATTATGAGGAAATGAAAGAAAAAGCTAAAAATGTTTTGGAAACATTTCTTCGTGCCATAGATGAAAGACATTCATCTATTTTGTCAGAAGGTACAAGTGAACTTAGACGAGCTCTTGCGGACAGGATAGAAAAAAATTCTGTAAACCGCCAGCATGAGCATTACAAAGAAGTTAAGATTCACAGGATGGAGATTGCCAGATATGACAAGCGCTCCGGAAGATGTACCATAAGATTTCAGGCGGCAGTTCAAAGCTATCATTATATAACTGATGAGGAGGATGAGTCTAAGCTTAAGAGGGGCTCTAAGGATAGATTTGAGCAGTCCAAGTATGAAGTCGATATGATTTACATACAGGATCGTGATGTAGTGGAAAATGCCGATGAAAAAGGTGCATCCTTAACCTGTCCGCAGTGCGGTGCTCCGATTAAGATGCTTGGAGCTAAAAAATGTGCATATTGTGATACTCCAATCATAGCATTTAATATAAAGACATGGGAGTTTTCAAGATGCGAGCAGGTTGAGTAGATAAAACCGTAGTATTTGTACATATCGAAAATATTTTTAAGTGAGAATAGTTTTATTGGATTTGAGTGTAATAAGTATCCGTGCAAAAGCTGCATGGGATATATTTCACATATAACTTAAACCCAAATTTAATTAAGAAGAAGGGAGATACAAAATGGGATTAATTAAAGCATTAGTCAGCTCAGCAACAAGTACTATGGCAGACCAGTGGAAAGAGTACTTCTACTGCGATTCATTGCCTGATGATGTGCTGATGAGAAAAGGTCAGAAGAGAACTGACAAGGGGTCATCAAATGTTCACGGAAGAGATAACATTATCACAAATGGTTCTGTTATCGCAGTAAACGAAGGTCAGTGTATGATAATTGTAGATCAGGGTAAGGTTGCGGAAATATGTGCCGAGCCGGGTGAATTTACATACAATTCATCTACTGAGCCAAGCTTGTTTACAGGTAGCCTTGGCCAGAGTATCAAGCAGACCTTTGCTACCATGGGTAAGCGTTTCACTTTTGGTGGTGATACCGGAAAGGATCAGAGAGTTTACTTCTTTAACATTAAGGAGATCAAGGAAAAGTTATTTGGTGCACCACAGCCTATTCCTTTCAGAGTTGTAGACAGCAAGATTAATCTTGATATAGATACTTCTGTCAGGGTAAGCGGTAAGTATTCATATCATATAACTAACCCTATACTTTTTTATACAAATGTTTGTGCAAATGTGCCTGATGAATATAAGGCTTCAGATGTTGAAGGTATGATGAAGAGTGAGCTTATCGCTGCTTTAACTCCTTCATTTGCAGAGATTTCAAACCTTGAAATCAGACCTAACCAGATTTCTGCACATCAAAATGAGATGGTTGATATCTTAAATCAGCAGCTTAATGACAAGTGGGCTAATTTAAGAGGTATCGAGATTGTTTCCATAGCATTTAACCCTATGACTTTGCCGGAGGAGGATCAGCAGCTTATCAAGGAGGCTCAGAGAACAGGAATGCTTCAGAGCCAGACTATGGCAGCAGCTACTCTTGTCGGAGCACAGGCAGATGCTATGAAGGCAGCAGCTTCAAACGAAGGTGGTGCTATGATGGGCTTTATGGGACTTAACATGGCTCAGAATGCAGGTGGATTTAATCCACAGGCACTTTATGCAGGCGGACAACAGCAGCAGATGATGCAGCAACAACAGATGCAGCAACAACAGATGATGCAACAGCAGCAGATGCAGCAACAGGCAGCACCTCAGCCACAGGCTCAGGCACCTGCAGGTGATAGCTGGACATGTGAGTGTGGAGCTGTCAATACTGCTAAGTTCTGTAGTGAGTGTGGCAAGCCAAAGCCGGCACCTGCTCCATCAGCAGATGGTTGGACTTGTGAGTGTGGTACCGTAAATAAGGGTAAATTCTGTCAGAATTGTGGCAAGCCAAAGCCGGCAGGAGCACCACTTTACAAGTGTGATAAATGTGGTTGGGAGCCTGAGGACCCAAAGAACCCGCCTAAGTTCTGTCCACAGTGCGGTGACCCATTTGATGATAATGATATACAGTAATTGAAAAATTACAGAATAAGTAAATCATTTGTTAAGAAGAAATATAAAGAAATTATGGTTTGGTAATTGTGGGAAAACCTGCAATTACCAAACTTTTATAAGGATAATATGTTTATTTAATATACATTTTGTCTTATGGAGGTGGATTATGGCAGGATTGATAGAATACGATTGCCCCAATTGTGGTGGCAAGGTTCAATATGATGCCACGTCGCAGCAGATGAAATGTCCGTACTGTGATTCAGTATTTGATATGGCTGTACTTCAGGAAAGAGATGAGATTTTAAATCAACCCGAAGCAGATATGGAATGGGGAAATAAAGCAGGACAGGACTGGACACCGGGCGAGACGGATGGTATGAGGGTTTATTCTTGTAATACCTGTGGTGGTGAAATCATAGTGGATGAAAATGTCGGTGCGACTGCATGCCCTTACTGTGACAGTCCGGTAGTAATGGTTGGTCAGTTCAAGGGCGATCTTAAACCAGATTACATTATACCGTTTAAAAAGGATAAAAACGCTGCCAAGCAGGCATATTTTAATCATCTTAAGGGCAAGAAGCTGTTGCCTAAGATATTTAAGGATCAAAATCATATTGATGAGATAAAGGGAGTATATGTTCCGTTTTGGTTATTTGATGCTGATGTAGATGCCAATATGAGTTTCAATGCCACTAAGGAAAAACATTGGAGTGATAGCAGTTACAATTATACCAAGACTGAGCATTACCTGTTACAAAGAAGGGCAGACCTTTCATTTAGAAGGGTACCGGTTGATGGCTCATCTCAGATGGAGGATACTCTTATGGAATCCATAGAGCCTTATGATTTTAGAGAAGCAGTTCCTTTTCAGTCGGCATATCTGTCAGGATTTTTGGCAGATAAATATGATGTAAATGCTGAGCAGAGTATCGACAGAGCCAATCAGAGAATAAAGCAAAGTGCAGAGGACGTTATGAAGGAATCTGTTCAGGGATATTCTTCGGTTACTACTGCAAGTAATAATGTCCGTATCAAAGAGGGCGTAACCAAGTATGCACTCTATCCGGTATGGTTGCTCAATACTACGTGGAATGGCGAGCATTATTACTTCGCGATGAATGGACAGACGGGTAAGCTGGTTGGTGACCTACCTTGTGATAAGAGTGCTTACAAAAAGGGACTCTTTGCATGGACAGCTATTCTTGGTGCGATATTTACATGTCTTTCACTGTTTGTAATATTTTAAGGAGGTAGAAGGATGAAAAAGAGAATTTTAGCTTTACTTACTCTTATGCTTTTGGTTCTTGTTCCTTACATACCTACCTTTGCGGCAAGCAGTAACGGAACACCGAGAGTAACGGATGATGCAGATTTGCTTTCCGACAGCGAGGAAAAACAGCTTGAGGAAAAGCTTGATAAGATAAGCAAAAAATATAAGTGTGATGTAATAATAATCACAAAAGAATCAATAGATGGAAAAAATCCTAACAGATATGCAAATGACTTTTTTGTTGATAATGGTTTTGGAATTGGTAAACAGAAAAGTGGAATGAGTCTTTTACTTGGAATGGAAGGTGGTCCCGGGAACAGAGATTTTGCTGTAACGGCACATAGTAAGAGTGCCAAAAAGGGCGCTCAAAAGATATTTCCATATAGTAAGACTGATGCAATATGTGAAGCTTTGTATGATGATTTGAGAAACGAGAATTATTATGCAGCCTTTGATGAATATGCTAATCAGGTACAAAACTATCTTAAGAAATATCAGATGAAAAAGATTGCATCTGTGCCTGTATCAATTCTTATAGCATTTGTAATTGCACTTATTATAATGGGCAGTCAGAAGGCTACATTAAAGAGTGTACATACCCAGCCGGCAGCGAGAAGCTATCTGGTTAATTCCAATGTAACCGGAGATGATATGCAAACCGGTATCGCCAATAATTCCGGAAATGTGGCGGGTAAGGTTGCCGCAGGTGTAGCAGCCGGCGTTGCCGCAGGAATTATAATGAGTATATGTACAGACCAGTTTATGTACAGTAATGTTAAGAAGACACCAAAACAAACAAGCTCAGGCGGTGGCTCGATATCTCACTCATCCGGTAGCGGATATCATGGTTCTCATGGAAAATTTTAGTTTTGAAAAACAAGTTAAAATTATTTTTAACTTTGTTTTCTCAAGTCAAAAAGACTGTTTTTGTGTGAAACGAACAAAGAGCGTGGGGAATATTGACGAATAAATTTAATTTGATAAAATAATCATAACGTGTTGATTAGTTCGTCTCCCTAGTGCATTTATACGAATTATCTACACACAATTCAGCATATGTCAAAAAGCGGAATCCGAGAGGGTTCCGTTTTTTTGTGTTTTATGATATCATATTATTTGAATCTCTTGGTATATAATATATCTATCGCAGGCACGCTCTCGCTACTCTCAGACGTAGCGGTACTAAGCTCGAAAAAACCTCGCTAAGTACCGACGTCTTCAAAGTACCTGCTTATAGATATATTATATACCAAGAGATACGCAATAGATTATAATCATGATATTAACAAAAAAATCGGATTAATGTTTAAACGTGGGGAGAATTTGAGGAATGAAGAAAGTTAAGAGTTTTTTTGGAAAGCTTTGGCGGGGGATTAAAAAGCCGTTTGGGTTTATAAAAAGGAAAACCGAACCGGCAAGGGAGTTTATGAAAGAAGGACGTGCGGGCGGCATGATAGCAGAGCTTTTTTTGGCTGTTGCTTTTATGTTTTGGATCTTTGACGGAATGACCAATAATAAATTGCCTTGGCTTGTTATGTTTTTAGTAACGACGATTATTTTGCTTCTATCGGTTGGTTTGCTTAATTTAATTTTGAAAATTATATTTGGTGCGGGCAAGAGGTGTAAGTTGTATTTCTTTGTTGCATTTTTTTCAGTATGCGCCAATAATCTGATAGGCAATATGTTTCATACGATTATTTTGGCTATACTTATGAGTTTTCTTTTGACGCTTTCCGTTGATGTGCTCGGAAGATGCATATGGTCTTTTATTAAGAGCCGTAAATTTAAGCAGGTATTTGCTTATGTAGTAACTGTGCTTTCAATTGCATATATCGGTTATTACATTTCATTTTTCTTTAATGATTATTTTGGAAAAAACAGAGTAGATTTTTATAGCCAAATTCCGGTAGCAAATTCCGAGCAGGTTTCGGGATTTGACGGATATCTTGAAAACGGACAATATAAGGTTGCTGCATTGACCTATGGCCCTGAAAGTTCTGATGATATTGTTACGGAAACTCTTGATTATACGGTATTTGATTCTGTTCGTGACAGAGGCGGGTTTACCGCCGTAACGGACCTGTTTATTGATTACGATTTTAAGAAGGTGCCGGTTAAAGGTAAAATCTGGTATCCCGAGGGAGAGTCTGGTTGTCCTGTTTTCTTTATGGTTCACGGAAACCATGATTCAAATGTACCGTCGTATCTTGGATATGAATACTTGGGTGAGTATCTTGCTTCCAACGGCTATGTGGTAGTTTCGGTTGATGAAAATATCATCAATGCAACCGGCGAGGGCAATGACAAGAGAGCGATTCTTTTGCTTGATAATATGAAGTTTATTTTTGAACAAAATAAACTTGATAGCAGTATCTTAAGTGGACTTATTGATGAAGATAAGGTGGCAATCGGCGGTCACTCAAGAGGTGGTGAGATGGTTGCTGCGGCATATCTTTTCAATGATCTTGAGGCATATCCGGAAGATGGTAATATCAAATTTGATTATCATTTTAATATTACGTCGATTGTAGCGATATCACCTGTTGTAGACCAATATATGCCGGTAAGTCATTCGGTTGAGATTTCGGATGTTAATTATCTTCTGATACATGGTGCCAATGATCAGGACGTTTCTTCCATGATGGGTGAGAAGCAGTATAACAATGTGACATTTTCAGATGAGGAGAAGGATACCTCTGGAAAGAATTCAGAAGATAAAGATTATTTAAAATCTTCGGTTTATATACTTGGTGCTAATCATGGTCAGTTCAACAGTCTTTGGGGAAGATATGATTTGGATGGTGCATCCAATCATTATCTTAATACAAATTATTTTATCGACGAAGCTGACCAAAAGCTTATCGCGAAAGCATATATACGTGCGTTCCTTGATTCCACACTTGGGATAGATGATACCTATGAATCACTTCTTTCGGATATTTCCGGTTACAGGAGCTATCTTCCTAAGACAGTGTATATTACAAATTATTCGGATAGTGATTTTATAGATTTGGTAACCTTTGATGATACGGTTGATATAGCAAACTTCGAAAGCGGAGCTTCCGTTGAGTGTACCGGAACGGATACCTGGACGATTGCGCAGTACGCAAGAGGTGACGGTGGCGAAGGAGAAAATTATGTTTTTGATTGTTCATGGGAAAAGGGAAGTGAGCCTGTGGTTGAAGTGACATTTCCTGAGATTGATATTTCTAACGGATGCATTTCATTTGAGGTGGCTGATCTGAGAGAGGATACGGAAAAATTGCAGGAAGGACTTAAATACTCTGTAGAGCTTGAGGATGCTTCAGGCAAAACTGTTACAGTTGAAAATCCTGTGCTTGTTTACCACTCACTTGCAGTTCAGCTTTATAAGCAGGAGGTACTTGCAGGCAAATATGAGTATAAGCATCAGCTTCAACGTGTTGCAATCGAGCCTTCGATGTTTGGTGATGCAAAATTTGATTATTCAAAGGTTGTTGCTATGAGAATTATAACTGATGGAACGGACGCGGGCGAACTTTTGATCAATAATATCGGTTATTGGAGCGAATAAAAAAGTTGTAAATTTAAAAGAAATTTGAAAGTATGAAAAACAAAATGTTTGAAGTACAGAAAGTTTGAAAGACAGTTGTAGATAATTGAAAAAGTAGGGGAATATAAAGATGGAAAAAAGAGAATTGATTTATTACAAGCTTGATGAGGTGGACGAGAAGATACTTGAAATACTGCAAGACAATGCAAGGACATCTCTTAAGGATATTGCGGAGCAGGTGTTTCTATCGCCGACTGCGGTAGGAACACGTATAGACAGGATGCTTGAGGAAGGAGTTCTTGAAGGGTTTACTACAAGACTTAATCCGGAGGCTATGGGACATTATGTAAAAGCATTTATAAATTTACAGGTTGAGCCGGTTCAGAGAGAAGAATTTTACGAGTATATAGACGGAGTTTTAAATGTAATCGAGTGTAACTGTGTTACCGGCGATTATTCTATGCTCATTGAAGTAAGATTTCCGACTACTACAGAACTAGATCATTTTATAGTTGAGCTTCAAAGATTTGGAAAGACTAAAACGCAGATAGTTTTTTCAACCTGTGTAAAGCACAGATGCAGATACTGGCGTGAGGATTCAAGAACCTTAAGCAGAGGTCTTGAAAAGGAAAAAATTCAATAATTATAATATTTACTTTAAATATAAAAAGTGCTAAAATATGCACAGATGCAGATTTTAAGTAGGTTAAAATATGTATATGTGCATATTTTTATGGGTTTTGCGTTTGGATTGTAAAAATTAACATATAATTAAATTATTTAATACCAGATAAAGGGAGTGAACATCTATGTTAAAAAGAAGTATAGAATTAAAATTAAAAGAATGGAAGGAAAATAAATCAAAGAAATGTCTTTTGGTAAGGGGGGCAAGACAGGTAGGAAAGACTTATTTAATAGAATATTTTGGAAAAAAGGAATATAAATCATGCATAACAATTAATTTTTTAAAAAATCCATCATATAAGAAAATATTTGAAGGGGATTTGGATGCAAAAACATTACTCCTGAATATCTCATTATATGTAACAGATTCTAAACTAATACCGGATGAAACATTAATATTTCTTGATGAGATTCAAGAATGTCCGGAGGCTATTACATCGCTTAAATTTTGGAATGAAGAAAAAAGGTATGATGTGATAGCTTCAGGTTCTATGCTTGGAATAGATTATAAAAGACCTTCTTCATATCCTGTAGGCTCAGTAGAATATATTGATATGCATCCTCTTAGTTTTTATGAATTTTTGATAGCATCAAATGTAAGCGATGAAGTAATAGAAAAAATGAGAGAGTGCTTTGAAAAGATAGAACCTGTTCCACCTGCTATAAATGATAAGATGATGGAACTTTTGAGACTTTATATTGTTCTTGGAGGTATGCCGGAAGTATTAAACATTTTTTTTGAAGAAAATGATTTGCAAAAAGCTGATAAAAAGCAACGGGATATCTTAAATGACTACAAATATGATATAGCTCATTATGCAAATGCAGATATAAAAAACAAAGCTGAAAAATGTTATTTTTCTTTACCCGAGCAGTTGACTAAAGATAATCATAAATTCAAATATTCTGTAGTTGAAAAAGGCGGAACGACCAGAAAATTTGGTTCAAGCCTTGATTGGCTTGTTGGAGCATACCTTGTGAAACAGGTATATAATTTAAAGGGGTATAATCTTCCGCTAAAAGAATCAAGGGATGAGGGGAATTTTAGAGTATATGCTTCTGATATTGGATTATATGTAAGTATGTTTGATTATTCAATAAAAGAAAGATTGTTTCATCCTGATGCCTATAGTGATTTTTCTAAAGGAAATATGTATGAGGCACTTATAGCTGACATACTTATAAAAAACGGACATAATGAACTGTATTTTAGAAAGGATGAGGCATCTACCTTTGAGATAGAATTTTTTCTGGAAACAGTCGATGGAGTGATACCGATAGAAGTAAAATCCGGCAGAAGCCGTTCAAAATCTCTTGACAATGTTTTAAAGAGGGATGAAATACCTTATGGTTATAAGCTTATTAATGGAAATGTTGGAAAAAGCGATAAAAAAATAACACTTCCACTATATATGGCTATGTTTTTATAGATTTATGACATAGAAAAATAATATTAATATGTATATTTTTTCTTTACAATCAAAAATGGCTGTAATATAATGGCAATAACGGTTTGTGCTGAAAAACCGAAATACATTTTCTAGGGAGGAAAATAAAAATGTCATATGTTGATGAGGTATTAGAGAAAGTTAAGACAAGAGATGGCGACCAGCCGGAGTTTATCCAGGCAGTAACTGAGGTACTTAGTACACTTCGTCCGGTTATCGAGCAGGATGAGGAGAAGTATCGTAAGCTTGCAATCCTGGAGAGAATTACTGAACCTGACCGTCAGATCATGTTCAGAGTTCCTTGGGTAGATGATAACGGAAATGTACAGGTAAACAGAGGTTTCAGAGTACAGTTCAACAACGCTATCGGACCTTACAAGGGAGGTTTAAGACTTCACCCTTCAGTAAACCTTGGTATCATTAAGTTCCTTGGTTTCGAGCAGATTTTCAAGAATTCACTTACTACACTTCCTATCGGCGGTGGTAAGGGTGGTTCAGACTTCGATCCTAAGGGTAAGTCAGACAATGAGATTATGAAGTTCTGCCAGAGCTTTATGACAGAGCTTTCAAAGTATATCGGTGCTGATGAGGACGTACCTGCCGGAGATATCGGAACAGGCGCAAGAGAGATTGGTTTCATGTTCGGTCAGTACAAGAGAATTAAGGGACTCTATGAGGGAGTTCTTACAGGTAAGGGACTTACATACGGTGGTTCACTTGCCCGTACAGAAGCTACAGGCTATGGTCTTCTTTACTTAACAGAGGAAATGGTTAAGTGCCATGGCGATAAGATGGAAGGAAAGACTGTTGCAATTTCAGGTTCAGGTAATGTTGCAATCTACGCTTGCCAGAAGGCTCAGCAGTTAGGTGCAAAGGTTGTTACCGTTTCTGATTCAACAGGTTGGATATATGATCCTGAAGGAATCGATGTTGCACTTCTTAAGGAAGTTAAGGAAGTTAAGCGTGCTCGTCTTACTGAGTATGCAGCAGCTCGTCCATCAGCAGAGTATCATGCAAAGGAAAATGGTGAGCATGGTGTATGGCAGTACAAGGTAGACATCGCTCTTCCATGTGCTACTCAGAACGAGCTTGATATCGAGGATGCTAAGATGCTTGTTGCAAATGGTGTTCAGTACGTAGCAGAGGGTGCTAATATGCCTACTACTATCGAAGCTACTGAGTACTTCCAGGCAAACAATGTTCCATTTGTAGGCGGTAAGGCTGCAAATGCAGGTGGTGTTGCAACTTCAGCTCTTGAGATGAGCCAGAACTCAGAGAGACTTTCATGGAGCTTCGAAGAGGTTGACGCTAAGCTTAAGGGAATCATGGTTGGTATCTACCACAACATTGATGACGCTGCTAAGGAATACGGTATGGAAGGCAACTACGTTGCAGGTGCTAACATCGCAGGCTTCAAGAAGGTTGTTGAGGCTATGATCGCACAGGGTGTAGTATAAATTGTATAAATAGGCTAACAGCCGTGCAATAGAATAAAAAAATGCGTCCACCATGCTTGCATGAGTGGACGTATTTTTTATATAAATAATTATTACTATTGAGGAAAGACACATGAGTACAATAGAGTATGCAACACAAAATGACAAAGAACAAATTTTATCATTATATAAAATGCAGTTAGGAAAAGAGTTTTGCCCGTGGAATGATGATTACCCTGACAATGATACAATTGATTTTGATTTATCACGAAATGCTTTGATGATAATGAGAGAAGGAGAACGAATCATTGCTGCCATATCCATTGATGAGGATGAAGACATCGATAGTCTTGATTGCTGGAATAAATCACTATATCCTTCCGGTGAACTGGCAAGACTTGCGGTTTTACCCGATGAGCAAAATAAAGGAATAGCAAAGATAATGCTAAAATACGGGTTGAATGTATTAAAAGAAAGAGGCTATAAAGGTGTACATTTCCTTGTGAATAGACATAACATCAAAGCGATTAAATCATATATGGATTTTGGCTTTGATGTTGTAGGGGAATGTAATATGTTTAATCAGGAATTTTTGTGTTATGAGAAGAAATTGTAAAAAAATGCTTGTAAATGACAATGGCATATGATATGATGACATTGTCAATAAGCGATATAAAAAAAATTTTTATTGATATTTTTAATAGTCTTTTATATAATATAAGTAGATAAATAATTTAATAAAAGATTATAAAAATAGCAAGTTTACCGCTGACCAATATGCGGTATATAAATGGTTGGGTTGCAAGTTTACCGCTGACCAATATGCGGTATATAAATGGTTGGGTTGCAAGTTTTTACCCTTCGCTTTTTTGGCGAAGGGTATTTTGTTTAAAGGAGAAAATCAATTACTTACCCTTAACCAGCTTATTGTAATATTCCAATAATCTTGCCTGCTTTGTTTTACTCAAATTGTCAAAGCTTTCTGATATCTCAAATAATATAGGATTTTTTTCTTTTTCAACAACTATTCTGTCTGCTTCAGGATTATCACTTTCTCCGATTAAATAATCTACAGATGTGTTAAGGCAGGCTGCCATAGCCTCAATAACTTGTATCGTAGGTTTACGTTCTCCGTTTTCATATCTTACATATCCTGACTGTGTAAGTCCTATTATTTTAGCTGCTTCTGTTTTATTGATTCCACAAGCCTCACGGCTTTTTTTTAGTCTTTCCGGAATTAGTGGTGCTGACATATATTATTACCTCCTGTAATCTTGTGTATGAATTTATATATATTATAATACTTTTGCTTGAAATTGACAATGGCATATTATATAATTGACAATGTCAATGATACTTGCGTGAATATTATAATTTGATGTGAGAATTTGCGACCTTAAGGAAGGATAAATTATGGAAAGAAATATTAATCTTGTAAAAGACCTTGATGGTACGAAAATAGTGCTGATTAATGACATAAGGTTCAAAGGAAATAAAAAAGAAACGAGCAGCCCGCTTGAGTCATAAGACTGTACGGTAAAAAACCATTTCTTGTAAGTTATAATATCAGAACTTATAGGTTTCGTCAAGGATATAAACAATTGACAATGTCAATATATGTGATAAATGAAAAAATTTCATTTGATATAATAATTTCTATCCTTAAAAATATGCATTGTTTGTTTGAGGTGAAAATGAGTAATTCGGATAAATTAAAAAAAATAACACAATTTAATACTAAATTTAATAAAATATTGGGTACAGAATACGAGGCATTTGATATATATATGTCAAAAGGATTAAAAACTCATTTAATAAAACAAAAACATTTTATTGCTGCAAAATATATTGATAGATTAAATGAAATTATTGAAACACCTGATTATATTGGTAATAATAATGGAAATATTGAGATTGTTAAAATATATAAAGAGAATATATTTATAACTATAAAACTGGATGAGAAAAAAGGTAGATATTATGTAGCAACAATGTTTGATGTTAAAAAAGGAAAAATAGATGCATACATTAATTCCAATAGGCTTAAACCTGTTAGGGATTTTGAATTAGAAATTACTTGACTGCATAAAAAAATAATGCTATCTTATATCTGTATTATAGATTTGACGAGCAGGAAAGGCACCCTGCGCTCCCTTGTAGGAACCTGATATGATGGATACGCCGCCCATCCAAATTTTATAATACATAAAATAGTATGATTAAGAATAAGGTTGTGAGTTTTCACAACCTTATTTTGTATGATGCACACGCCCGCGTAATGAAATTTGTCACTGCGTGACACGCGGGCGGCGCGGCGAGTAGGGTGCGATTTTATCTTCCCTACTCGATTAATATTGCTGTCAGGAATAATTATGTGGCATCGGCAGTGGATAACGGTCAACAAATTTTTATGGTACAATCCCCTAAACTATGTTATAATATTAAAGTTAAATCAGCCGGGTAAGACATAATATATATAATATATGTTTATTGCGAGGAGAACCAAAGATGAACAGAAAAAAATCAGTAATTCTAAAACAACTTCTTACACCGATTGTTGTGACTATAATTATTCTTGGGCTTTTGATTGTCAGCATAATGGGAGTTATATTTTATAAGACCTATGAGTCCCGTGTTATAGCGGACAGTGAGAGCGAAACCCAGCTTATATCCGATAATGTAAGGGAGTTTGTCTCCAAGGCGTATGGCATCTCGGAGGAGCTTGCCAAGAGTCCTGACATTCTTACCATGGATACTGAGATACAGAGTCCTATATTGGCAGACTGCGTTGAGAGAAATCCTTATTTAGAGCTTCTTTACATACAGGATACAACCGGTATGCAGACAGGTCGTTCAAGCGGAGAGCTTGCGGACAGAAGTGAGAGATGGTGGTTCAAGCAGACTGTAGCGGATAAGGTTTCCTTTGTGTCAAAGTCATACTATTCCGTTAATACCGGAAGTCCTTGTGCTTCAATCTTTTTCCCTATGTATGATGAGGGAGCGTTTATCGGAGTTTTTGCGGCTGATATAAAGCTTCAGTCACTTGTGGATTTGGTTGTTGAGTATTCGGATGCTGATAAGGATAAAACTGTATTTATTATAGACGGAGAGGGAACTGTTGTTGCTCATCCGGATGCAAGCTATATAGAAGAGCTTTATAATTATGTTACATATACCCGAACCGTTTCCAAGAAGGATGATACGGGAAATGTAATGACTGATGCGGACGGAAATATTATTGAAGAAGAAAAGACCTTTAAAGAATCTGATTCCTTCAAGAAGATGATTGAAGAGGTTATGTCGGGAAAGAGCGGTAACTGCATAGTTACTGTTGGCGGTAATAAGTATTATGCTACATATTCTCCTATTGTTATGGATGGTGAGTCGGATTCGTGGTCGGTTATAACGATACAAAGAAGAGGAACTCTTATGAAACCTCTATACATAATGCTTTTGGTAGCGCTTTTGATAGCAGCATGTATGCTTGCTATAGCAATTGTTCTTGTTCGTTCAAATGTTAAGAAGATTACCACTCCGCTTATCGAGCTTACAGATATTATCGGTGTTGCTTCAGAGGGTGATTTTTCAGTCAAGGCTAAGGTTACTGATAATCAGTCAGAGCTTGGTGCACTTGCTGAAAGCTTTAACCATATGACAGACAAGATAGCGTATGTACTTGGAGAAACCAAGCGTCTTCTCGATGACGTACACGGAAGTGCAGACAAGCTTTCTGAGTTATCTGCTGAAAATGATTCCGTTGCTCAGGAGATGGATAAGATTTCTTTTGGTGCATCCGTTCAGTCAACCGATACCGAGAAGGTTGTAAAGCTTACCGAAGAAATGAAGGAATGTACCTCCGAGCTTTATAAGATGAGTGAGCAGTTAAAGAAGCAGGCATCGGCTTCAAGAAGTCTCAGTGATGAGGGTATATACAGTGTCGGTGAGTTAAAGAAAAAGAGTCAGGCAAGTCTTGATGCGGTTACTGCATCCTATGATAAGGTGCTCAGCCTTAACGAGTCGTCCAAGAAGATTGGTACTATTATCGAAGAGATAAATAATATATCATCACAGACAAGTCTGCTTTCGTTAAATGCTTCCATAGAGGCAGCCCGTGCCGGAGAAGCCGGAAGGGGCTTTGCCGTAGTAGCTTCTGAGGTTTCAGAGCTTGCCAATAGCTCTAACGATGCTACACAGGGTATAAGTGAGATAGTTGTTGAACTTCAGGAAGGTATAAAAGGCATAGTCGAGCTTATTGATGGTATCAGGTCTACCTTTGAGGAGCAGCTTGTATCTGTTGATGTGGTTGAGGAATCCTTCTCCAGATTTAAGGAGTCCTCCGAAAGCTCTATATCCACTGCAAATGAGGTGGGAGAGCTTATAGGCTCTGCCGGAAATGTAAATGATGAGGTGCTTTCGGCAATTACCAACATCCACGAGATATCACGTGAGACCGAGGTAAATGCAAAGGGTGCATCTGACCGTGTATCTCATCAGGTTGATTCTATTAAGAACATAGCCGAGAAGGTTGATAATATGAATAAGGCATCAGATCTTCTCGAGGAAGAAATGTCGAGATTTAAAATATAAAAACAATTTTTCAATAATTATCAGCCTCATATAGTTGGCTAAAAAAAGTCAATTATTGAGGCTGTTTTTGTATAATCTGACTCTTTCGATATTTGACTGCTTATGATATAATAATCGCAGTTTGCCATGCTGTATAGTATAATATGCAAATTTATGATTAATATTTTCCTACAGGGAAAGGAGTTTTTATGTCATATGTAGAATATGAAAAAGCACAAAAGGCAGGACTAAAGGCTTTTAAGAGTGCTATTTCAAAGGGGGAAAATGCATATCTTCCCGTGCTTGATGAGATACTTAAGGATGTGGATATTCAAAGCGAGGTTAGTCTTGGACTTGTGCAGATACCGCTTGAAAATGTGGTGGGTACAAGTAATGCCGGAAGAACCTATGCCTTTGCCAATAACTTCATGCCTATTCTTGATTATAAAACTGAATTTGGCTCTAAATGGTCAACGCTTTGCGACAGTCAGATTGAGGAGGGAATAAGAGAGCCGATTAAGGTTTATGAGTACCTCAATAAATTTTATGTAGTTGAGGGAAATAAGCGTGTATCGGTTTTAAAATATTTTGATGCGGTTAATGTACCGGCGCAGGTTACACGTAAGGTTCCAAAACTTACGGATGATAAAGAAATAAAGATTTACTATGAGTTTATGGACTTTTATAAGCTCACGGATATTAATTACATATGGTTTTCGCAGGAGGGCTTTTTCAAAAGGCTCTTAGAGCTTACGTCTGAGAATCCTGAGGAGCCTTGGACAGAGGAGCAGAAAAGAGATTTTGGCTCCTTTAATCATAACTTCTGTGTTGCCCTTAAGGCGAAGGGCGGAGAAAAGCTGCCTATAACCCTTGGTGATGCGCTTTTGTTGTTTATAGATGTTTATGGCTATGAGAATGCTAAAGAGTTTACGGGAAATGAAATTAAGGAAAAGATTGATAAGCTCTGGGAGGAGTATCTTATCGAATCTACCGGACGAGAGATAAGTCTTAAGCTTGACCCGCCCGATACCGGCAAAAAGAGTATTATGAGTTATTTTAAGGGGCTTGCTCCAAAGCAGGTCAAGGTTGCTTTTATATTTGATAAGGACACGGATGAATCAGACTGGCTTTACGGACATGAGCTTGGAAGACTTTACCTTGAGGAGCATTGTGCAGGCAGAATCAAAACATTGAAGGTACATAATTTAAATACAGAAGAGGATATCATTACGGCGATGGAGGATCTTATTCTCATGGGCGTAAAGATTTTATTTACAACCTCATCAAGACAGGTAAACGCAAGTCTTAAGGTTGCCGTAAATCATCCGGAGGTTGTGATACTTAACTGCTCGCTCAATACCTCACATAAGCTTATAAGCACATATTATGCAAGGCTTTATGAGGTTAAGTTCCTTTCGGGAATACTGGCAGGCGCCTTAACTACAAATGATAGGATTGGTTATCTGGCAGATTATCCGATACTTGGAATAACTGCGGATATAAATGCGTTTGCACTTGGCGTTGCTATGGTTAATCCGGATGCAAAGGTTTATCTTGAATGGACATCTCTAAAGGGGGTTGCACATGAGGCAGCTATAGAGAATTTCAGAAGAAGGGATATAAATTATATATCCGACCAGATTATGATTAAGCCAAGAGAAGAAGGCAGGCGTTTCGGATTATATAATATAGATGAAAATGGAACCTTTAACATCGCCATGCCGGTTTATCAGTGGGGGGTATTCTATGAGAAGCTTATAGATACCGTACTTCAGGGCAAGCTTAAGGAGGAGGAGAAGAAGGATAACAAGGCAGTCAATTACTGGTGGGGACTATCTGCCGGAGTTGTAGACCTTATATATTCCGACAAGATTCCGGCTTCTACCTTAAGATTAGTTAAGCTTTTCAAAAATATGATGAAAAATAATGAATTCTTCCCGTTTGATGCAGTTATCAAGGATCAGAATGGTGTAATAAGAAATGAAGATAAGGAGCACATGCTTCCCGAAGATATAATGAAAATGAATTGGCTTGCAGAAAATGTCGTAGGTGAGATACCGGAGATAGACGAGCTTAAGGATAGTGCAAAGTCTATAGTTGAATTAAAGGGTGTTAATTTAGATACGGATAAAGACAATGCAAGCAATTCGGATGCTAATATAGATGCCGAAAGTGATTTTAGGGCCGATAAGAATAGCGCAAATAATTCGGAAGCGGAAAAAGAAAGTGTCAAAAATGCTGATGATATGATTGAAATTAACGCATCGGATAACGAGGATGAATAATGAAGATTTTACTATTGGCTGATGAAGAGTCAAAATACTATTGGGATTTTTTTGAGAAAAGTAAATTAGAAGGGATAGACCTTATTATATCCTGTGGGGATTTGGCTCCGCAGTTCTTATCATTTCTTGCGACCTTTGCCAAGGTGCCCATCCTTTATGTACATGGAAACCATGACCATTGCTATGATGAGACACCGCCGGATGGATGTATATGCATAGATGACGATATATACGTTCATGAGGGCATAAGAATTATGGGACTTGGCGGAAGTATGTGTTATAACAACGGTACATATCAGTATACCGAGCAGGAGATGGCTAAACGATATAAAAAGCTTAGAAGAAAGATTAGGAAAAATGGCGGTATAGATATACTTATAACACATTCGCCTGCATATCATCTGCATGACTCAAGCGACCTTCCGCATACGGGCTTTAAGGTATTTCTTGATATTTTAGATGAACAAAAGCCGATGCTTTTTGCACATGGACACGTGCATATAAATTATGGACGTGACTTTAAGCGCGAATCCATGTATAATGAAACACGTGTTATAAACGCGTATGAAAAATATTTGATTGAAATGTAAAAAGATATAAATATAATTAATATTTATCTAAAGGTATTAGCGTATTGATTATTTGACTGTAAGACATGGCATTCAATAAGCTTAGTAAGCTACAGTAACAAAAGGGAGATGAACAATATGGCAGAGAATACATTTGACAAGATACTTGATACATATGTTGAGATATGTAATGAAACAGATAAGATAGATGTAGGACTATATCAAAAGTATAATGTAAAAAGAGGTTTAAGAGATGCAGACGGACGAGGCGTGCTTACAGGTCTTACTGAGATATCAGATGTAGTGGGATTTAGAGGAGAGGAGAGAATTCCTATTCCGGGAGAGCTTTATTATCAGGGCTATGAGGTTAAAAAGCTTGTATCAGGACTTAAAAACAGTCTTTACGGCTTTGAAGAAGCTACATATCTTCTGCTGTTTGGCCAGCTTCCCAGCCATGAAGAGCTTGAAACCTTTGTCGGTGTTCTTGAGGAATTAAGGCAGCTTCCGGAAGCGTTTAACAGAGATGTAATTATGAAGGCTCCAAGTAAGGATATGATGAACATACTTCAAAAATGTGTCCAGTCGCTTTATGCGTATGATGATATGGCAAATGATACGAGCGTTAAGCATGTCCTTATGCAGTCATTACAGCTTATCGCTCAGTTTCCGGTTATAGCTGCATATGGATATCAGGCGTACAGACATTATCACTTGGAAAAAAGTCTGATTATACATAGACCGAAAAAAGGTCTTTCGACAGCAGAAAACCTACTTAGACTCATAAGAACTGATGGAAAGTACACAGAATTAGAAGCAAAAGTTTTGGATGTATGTCTTGTTATACATGCAGAGCATGGCGGCGGTAACAACTCTACATTTACAACTCATGTACTTACTTCATCAGGCACGGATACATATTCAACCATCTCTGCGGCACTCGGTTCACTCAAGGGACCAAGACACGGTGGTGCAAACCTTAAGGTTCAGCAGATGTTTGATGATTTAAAAAATAATGTCAAGGATTGGGAAAATGAAGATGAGTTAAGCGAATACCTTCAGGATATATTGGATAAAAAAGCTTTTGACGGGGCAGGTCTTATCTATGGTATGGGACATGCGGTATACAGTGAATCCGATCCGAGAGCGGTAATTCTAAAGAGCTATGCTAAAAAGCTGTCTGAAGAAAAGGGTATGGAAAGAGAGTTTGAGCTTCATGAGAGAGTTGAGCGTATTGCTAAAAAGCTTATAACGGCAAATAGGAATACCCAGAAGGCAGTATGTGCAAACGTAGATTTCTACAGTGGCTTTGTATATACCATGCTTCGCATACCGACCGAGATTTTTACACCGATGTTTGCCATAGCGCGTATCTCCGGCTGGTCTGCACATCGCCTTGAGGAGCTTGTAAATAAGGGTAAGATTATACGTCCTGCATATAAATATGTCGGAGAACACAGAGAGTACGTACCTATAGAAGAACGAAATTAACAACTATTTTTGACTGATTATAGAAAATAGAAATAAGAATGGAGGATTCCAAGTGATATTTAAGTATATAAGCAGGTACTCTGAAGACGCCGGCACTTAGTGAGGTATTTTCGAACTTAGTGCCGTTGCGTCTGAGGGTAGCGAGAGCGTGCCTGCGATATACTTAAATATAACTTGGAAGCCATATATAAAGAAGGAAAAAATATGTGGATTGCCGGTGATTGGAAGGATTATGAGGTGATAGATTGCTCTGAGGGAGAAAAGCTTGAACGCTGGGGCGATTATATATTATTAAGACCTGACCCTCAGGTGCTTTGGAACACACCGAAAAATAATCCTCTATGGAAAAAATTAAACGGACATTATCATAGAAGTAAAAGTGGTGGCGGAGAATGGGAGTTTATGAATCTACCGAAGCAGTGGAGCATTAATTATAAGGATTTGACCTTTAATCTTAAACCGTTTTCATTCAAACACACAGGTTTATTCCCGGAGCAGGCTGTTAATTGGGACTGGTTTTCGGAGATAATTAAGGATGCCCGCGATAAAGACAGTAATAGGGAAATTAAGGTGCTTAATCTGTTTGCCTATACAGGTGGTGCAACCATAGCTTCTGCAGCAGCGGGTGCAAAGGTTACTCACGTGGATGCTTCCAAGGGTATGGTTACATGGGCGAAGGAAAATGCCGTATCCTCAGGTCTTGCTGATGCACCGATAAGATGGCTTGTAGATGATTGCGTAAAGTTCGTTGAGCGTGAGATAAGACGAGGCAATAGATATGACGGAATAATTATGGACCCGCCTTCCTACGGAAGAGGCCCCAAGGGTGAGATATGGAAGCTTGAGGATAAGATATATTCCTTTATAGAGCTAACCACAAAGCTCCTTGCCGATGATGCGCTGTTCTTCTTGATAAATTCCTATACAACGGGACTTGCACCTTCCGTACTTACATATATGGTATCCAATACTGTTGTTAAGGAACTTGGAGGAAAGGTAATATCCGATGAAATAGGCTTGCCGGTTTCGGAAAACAGACTCGTTTTGCCTTGCGGTTCCTCATGCAGATGGACAAGGGAATAATTACCGTAATAACGGAGTTTGATTTGTGCCTTATTGATTTTGAAGGGAAATGTTTTATATGAGAGCACAGGAAAAAGAAAAAAGGGATACGGAAAAGATAATAGCGGATACATTTAAAGAGCTTTTACTTAAGAACTCTATGGAAAAGATTACCGTTAAAGAAATATGTGAGAAGGCAGGGATTATCCGTCCGACATTTTATAACCATTTTGCCGATAAGTATGAGGTGCTTGAGTATATTATAAGAACAGATATACTTGAACCGATAAAACCGCTTCTGTTTAATAATATGATGACAGCGGCATATACCTTACTTCTTACCAATATAGGTAATGATATTGAATTCTATAAAAAGGCAGTTCTGATAGAAGGTCAGAATTCCTTTTCCAATATATCAATTTCGCTTGTTACTGAGCTTCTTGTAGAAACCATAGAGAAGCTTCATCCGGTGCATCATTTCAGATACAGCTGGATGTCAAGAGAGATGCTTGCAGAGTATTATGCAAATACAATGTGCTATATTGCCATCAATTGGATAAAGAGAGATTTTATGGTTAGTCCGGATGAGCTTTCCGAAATCTTTGATTATATAAGCAGCCATTCAATTATAGATATTTTTAATGACATCGTATAAAATACTATAAAACAGCTTGGTTAATAAAAATTTACCTGCCTATATAAAGAATGATAAATGTACAAAAAAATTATACATTTGTTAAAAAATGTATATTAAAATTAGACATAGAAAAAGGATTGGATATTTATTTTATCCGATCCTTTTCATATTATAAAGTACGAAAAGAGGTTAGTGGAAGTTACCTCTAAAAAGTAAAAGGGAAAGAAGTGAGAAACATGATTAATTTTGGAAAATGGGTAGTAAAGCATAAGATAGCAATACTTGTTATCGGAATACTTTTGCTTATCCCATCAGCTCTTGGTTATTTTAAGACCAGAGTAAACTACGATATTCTTACGTACCTTCCAAAGGACATTGAAACGATGAAAGGTCAGGATATCTTAGTTGATGAATTTGGAACCGGTGCATTTTCCATGTGCGTCGTCGAGGGCATGTCCGATAAGGATATTTCCAAGATGCGTAAAGAAATGGAAGCAGTACCAAATGTAAAAGCGGTTTTATGGTATGACTCATTAGTCGATTTATCTATACCAAAGGAGCTTTTACCGGACGAAATTAAAGAAGTATTTATGAATGAGGAGGCAGATTCAACGATATTGTTTGTACTGTTTCCTACATCAATTTCCTCAGATGAAACTATGGATGCCATAGATGATTTAAGAGGAATAATAAGTAAGCAAAGCTACTTGTCAGGTATGTCAGCGGTTATCACGGATACAAAGGAGTTATCCGACAGAGAAACTCCGGTATATGTACTTATAGCAGTTATACTTGCGGTTGTAGTTCTTGCAATTTCAATGGATTCATTTTTGGTGCCGTTGTTCTTCTTACTTAGTATAGGAATGGCAATCGTATATAACTTAGGTACCAATGTGTTTAAGGGTGAGATATCTTACGTAACACAGGCTCTTGCAGCGGTTCTTCAGTTAGGTGTTACGATGGATTACTCAATCTTCCTGTGGCACAGCTACGAGGAAAAGCAGGAGGCTTATCCGGGAGATAAGGACAGAGCGATGGCTCATGCAATTTCCAATACGATATCTTCTGTAGTGGGAAGCTCAATTACAACAGTAGCCGGTTTTATAGCACTTTGTTTTATGAGTTTTACGCTTGGACTTGATATGGGTATCGTTATGGCAAAGGGTGTTGTGTTTGGAGTTATCTGTTGCGTAACGGTTCTTCCTGCAATGATTCTTATCTTTGATAAGGCTATTGAGAAGACCAAGCATAAGGTATTGCTTCCTGATATAAGCAGAATTTCATCATGGGTAGTAAATCATTTTTATGTATTTATTGTATTGTTTGTAATAATTCTTGTACCTGCACTTTACGGTTATACACATACAGATGTTTATTATGACCTTGCGGGAACACTTCCGAGAGACCTGCAGAGCAGTATAGCAAATGACAAGCTTGATGAAGAATTTGCCATGGGTGCTACGCACATGATACTTCTTGACAGCAGCTTATCAAGTAAAGAAGTAATCTCTATGACAGATGAGATAAAGGCTGTTGACGGTGTTAAAAATGTCATAGGCCTTGACAGTATGCTTGGCGGAACGATTCCGAAGGAGCTTCTTCCGGATAAGCTTGTATCAAATCTTGAAAATGATAATTATAAATTATTATTGGTTACTTCAGAATATGCGGTTGCTTCGGATGAGGTAAATGCACAGTGTGATGCAATAAAAACTATAGTTAAAAATTATGACTCAAAGGGAATGCTCATAGGTGAGGCACCTTGTACTAAGGATCTTATCGAGATAACAGATAAGGATTTCAAGGTCGTAAGTGCTGTATCGATAGGCGTTATATTTGTAATAATATTGTTTGTATTCCAGTCGATTTCACTTCCGGTTATCCTGGTTGCGGTTATCGAGTTTGCAATATTTATCAATATGGGCATACCTGCATATACGGGTACGGTTCTTCCTTTCATAGCATCCATAGTAATCGGAACCATACAGCTTGGTGCAACGGTTGACTATGCGATACTTATGACAAATAAGTATAAGAGAGGAAGAAATCACGGACTTGATAAAAAGACAGCTATTATAGAGGGTATGCAGTCTTCGGTACAATCAATACTTGTCAGCGGCTTTAGCTTCTTTGCTGCGACATTTGGTGTTGGTTTGTATTCTAATATAGATATGATAAGTTCACTTTGTACGCTTATGGCAAGAGGTGCTCTTATCAGTATGGTAGTCGTAATACTTGTACTTCCTTCGATGTTTATGATATTTGATAAAATCATCATTAACACAAGCGTCGGCTTCAAACCGCCGAAGGAAAAAAGGCATACGGTCAACCATGAGGAACAGTTACAGGGTTAGTATTTAGGGAAGGAATGATAGAAATGGATATTAAGGATTATTTCAGAAGAAATAGGAAATGCGTTATAAGCGGTGTTACCGCAGCAGCAGTCATTGCAGGCTCATGCTTTACAGGTTCTGTATTAAGACCCGTAAACACATATAGCTATGAGCAGGAGATTGTTCTTGCAGAAAATGAAGATGAAGAAAATGAAACAGAGGTATTGACAGCCGATAAGGTTGCGGATGAGCTTACGTCAAAATTTCAGGTTTCACAAAAGGATGTAAATAAGGACGAAACAGTTTATGCTTTCGCATCGGCAGATGGTTCGGTAAATAATATTATAGTCAGTGAATGGCTGAGAAATCCTGAGAAAAAGAGTGAGCTTACAGATAAGACCAATTTAAAGGATATAGAAAATGTAAAGGGAGATGAAGCCTTTACACAAAATGGCGATGAAATCACATGGCAGGCAAATGGAAATGACATATATTATCAGGGTACAACCAATCAGGAGCTTCCTGTAAGTGTTAAGGTGACTTATTATCTTGACGGAAAGGAAACCAAAGCCGAGGATATGGCAGGGGTAAGCGGAAATGTTAAGATAAGATTTGACTATACCAACAACACCGGTGTAGAAAAAGAGATAAATGGTAAAAAGGAAAAGGTTAAGGTTCCTTTTGTAGCAATTTCAGGCTTAATACTTGATGAGAATTGTAAAAATGTTGCTGTTGAAAACGGAAGAACAATGCCACAGGGTGCAAGTACAATAGTCATCGGTTATGGTGTTCCGGGTATTAAGGACAGTCTCGGACTTGACGGTGAGGATTTATCAGAGGAATTAAATCTTCCTGATTATTTTGAGGTAAGTGCGGATGTTACGGATTTTAAGCTTGATATGACTATGACGGCAGTTGTATCGGCATCAGATTTTTCATTGGGCGATGACTTTGATACTGCTGAGCTTGACAGTATGATAAGTGAAATGAGTGATGCGGGAGATGCGTTGGCAGATGGTTCAAATGAGCTTGCAGACGGAACAGCAACCTTGCTTGAAAAGATGGGAGAATTCAAGTCAGGAGCAAATCAGGTAGCAACAGGAGCAAGTCAACTTGCAACAGGAGCAAATCAGGTGGCAACAGGAGCAAATCAGGTAGCAACGGGAGCAAACGACCTTGCAACAGGAGCGGGACAGCTTGTAACAGGAGCAAACGACCTTGCAGCAGGAGCAAGTCAGGCAGCAACGGGAGCAAGCGACCTTGCAACAGGAGCAAGTCAGGTGGCAACAGGAGCAAGCGACCTAGCAACAGGAGCAAGTCAGGTAGCAACAGGAGCAAGTGACCTAGCAACAGGAGCAGGACAGTTAAAGGATGGTGTGGATACACTTGTATCAAATACAGATTCGCTTGCAACAGGTGTTAATACAATAAATAAGAGTGCACAGTCTATAAGTCAGGGTGTAGCAACACTTGACACAGCTTTAAATACTTCTATGACGGATGAACAAAAGCAGGCAGTATATAATCAGGCTTCAGAAGCTGCCGTGAATACAGTAAATGGACAGTTTGCTGAAGGAACAGATACTTATAAAACTATATACGACAAGGCTTCAGCCTCCTTTAAGGCTGCACTTACCAATGAGACAGTAGTTAGTCAAACATCAGCACAGGTCGCAGCAGGAATTAAGGCCGATGCAAATATGGCATCTTTGCAAAGTGCACTTTATACAGCCGGTACGGTTACAGCTTACAATAATTATAAGGCTGCTTTAGCAGAAGCAGGTATTGCATCATATGATGATTTTTTAGGATATCTTGAATTGCCTGAAGGAGCAGCGATTAAGGCAGGAATAAACGCAGAGGTTGCAGGAGAGCTTAACACACTTGCAGATACGCTTGCAACCAATATTACAACGCAGGTTACATCCGGCATAGCCGAAAAGGGTGCAGATACAATAGGAAAGAGCGTTGTAGCGGCATGTCAGGAGTCGGCAGCAACAGCAGCAGGCATGGCAGCGGGTCAGGCAGCAGTGTCAGGTGCAGAGCAGACCAAGAAGCAGATAGCAGGACAGATAGAAGCAGTAGGAGATAACGGCTACAGTCTTGTATCAGGTACAAAGGCTCTTGCAGAGGGTACAGGTACTTTGGCAGGTAAGATACCTGATTTAACGGCAGGTATAAGTGCTCTTTCAGATGGAGCAAATAAGCTTGCGGAAGGTTCAACGCAGCTCTCAACAGGAACAAGTCAGCTTGCAGATGGTTCAAGTCAGCTTGCAACAGGAACAAGTCAGCTTGCGGATGGTTCAAGTCAGCTTGCAGCAGGAACAAGTCAGCTTGCAACAGGATCAAGTCAGCTTGCAGCAGGAACAAATCAGCTTGCAACAGGATCAAATCAGCTTGCAACGGGTTCAAGTCAGCTTGCAGCAGGAACAAGCCAGCTTGTGACAGGCTCAAATCAGCTTGCAACAGGTTCGAGTCAGCTTGCAGATGGAAGTGCAAAGATAGAAGACGGAGTTAAACAGCTTTCGGATGGTGCAAATAAATTAAGTGATGGAATGAATGAGTTTAACAATACTGCAATCAAAAAAATTGTTGAAGCATACAATGGAGACATAAAGGATATAGCAGGAAGGCTTCAGGCTGTAATGGAAGCTTCATCGGAATATCAGACATTTACCGAGATAAATGATGGTGATGCAGGTATTACCAAATTTATAATTAAAACTAACGGCATATCAGAATAATAAAATTCTTTCCCTGAAGGGCGTTCGTGTACACCTGGTACACGGCGCCCTTCTTTTTTTTAAAAAATTTTTTTACTTAAGGTTCACATAAGGTTTGCATATTATTATAAACACAAGTTAAGAAAACAATCTGAAAAGGAGGAATGAATTATGGGAAATGAAATATTTAAAAGATATGAAATAAAATACATGGTAACAAAGGCGCAAAGGATGCTTATTGAGGAAGCATTTAAGGAATATATGATACCGGATGCTTATGGCGAAAGCACAATCTGTAATATATATTATGATACGCAGGATATGAGGCTTATAAGAAATTCTCTTGAAGGTCCTGCATATAAGGAAAAATTAAGAGTAAGAAGCTACGGCCAGATTAAACCGGGAGAAAATGTATTTGTAGAGCTTAAGAAAAAATATGACGGAGTTGTATATAAGAGAAGAGTCACGATGCAGGAAAACAAGGCAAGGATTTATCTTGATAAGAATTCAAAGATAGATAATCCGGTTAATTGCGAAAGCTTTCTTGAAAATCAGATAGTAAAGGAATTGGATTATTTCAAGCAGTTTTATAAAAGCTTAAAACCGGCAGTTTATCTTTGCTATGACAGAACAGCATATTTTTCCAGGGAGGATTCAAATTTCAGAGTAACCTTTGATAAGAACATCAGATGGAGAACGACGGATATGAAGCTTACGGAAAAGCCGGGAGGAAGAGATATCTTAGATGACGGAATGTCACTTATGGAAGTAAAGACAGCAACTGCAATACCGATGTGGTTTGTAAATATACTTAGCAAAGAAAAAATACAAAAAACATCATTTTCAAAATATGGAAGAGCATATATGCAGATGCTTGAGGATGAAAGAAACGATAATATAATCAATTATGATTTTGTAAATAGAAAGGTGGGCTAATTATGGAAACATTATTTGAAAACATGAACACATTAAATCAGGAAAGTATAACTCTTGGAGATTTTGTATTGACTGTTATAGTAGGACTTATTCTTGGGGCAGTTCTTGCAATTACATACAAGTATAAGTCAAATCCGACAAAGACCTTTGTAGGAACACTGGCAATACTTCCGGCGATAGTAAGCGTGGTAATTCTAATGGTAAGCGGAAGCCTTGGTGCGGGAGTTGCGGTGGCAGGTACATTTTCACTTGTAAGATTTCGTTCGGCTCCGGGAACAGCAAAGGAAATCGGAGCAATCTTTATGGCAATGGCTGTAGGGCTTGCATGCGGTATGGGCTTTATGGGCGTAGCAGTTATATTTACAGCCATAATGTGTTTGGTGGTTTTGATTTACGAGAGCATAGGCTTTGGAAAGAGTAATTCATCCTTGCTTAATAAAACTATAAATATAACAGTTCCTGAGGATTTGGATTACAGTGAAATTTTTGATGAGGTATGGGAAAAATATACCGAGAAGGTTGAGATGATGAGAGTTAAAACTACCAATCTCGGAAGTCTGAATAAGCTTACCTACAATATTACACTTAAAGAAAAAAATACTGAAAAGAAGCTTATTGATGATTTAAGATGCAGAAACGGAAATCTTGAAATAAGTATGTCGGCTCAGGTAAGTGAACAGATGGAGCTGTAAATTAAAAGGATTGGGAACAGATAGCAGGATAGAAAGAAAACGAGAGGTGATTGTTATGAGAAAAAGATTTTTGGCAATTAGTATGGCGACAATTATGATGCTATGCATGGCAGGCTGCGGTAAGCAGTCAGGAAATAATGATACAAAGACTACTACAAATTCTGTTGCAACGGAAAGTGACAGTGAGGGTATTGAAACAGTTGTAAGTGAAGATGATATGTTTTCGGACAGAGACTTAGATATAAGCTACGAGGATGCTGAGGAGATTGCTTTATCTGATAAAGCATCCGAATCGGATTCGGATGGTGTGGATATTGATGGAGATATTATAACAATTACAAAAGCAGGAAGCTATATTCTTTCAGGCAGCTTAAGTAACGGACAGATAGTTGTTGATGTTGCTGATGATGAGAAGGTTCAGCTTGTTCTCGATGGTGCTGATATTACAAACGATGGCAGTGCTGCCATATATGTAAAGAATGCTGATAAGGTTTTTATCACGACCACATCAAGCGAAAACAGTCTTAGTGTAACCGGCGAATTTGAAGAATCTGAGGAAGGTATAGACGGAGTTATATATGCCAAGGATGATATAACCTTAAATGGTTCGGGAACACTTGATATAATCTGCGAGACAGGTCATGGTATTGTAGGAAAAGATGATGTAAAGATTACAAGCGGAACCTACAATATTGAGACAGCTAAGAAGGGTATAGATGCCAATGACAGCGTTAGAGTCGCAGACGGAGTTATCAATATAACAAGCGGAACAGATGGAATACATGTGGAAAATACGGATGATGATGAGCTTGGATATTTTTATGCATCAGGCGGAACCTTCAATATAGATGCCGGATATGATGGCATAGATGCATCGGGTGAGCTTTATATATATGATGGTGAATATAATATAACCTCAGGTGGAGGAAGTGAAAACGGAACAGTTCATACCGATGCCATGATGGGCGGCTTCGAAGGAAGACAGGACTTTGGAGGAAGACAGGACTTTGGCACTCAGCAGGACTTCGGAGAACAGGGATTCGGAGGACAGGGATTCGGAGGACAGGATTTCAGTGGACCACAGAAGCCTGATGGTGAGATGCCTGAGAATATGGAAGAAGGAAGCTTCAGTGGCCGTGAAAAAAGACATGGTGGACAGCAGGGAGAAATGCAGGAAGGTATGACACCACCGGATATGACCGGGGGAGAAATGCAGGAAGGTATGACGCCACCGGATATGACCGGGGGAGAAATGCAGGAAGGTTTGACACCACCGGATATGTATGGGGAGAATCTTGCAACAGGTGAGGACGCATATAACGGAAATGATATAATGTTTGAGGAGACAGAATATGATGCCGATGATTCTCTTGAAAATTCAACTAAGGGAATAAAGGCAGATGGTGGAATATATATCTATGGCGGCAGTTTTGATATAGATTCGGCGGATGACGGAGTTCATTCTGATAATGAGGTAATTATTGAAGGCGGAGCTTTGAAGATTGCTTCGGGAGACGACGGAGTACATGCCGACGTGACTCTTACCGTAAACGGAGGAAATATAGATATATCGGAAAGCTATGAAGGCTTAGAGGCACATACCATAGAAATTAATAACGGCGATGTAAATCTTGTTGCATCAGATGACGGACTCAATGCAGGTGGAGATAAGGATGCTTCTTTAACCATAAATGGCGGAGTGGTTAATATATCGGCAGCAGGAGATTGTGTTGATTCAAACGGAACACTTTCGGTAAACGGAGGCGAAACATATGTAAGCGGTCCGAATAACGGTGGAAATGGTTCTATCGATTATGAGGTAAGCGGTAGTATATCAGGCGGAGTGTTTGTATCTGCAGGAGCAAGTGGGATGGCTATGAATTTTGGCTCTGACTCGGCACAATGTTCAATACTATATGAGCTTTCAAGCAATGCTTCAGGCGGTACCTTGATTACGCTTTCGGATGAAGCGGGAAATGAAATAGTAAGCTATACTCCTGATAAGGATTTTGCATCTATAGTCATAAGCACTCCGGATATTGAAAGCAACGGAACTTATATCTTAACTGTAGGAAGTGATACCTATACGATAGAGATGTCGGGTAACATTTACGGACAAGGCACCGGGATGGGTGGCTTCGGACGAGGAGGTATGATAAATTAATACTTTTAATTATTTGTTGAAATAAGAAATAATATGGGTTAAAATACAGATTATAAACAATAAATAAAACAGGGGGACTTGTGATATGGGGATTATAATTTGTATTATAGCGATAATAGCGGTAATACTGCTATGGTGGATAGGTACCTATAACGGAATTAAAAGACTTGATATAAAGGTTAATGAAGGTCTTTCCGGTATAGATGTTGCACTGACAAAAAGGTATGATGTCCTTACCAAGATGCTTGATGTGGTAAAGGGATATCAGCGGCATGAAAAGGAAATACTTACAGAGGTTATAAAGCTGAGAAGCGGCATGACTATGCAGGAAAGAAATACTGCTAATCATCAGATGGATACTGCATTTGGCAGAATTAATATTTTAGCCGAGAATTATCCGGAGCTTAAATCCTCAAATAATTTCATACAGCTTCAAAATGCGATACTTGATACCGAGGAGCATTTACAGGCTGCAAGACGTTTGTACAATGCAAATGTAACAGCATACAATGAAAAGATAGTTACATTTCCAAACAGTGTGGTAGCGAGTTCTATGGGAGCAACCTCAAAAGAATTCTTTGAGGCAGAAGCTGTAAAAAGACAGGATGTAAAAATGGAGTTTTAGACAAGAAAAATGTGACATGGTCCTTTGACTATGTCACATTTTTCTTGCTATATACGTTATATTGGGGTAAAATATTATTTGTGTAACTATGTTTAGCGATAGGTAGGAAAATATTAATGGCTTTAAAGCATGTAATGATAAATGATATAATTGCAGAAAATAATGCACGAATGTTAAATCTAAAAAAATACTATCCTTTTTTTGTATTAAATGAAACGACATTTTCGCAGTATAAGGATGGTAGATTTACTTTTCTTGATATGGGATATATCACCCTTGCCACGCTAAGATATTTTATAAATGAAAATAATTTTCATGAGAGAGATATAAGCTATGAAGAATTCGAGGCTTTTATGATAGAGCTTTTGGAACGTGACTTTGAGCTTGATGCTAAGGAAGAAGAGAAGAAAGAGCTTGTCGGATATATATTTGACAAGCTGAAAAATGACGGTCGTGCTTTTGAGTTTAAGTTCTACGATCCTGAGGAAAGAAAAACAAGGATTGCGAGAGTTAAGCTTATAGACAGCAGGATTGAAAATGGTCAGGTGCTTTACACCATTACTCCGGAAGGTATCGAATTTTATCTTGATACGAAAGAGGTTAAGGAAGAGAGCAAGATAAATATATCACAGCTTCTTTTGGAGAAGATGATTACTTCCAATAATTTTAAAGGAGGTATAGATGTTGTCAAAAGAATTAATGCTGAGGTGACAAGGATTAAAGAAAAAAAAGAGCAGGTATTAAAGCTGCTCAGTATAGATATATTCGAGGGTGAAAAGGCCTATGAGGAATATATGGATACCATCGCCAGGTGGTTTAATGACGAACAAAAGCTGTTTGTGAAAAATAAGGCGCTTGTTGATAAGGCGGTAGAGAAGGCATCATATGGTATGAACTCTGAAAACGAAAGAGTGGGGAGCTCGAGGGCATTTGAGGAAATAAGCCGCCTTGAGACGGAGCTTAAGCAGACTATTTATAATCACAGTCAGCTTATAGCCCAGACCGTTGAACTTTCGCAGCTTTCGGATAATATAATAAGCCGTGCGAAGCTTCGAAAGCTAAGACCTGTATTTGATTTCGGAAAAAGCTTCAGTGATATAATAAAAAGGGACAGACCGGCGGATATGGCATATATTCTTATGCCGCTTTTTGCGCCAAGACTTGATAAGACATTTTCGATAAAATCGATTGACAATATACTTACACTTAAGTCTGAGGATGGAAGTAAGGGGGAGAAGGTCGAGAAAAAAGAGCTTGACCCTGACTTTTTATATGATGATGAGATATTGGATAAAAAAATCGGTATGAATTTCGCAAAGCTGTTTTACGAGCTTTTGGATCAGCTTGACAAGTGGAATAAGCTTACCCTTAAGGAGTATAACGGCATACTGGAAATCAAGTTTAATAAAGAGATATATGCAAACAGAGATTTATATGCTTTTTTGGTACATCTGGCGGGCAAGACCTCTTACAGTATGAAGAAAATGTGTGAGAAGCAGGAAACGTTGCTTGAGGAAATGGTTGTTACATATATGTCTGATGATGAAAAGGAACGATTTAAAAATATTGATTTCAATATCACCTTTGGAGATGAATTTGAGATAGAGGGATACGGAAGCACACTTACTGATATGACCTTTGAAAGGAGCATAAGCTAATGGAAGACAGAAGTCTTGACAAGGCACTTGATATATATTCGACACTTATTATCGGAAAAGAGGTATCAGGAAAGGACCCTGATACAAGGGAGCTTTATGAAGAGTTTTATTCTAATTCGGCGGTTTATGATATAACGGTAAGACTTTTGAAAAAACTCAATCTTAGTATATATGAATATAATGATGCCATATATCTTACGGCAGGAGAAGGAAATAAGATATTTGGTTATACCAATGATGATATGAAGCGTATGTTGGGATTGCGTGTCAACAGAGAGCTTTATATGGTTTATTTCATAATGTACAATGCCTTGCTTTTGTTTTATAGGGACTCGGCATCATATCAGGTAAAGGAGTTTATAAAAACCGGTGATATACTTGATAGTGTGAATGATTATATGCTTAAATTTACATCTGATTTATCCGTTTATTCGATGGATGAGATAGAAGAGGAGAGCTTTAAATCAATAGCGTTACTTTGGGACGAGCTTCCGACGGTTACATCTGAAGATAAGGAGAAAAACAGAGCCTCCAAAGCATCGCGAATAGGTTATATCAAGCTCACATTTAACTTCCTTATCGAGCAAAAGCTTTTTGTGGCTGTATCAGACAGATATTATCCTACAGACAGATTTAAGGCTGTAGTTGAAAATTACTTTGAAGAATATAAGGGCAGGATATACGAGATACTCGGAGGTAAAGAGGATGCCTAGTATAAACAGGATAAGAGTAAACAATGTAAAATATAATTTTGGCACTCAGGTTTATGATGATTTTACGATGAGAATGTATGGAAGAAATACCATATATGATCTTGCAAACGGTGGTGGTAAAAGTGTGCTTATGCTGCTTTTGCTGCAGAATATGCTGCCTAATTCCACACTTGATGAAAAGCAGCCTATAGAAAAGCTTTTTAGAGCAGGAAATAATAACACGGTTATTCATTCTCTTATCGAGTGGAAGCTTGATGATCAAATGGATAATGAGGGCTATCGTTATATGACGACAGGCTTTTGTGCAAGAAAAGCGAAGGAGTCGGAACAGGAAGGCAGCGGACCGAAGGAGATAGCTTCGGTAGAATATTTTAATTATTGCATACTATATAGGGAATTTAACAAAAATGATATCATCAACCTTCCTCTTGTTAAAGACGGAGAGAGAATTTCTTACAGTGGACTTCGTTCGTATTTAAAGGAGCTTGAGCATAATGATATGAGTCTTAAGGTTATGGTGTTTGACAGAAGGGGCGAGTATCAAAGATATATAAGTACGTTTGGATTACATGACAGTCAGTGGGAGATTATAAGAGGTATCAATAAGACAGAAGGACATGTAAGAACATATTTTGAAACAAATTACAGAACAACACGTAAGGTTGTTGAAGACCTTCTGATTGAGGAGATAATAGAAAAAGCATTTATGGTAAAGACCAATCTCGAGGAATCGGGCGATGAATCTATGGCGCGTATGCTTATGGATATAAAGGAGCAGCTTACCATACTTACAAAAAAGAAAAAGGATATCTCAAATTATGATTACCAGATAGAGCTTATAAGAGTACTAACCGACAAGATAGATTCATTTATGAATCTTTATGAGGAACAGGATAATTATAAGAGAATGCTTGCGGGTATTTTTAAAACCGGTGAGGAATTTGCAAAGGGTGATGAAGCATATATGCAAAGCCTTGAGGCAAAGAAGGATGCAAAGCTTATGGAAAAGCATAAGCAACGTGAGCATATAGAATGTCTTAAGGTTACAAGAGATAAAAGAATACTGTCTGAGATAAAGGATGAGGCAAGGGGATTGAAGGAAAAGGCAAATGTTTATAAAGATCAATCCCGTGATATGGAAGCTGACTATAGATTAAAGGAAAGTATAAATGACTATCTGTTATATCTTGAAGACAAGAAAAAATATGATGAATGTGATTCTGTAATAAAGACTATAAGAAGCGGAGCAGCATATGATGATGAGCTTTTATATACATATGTCTATAATATTAAAAAATTGATTGATGAAAAAAACAGAGAGCTTGACGAAATATGTAAGGAACTTTCTTCGTCTATAAGCTCGGCTAAGCTTGAAAAGGAGTATCATGAGAGGCTTCTTAACGAAGCAAGACTAAGTCTGGCAGTACGGGAAAGCGAATGTAAAAAGGCAAAGGAGGATATAGAAAATATAAGTGAAAAGCTTTCACAGGTTAAGCTTAGCATGAATAACATAAGCTTTGCCGATTATGATGAACAGCTTCTTGATTTGGAGGAGAATATCAGAAACGTAAAGAAAAGATTGGATGATATTTCAGGTGAAGAGGATAAGCTGATATCAGATGAAAGAGAGGAAAAAGGAAGGCTTTTTGAATATGAACAAAAAAGGATATCTCTGGAAAGAATAATTAATGATATAAAGAATCGCGAAGAAGAATATGAAGAGACATTAAATAAATTTAACAATATCAGCTCAATTTACGGAGCAGACAAGGAAAGTCGTCTCGTTGACGTTATTTCTGAAAGAATAACCAATGAGATTTTGGAGCTTGCAGACTTAAAGCATGATATCAAAAGAAGCGATAAGAAGATGAAAATGCTGAAGGAGGGAAGACTTATTGCTCCTTCTAAGGCAGTAAGAAAGGTTATTGATTATATCGAAACAAGACATGGTATGACGGCTATGTTTGGTATGGACTATCTTTCGGCTTTAAGCTTTGAAAAAAAAGAAAAGCTTTTATCGGAAAATCCACTTTTACCATATGGAATTCTGATAGAGGATTTTGAAGCAATAAAGGATGATTCGAACATAAAGGAAATTGATACTGATGGAGAAGCAGTCTTTATATATGATATGAAAAATGATTTGGAAAAGGCGTTCTTTATCGGAGAAAATATGCTTTATGTAAGTGCAGATAAGGAATTCTTCTTAGGTGATGAAACAAAGGATAAGCTGATTTTTAAAGAGACGGAAAAGGAAAAAGAGCTTAAGCTTTCCTGTGAGATGAAGGAGAAGCTTCTTGATGCCTACAGAGAAGACAGGGCATTTGTTGTAAAGACCTTAAACAGCAATATTTTGGAGGATGCAGAAAAGCTTAAGGAAAGTGAAAAGGAGTTAAAGGAAAAAGAGAACCTTATTAAAAATTGTGAAGACAATATCAGACGCTATGAGAGTGAGATAAACAAGCTTAAACAGGAAAAGGAAGCAAAGAGAAAATATTATGAAGAGCTTATAGCTGACAGCAACAGGCTTTATACTGTTAAAGAACTCAGTGAAATTATAGAATCACAGGAAAAAGTACTTGAAAAAAGCAAATCGGAGTCTGAACGTTTACGGGATGAGATTAACCGCCTTGTGGCTGATGATGGAAGTAAAAATGTAGATGTCATAATGCTTGAATCAAAATTGCAGGCTTTGGAAAAAAAGAAAGATGAGCTTGCAAATGATTGGAACAATAATTATAGAAATTATTATAATCCGGATAAGGAGTATGATATCTTAAGTCTTTCGTTTGACGAAATTAAGGCTAAGTTTACAGCTATGAAGATATCCTTTGATGATGAGAAAAAGGCTATTGAGGATAAGCAGCTTCTCATGGATACGCTTAAGATATCCATGGAGAGGATTTTGAATACTATAAAAAAACGTGGCACCGGTATAGAGGTTATCAAAAAACTGAAAGAGGATGACGGACTTTTTGCGATAGATGATGAAGCTCTTGATGCGATAAGAAGAAATATAGACGAGCTTGATTATCAGGCAAAAGGCTATGAGGAAGCATATAAGAATAAAATGTCTGAAGCAGACAGATTGTCGGGAAGTATTGACTATGCTGTTGAAAATATAAAATCGGCATTTGGACATTTTGAAGAATCGGATGCTTCTCTTGCCGAGGTTACCTCATATCTTGCAGAAGGAGAGAGACTTCTTGAAAGACTGGATAAAGAAGCTAAAGAAAGCGAAGCAGAATATAAGCGCTATGCAAAGGAGCAGGGCTATATGCTTGAGCTTTATAAGGACGTAAAGCGCATTATAACTACTAACGACATAAGCCTTGAGGATGCATTTACCATAACCGAGGATAAGGAAAAGCTGAGAGAGCTGTTTGAGGATACCCTGATAAAATACGACAGAAGCAGCAAAAAGCTTGATAAAGCAAAAAATGAACTTTTAAGATTTAAGGGTAATACTTCACAGGCACTTGAGCAGATGAGCATGTTCGAGCTTGCAGGTACAATAAGAGAGGACGTAACCATACCGGCTTCATATACGCTTGCTAAAGAGCTGAGTGATAATCTTGGTAAAACGATAGAATATATAAAGCTTGAAAGAGACAGGGTAGAAAAGAGTCTCTCGGATATGGAAACAATTAAAGAAAATTTTGAAGAACAGTGTCTCCAAAGATGTCTTGATGTAAGGACTGAGCTTGACAAGCTTCCGAAGCTTTCAAGAATTATATCCGAGGGTGAGGCTATACAGGTGGTTGACCTGAGTATACCGTATGTCAAGGATGAATTTTTGAAGCAGAAGATGTCAGACTACATTGATAAGGTTGTAGCGGCTGCCGATGGATATGATAATGATAAGGACAGAATGAAATTTATACGCGGAAGTCTTACTCTTAAAAAGCTGTTTGGTGTTATAGTTACAGATATGAATGCGATAAAGCTTACACTTTATAAACGCGAAAGAATAAGAGAACAGAGCCGCTATCTTAAGTATGAAGAGGCTGTAGGAAGTACCGGTCAGTCACAGGGTATATATATACAGTTTCTGGTCGCCATAATTAATTATATATCCGGCATGTATCTTACAAAAAATGATGAGATAACAACCAAAACGATTTTTATAGATAATCCGTTTGGTGCGGCAAAGGACGTATATATATGGGAGCCGATATTTGAACTTTTAAAGGCAAATCATGTTCAACTTATCGTTCCGGCAAGAGGAGTAACACCGGCTATAACAGGCAAGTTTGATGTGAATTATATACTCGGACAGCAGATGTCGAAGGGCAAGCAGCTTACTGTAGTTACAAACTACACAAGCAAGGTTGACCAGGAGGAAGTGGAGTATCAGGAATTAGAGTATGAACAGGTTAGTTTCGATTTTATATAAAGAAGATTAGTTGGTGTAATAATCTGTTATTTGCATGAGTGAACTTATTTTGGCTTTAGGATATATATAATAAAATATACATAGGAGAAAAATATGCACTATAAAGAGGTAAAAGCGGTCTTGTCACCGCAAAGCGGTATGAACATATATCGCGGCTGTCTGCATGGCTGTATATACTGTGATTCAAGAAGCAAATGCTATCGCATGACACATGATTTTGAGGATGTGGAGATAAAGGCGAGAGCGGATGACATTCTTGAACATACGCTGAAACGAAAACGAAATAAAACCATGATAGTTACCGGCTCTATGAGTGACCCATACATACCGATTGAGGAGGAGCTTCAGATTACAAGAAGATGCTTGAATCAGATAGAACGGTTTGATTTTGGAGTTGTCATACAGACGAAGTCAAATCTTATATTAAGAGATATAGACATTCTTGAAAGGATAAATAAGAAGACGAAATGTGTGGTTGCCATGACTCTTACAACCTTTGATGATGAGCTTTGCAAAAAGCTTGAACCGGGGGTATGTGTAACAAGCGAGAGGGTAAAGGTTTTGATGGAAATGAAAAAAAGAGGAATTCCTACGATAGTATGGATTACACCTCTTCTTCCGTTTATAAATGATACAGAGGAAAATCTTAATGGCTTGCTTGATTATTGTATTGAAGCAGGAGTGTACGGAATCATTTATTCACATGGAATGGGTATGACACTTCGTGAAGGAAACAGGGAATATTTCTATGAACAGCTTGACAGGTGTTTTCCGGGAATGAAGGATAAGTATATAGGAACCTTCGGAAATTCATATGAGGTTCCGAGCCCCAACAGTATGGCTTTGACAAAGCTGTTAAAGAGTACGTGTGAGGAGCATGGAATAGTTTATGATCAGGAGGAGCTGTTCAGATATATGAGGGAGTATAAAAATAAAACCCTTGGGGTTCAGATGTCAATATTTGATTACTAATGAATTAAAATAAAAAATATAAGGAGAATAAAAATGGATTACAACGAGTTAAGCTTAAAAATGCATGAGGAAAATCGCGGAAAGATAGAGGTTATCTCTAAGGTAGAGGTTAAGACTAAGGATGATCTTAGTACGGCATATACACCGGGAGTTGCAGAGCCTTGCCGTAAGATAAGAGACAATAAGATGGATGTATATAAATATACCAATAAGTCAAATCTTGTAGCAGTAGTATCTGATGGAACGGCCGTCCTCGGTCTGGGAGATATAGGCCCTGAGGCTGCTATACCTGTTATGGAAGGAAAGTCTATCTTATTTAAAACCTTTGGCAATGTAGATGCATTTCCAATCTGTCTTGATACTAAGGATGTAGATGAGATAGTTGAGACGGTTAAAAGAATTGCACCTGTATTTGGCGGAATAAATCTTGAGGATATCGCAGCACCAAGATGCTTTGAGATAGAAAAAAGACTTAAGGAGGAGCTTGATATACCTGTATTTCACGATGATCAGCACGGAACGGCTGTTGTAGTTTGCGCAGGTCTTATAAATGCTTTAAAGATAGTAGGAAAGAAGATGGAGGATATAAGTGCGGTTATAAGCGGTGCAGGTGCTGCCGGAATATCAATCTGTAAATTGCTTATGAGATTCGGAATCGGTAATGTTGTTCTTGTAAACAGCAAGGGGGCACTTTGTCCGGGGGAACCGCATATGAATCCTGCCCAAGCCCAAATGGCAGAGATAACTAACAAGAACAGAGAAAGAGGAAGTCTTGCTGATGTTATGAAGGGTAAGGATGTATTTATAGGAGTATCCGCACCGGGAATCGTTACACCGGAAATGGTTGCATCCATGGCAGAAAATGCAATGGTATTTGCCATGGCGAATCCTACACCGGAGATAATGCCTAAAGAAGCTAAAAAGGGTGGAGCAAGAATAATAGCTACAGGCCGTTCGGATTTTCCTAACCAGATAAATAATGTCCTTGTATTTCCGGGAATATTCAGAGGCGCACTTGATGCTCGTGCTACCGATATAACGGAAGACATGAAGGTTGCAGCCGCAAAAGCTATCGCCTCAATTGTAAAGGACGATGAGTTAAACGAAGAATACATAATTCCTGATGCTTTTAACAAGGAAGTTGCCAAGGCTGTTGCACAGGCTGTGGCTGATTGTGCAAGAGAGTCGGGTGTAGTAAAGTAAAACATACATTAAAAGAATCTTTATACAGTGTTAAAAGTAGAGTATTTAGAAAACGTGTAGCAGCTTGCCTGACGATTACTCTGTCAGTATACGGTCAAGCGTTAAATATAGAAGAAAGGAAAATGCGTATGAACGAAAAACTTCAAGCAGTCTGTGACGAGGTAAATACCGTTATAAAGGGTAAAGAGGATGTCGTAAGTAAGGTGCTTGCTGCTGTAATAGCGGGCGGACATATTCTTATGGAGGACATACCGGGAGTAGGAAAAACAACTCTTGCGACAACCTTTGCAAAAAGTATGTCACTTAATTATAAAAGAGTTCAGTTTACACCGGATGTCCTTCCGAGTGATATACTTGGATTTTCCATGTACAATGCTCAGACCAAGGATTTTGAATACAGAGAGGGATCTGTTTTTTGTAATCTCTTTTTAGCCGATGAGATAAACAGAACATCTCCGAAAACTCAGTCGGCACTTCTTGAGGTTATGGAGGAGCATACAGCAACCGTGGATGGTGTAACAAGAAAGCTTCCGGAACCGTTTATAGTAATTGCAACAGAAAATCCTTATGGTTCATCAGGAACACAGATGCTTCCGGAATCACAGCTTGACAGATTTATGGTATGTCTTTCCATGGGGTATCCGGCACATGAGGATGCTGTTAAGATATTAAAGGGAAATGCTTTTCATCCTATAGATAATGTTAAAGATATAATAACTGTTGACGAGCTTATTGCACTTAGAAAAACGGCCAATGATATGTATGTACATGATGAGATTTATGAATATATAGTTAATATCGTTGAGTCTACAAGAGTAAATGAGATGTTCTCCATGGGAGCAAGTCCGAGAGGAACAATTGCACTTTTAAGGATGGCTAAGGCTATGGCGGTTCTTGACGGAAGAGATTTTGTTACTGCAAAGGATGTTCAAAGCGTAACAAAGGATACCTTGGGACACAGGGTTAAGCTAAGTGCGAGAGCAAAAGCACAGGGACTTAATATGGAGCAGGCAATGCGTCTTTTACTTAACACTATACCGGCACCGAGAAATTAGCAGTTTGGAGTTTTCAGATGGAAAGTATTGTAAGATTAATCATCTATGCAATTTTAATATTAATAAATTGGCTTTTATATTTCTTTCTGCATAGCCATTTTTACTTTATGCTTTTGGTAATAATGGCTACAGCTCCTTTTTTGTCTGTTATAATGGCTTTTTTATTAAGACATTTTACGGAGATTTCGGTGGAATCCGCTTTTGGAAGCACGGATAAAGAATATGGGAGACAAAATGATAAATTGTATTTTTTTATTAGGATAACGAATCCGACGATTTTTATTTCACTTGATACAATGCTTGAACTTGAATTTAAAAACACTTTCTTTAAATCTGAAGGTGTTCATAAAATATCCGTACCAATACACTGCTTCAAGGGTAATAAAATAGAAATACCGATAGAAGCATCTCTCCCGGGCATAGTCAGTATGGGAATAAGAAAAATATATATAAAGGATTTAATGGGCTTTGTAAGACTAAAGAAAAGAATTGGCACATCTGCCGAAACGATAGTTATGCCGGAGATATTGGGAGAGTACAATTATGATAAGGCAGCTCTTGAACAGGGTTCACTCGAAAGTGAAGAAAGCTCCAAAAAAGGCAGTGACTTCTCGGATGTTCAGGAGATTAGAGAGTATATCCCGGGTGACAAGCTGATGAGTATACATTGGAAATTATCTGCAAAAAGAGACATACTTATGGTTAAGGACAGAGCGAGTATGTCTGATAGACAGCTTGTCGTTTTGATTGAACTTGTAAAAAATACTAATGAACAGTTAAATATGATTCTTTCGTCGTCATATTCGCTGATAAATCAGATAGTAAATGACGGCACTACAGTCAGATTTATGTACTGGAATATAATCAGCTATGAATATGAAACAGCAAGAATAGACTATAAAAATGATCTTGACACTGCATTTGCAGGAATGTTTTATCAAAAGACATATTCTGATATGGAAGAGGCGGCATCACATATGGCTTCGGTAAATCCCGAGATAAAAGCATATCTGCATATAACTTCTGACGGAGCACAGGTGTTTATGAATATAAGGGAGAATATATAGTGGCAAAAAAGAAGGCTATAAAAAATAATTCCATAGAGCTGTGTGATGGTATAGTGTTGAGCAATGATTTTTTTGAACAGAAGGAAAGACGTGTTCTTACACTTTTACTTAAAGGCTTTATAGTTTATCTTCTCTCAATGGGAACGATAGGCTTTTATCTGTCTGCAATCAGTGCAAGCTATAATGTTATTTTATGCCATGTTGTAATATTCGTATTTGCCATGCTTTGTTCACTCCTTTACTACAGATTGTTTACGGAAAATCTCGGATACTTTATATTGCTTATAAGCTTTGCCGGTCTTGTGTATCTTTTCAGAATATATATAAACAGCGGCTTCTATGCTATTGTAAATATGTCGGTAGATATGGCTGCTCAGTATTTTGATATCGATATACAAAGACTTTACAATGAACAGATAGGTAACAGATATGTAACCATAACCATGGTATCGCTTTTTATCGGTATCGTTCTTGATATACTTTTGAATGTATATATCTCAAGACGAATGCAGTATGCAACGGCGATGTTTATAGTTATGTTCTTTAATGTAATTCCTCTTTATATGACCTTGGAGCCGGATATATTATATGCACTTATGCTTCTTGCCGGTATATCCATGGCATATGTTATAAAAGTGAGCAGACATTACAGTCCGCAGGTTGCGATAAAAAGAAGTGATTCAAAATACGAAACAAGGGGAAGAAAAAAAAGAGAGTTCTTTTATGTTTATGATGTAAAGGCTTTGGTGCAGGCTGCACTTACAACTCTTCTTTTTGTAACTGCGTGTGTAACATTGGTGAGCACCATAAGACCGAAGGAATCATTTAATGTTGGTTATAAGCAAAATAAATATAAAGAGGTCACTATGGCTGCGGTAAGTACGTTACTTATGGATGGTTGGCAGGGCTTCTACAGATACGGACAGGACAAGGGCGGTATGAACAGCGGAAAGCTTGGAAATGTTTCTTCTGTACATTTGGATTATCAGACTGACCTTATTGTAAGAGTTACTCCGTATACCTACAATATGATTTACCTCAAGCATTTTGTCGGAGCGGAATACAATCCGTATGAGAACTATTGGACAAGCATAAGATATTTTGAGGATGATGTAAATGATATAACCAGCATCAGTCCCGAAGCAGAAGCGTTGAAGGAAGACTATGATAATAATGCTGAAAATTCTGCAAAGGGAATTATAAGTATAAGAAATATAGACGGAGATTTAAACGGAATATATGAGCCGTATTATTATGGCGGAATCAGTGATTTGGATAGTGTCGGATTTGTGGATGAGGTGTTTTATCCGAGACTTATGGGAAGCAGGACTGTAGTTGACGAATCAGATTATGACGGTGAGCCATATACGGATATGGATTTATATGTTCCTGAGGAAAATATTGCAGCGATAGAAGAGTTTGTAAATAATTTTGACCATAGCGGAAGCGACGAAGAGATAATCGCAAATCTCGTTAATTATTATCAGGAAAATATTCCTTATACGATTAAGCCGGGGAAAACCCCGAGAAAAAAAGATTTTATCAACTATTTTCTTACAGAAAATAAAATGGGCTATTGTGCACATTATGCTTCTGCAGCAACACTTATATTGAGATATCTCGGCATACCTGCAAGATATGTAGAAGGCTATGCCATAAGCTATTATCAGTTCAGTGATGCAGATCTTTATGATGAAAAGGAATTCTCTGATTACTATGATGGTTATTCCGAGCTTGGAGAAACAGCTGTATTACAGGTGAATGTAACAGATGCGGATGCACATGCATGGATTGAGGTATACAGTCCTCAAAAGGGTTGGTATCTTGTTGATGTTACACCATCCGGCGAGGAAGAAGAAAATGAAGATTTCTGGACAATGTTTGACGATATCATGAGCGAGGATTCAGATGATACCAATGATGGTGGAATAGGCAATTTAGGAATTTCCGATAAGCTTATAAAGAGAGTAGCCTACCTGCTTATAGGTATTCCGGTTGCTTTTATTGCTATATTTCTTTTAATAAGGGCTGTTTTGGCTATAGTTAATATGGTTAAATTTAAAAAAGCAAATATAAATGATAAGCTGATAATAAGGTATAAGGCTTATTACAGAAAGAAGAAAAGAAGAAACAAAGCATTAAAAACATTGATTAATTATCGTGAACAGACAGAATATGTTTATAACAAAAAGCTTGAAAGACTTAACAGAAATAATCCAAAGGCAAAAGAAGAATTTCTGAAGGAATTTGATTTGGAAAGAATTATTGACATTCTTAACCGGGCGGGATTTTCCGAAAGACTTATAACGGTTGAAGAATACAATTATGTTTGTAATATGCTGTTTTATGGTTGAACAATAAAATCAATAATGTTATTATAATACTTTGGTGAAGGAATTGACTATGGGAAAGAAAAGGTTTGAATATTTATTATTTAAAAATACTGCGGCAATAGCTTTTCCTGCGATTATTATTTTGATAGTATTGGTTTTTATGTTTATGAAGTATCCGGTGTTGGAATATACAAAGGCGTCCGATATAACCACCTCCGATAATCTATATAACCGGATATCTGATGTATATTCATCGGGAAACAGCAATATACGAATTGAAACCGGAAAGCTTTCGTATGCAGGCTTTGATTATTATGTAAATGGCAAGGTAAAGGGTGCATATTATTATCAAATGGAAAAAGACCATTTGATATTTTACATAATAGAAACCACTCATCCTAAGATGGTTATTGAAGATGCCACGATTAAGGCACGTATAGTTAAGGATAATATATCTACGGAATATATGATTAATCAACTGATGGATAGTGGAGAAATAAGCGGAAAGATAGAGGATAAATTCTATAGTGAGTTTGTTATAAGCGAGTGTGATTATCCTAAAAATTATATCAGGATGCTTTATGTTTTGTTTGCCTCTCCTATAGTAATCAGCGTTTTGATTATTGCCTATACTATACTTATCTGGTTTAATCCTGCACTTCATGGTCAGGCAAAGCAGCTTAAGGATTATGGAGAACCGCAGGCAATCATAGATGAGCTTGATATTGAAATGAGAAATCATTTGATATATAAGATAAATAATATCTATATAACAAAGAATTATCTGATAGTCAGCTATCTTGTAAAAACCGATGTAATTAAGCTGGATATGCTTAAGGAAATTGAAAAAAGTGAGGTTGAGAAGTATTTTCTTCCGTGGAAAAAACAAAAGCTTTTCAAGCTTAGATTTTATACAAGAAAAAAGACAGAATATGAAATAGAATTGAAAAACGAAGAAACACTTAATAATATAATTGATTATGTAAGTGTAATATGCAAAGAAACATATTGAAAGTGAGGATATTTATAAAATGAAAGAGAAGTTAAGTGCTATTAAGGAACAGACTCTTGCCAAAATTGAACAGGCACAGGATGCCTCGGTTATCAATGACATCAAGGTTGCAATACTTGGTAAAAAGGGTGAGCTTACCCAGGTATTAAAGAGTATGAAGGATGTTGCACCGGAGGACAGACCTAAGGTAGGTCAGATGGTAAATGAGGTAAGACAAAATATAGAAGAAAAGCTTGATGAAAAGCTTAAGGCAATTAATCGTGCTGCGAGAGCAGAGAAGATGAAGAGAGAAACCATAGATGTTACTCTTCCGGGTGTAAAAAAGATTGACGGTCACAGACATCCTAATCAGACAGCACTTGAAGATTTGGAAAGAGTATTTATCGGTATGGGCTATGAGATTGTATCGGGCCCTGAGGTAGAGTATGATAAGTATAATTTCGAGCTTCTCAATATACCTGCAAATCATCCGGCTAAGGATGAACAGGATACATTTTATATCACTAAGGATATTTTGCTTAGAACTCAGACCTCTTCTGTTCAGGCAAGAATTATGGAACAGGGCAAGCTTCCGATAAGAATCCTTTCACCGGGACGAGTGTTTAGGTCGGATGAGGTAGATGCAACACACTCACCTTCCTTCCATCAGGTCGAAGGACTTGTTATAGATAAAAATATAACGATGGCGGATTTAAAGGGAACTCTTGCACAGTGGGCAAAGGAGTTCTTTGGTCCAAATACAAAGACTAAATTCAGACCTCATCATTTCCCGTTTACAGAGCCTTCGGCAGAGGTTGATATAACCTGCTTTAAGTGTGGAGGAAAGGGCTGTCGTGTATGTAAGGGAAGCGGCTGGATAGAGATACTCGGATGTGGTATGGTTCATCCTAACGTGCTTTCCATGTGTGGAATTGATCCTGAGGAATATTCCGGATTTGCGTTTGGTATCGGACTTGAGAGAATAACGCTTCTTAAGTATGAGATAGATGATATGAGACTTCTTTATGAAAATGATATGAGATTTTTACAGCAGTGGTAGAAGTATTACAGAATGATAAGAAGTTTGAAAAATGTATGTAAGCGCAAATTACAAGAAAGTGATTATAGAAAGTTGAGGATATAAAGATGAATACACCGATTTCATGGATTAAAGCATATGTTCCGGATTTGGACGTGGATATAGAGACCTTTGTAAATAAGATGACTCTTTCGGGTTCTCATGTAGAAAACTATGTGAAGAAGGATAAAAATTTAGAGAAGATTGTAGTAGGTAAGATTGAAACCATAGAGAAGCATCCTGATGCAGACAAGCTGGTGGTATGTCAGGTTAATATGGGAGCTGAAACCTTACAGATAGTAACAGGTGCAAAAAATGTTAAAGAGGGTGACCTTATTCCGGTTGTACTTGACGGCGGCAAGGTTGCTGCAGCACACGGAGATAATACCGAGTATCCTGATGGTATAAAGATTAAAAAGGGTAAGCTTCGCGGTGTTGAAAGTAACGGTATGATGTGCGGTATAGAGGAGCTTGGTTCTTCAAGAGACTTCTATCCGGAGGCACCGGAGGACGGTGTATATGTATTCCCTGCCGATTCGGGTGTTAAGCCGGGAGATGATGCTGTTAAGGCACTCGGACTCGATGATGCTGTTGTAGAATATGAGATTACATCTAACAGAGTAGACTGCTTCTCGATGATAGGAATGGCGAGAGAGGTTGCCGCTACATTTAATAAAAAATTTATTCCGCCTGTAGTTAATGTAAAGGGCTCGGGTGGAGATGTAAACGATTATATATCGGTAGAGGTAAAGGACACAGACCTTTGCCCAAGATATGTTGCAAGAGTTGTTAAAAATATTAAGATAGGTCCTTCTCCAAAGTGGATGAGAGAAAGACTTGCAGCACAGGGAATTCGTTCCATAAATAATCTTGTTGATATAACTAATTACGTTATGGAAGAGTTCGGACAGCCTATGCATGCCTTTGATCTTGATACCATAGCAGGACATAAGATAGTTGTTAAACGTGCGGCTGATGGAGATAAATTTACCACGCTTGATGGTCAGGAGAGAATCCTCGACAGTGATGTGCTTATGATCTGTGACAGTGAAAAGGAGGTTGCCATAGCTGGTATCATGGGTGGAGAAAACTCCATGGTAACTGACGATATAAAGACACTTTTATTTGAGGCTGCCTGCTTTGACGGAGCAAATATAAGACTTTCAACAAAGAGAATAGGTCTTTCAACAGATGCTTCAGCTAAGTTCGTTAAGGGACTTGATCCTAATCTTGCGTTGGAGGCTATAAACAGAGCCTGCCAGCTTATAGAAGAGCTTGGATGCGGTGAGGTGGTTGACGGAGTTGTTGATGCATATGCTAATCCTGTATCTGAAAAACAGCTTCCTTTTGAACCTGATAAGATGAATAAGCTTCTCGGAACTGATATTTCAAAAGAAGACATGCTTGAATATTTCGGAAGACTTGAACTTAAGTATGATTCTGCTACTAATATGATTACGATACCTACCTTCAGACAGGATTTAAATTGTATGGCTGACCTTGCAGAAGAGGTTGCAAGATTTTACGGTTATGACAATATACCTACAACACTTCCTCATGGTGAGGCTACTGCAGGTAAGAAATCATATGCTGAAAGAATAAGTGATATAGTAAGAAATATCTGCGAGGGTAACGGCTTTTCGGGAGCTATGTGCTATTCCTTTGAGAGTCCTAAGGTATTTGACAAGCTGCTTATACCGGAGGATTCCGTTTACAGAAAGGCTATTGAGATATCCAACCCACTCGGAGAGGATTACTCTATTATGAGAACTCTTCCTCTTAACGGACTTCTTACATCACTTTCTACGAACTATAACAGAAGAAATAAAGAAGCAAGATTATATGAGCTTGCCAATGTTTACCTTCCTAAGGCACTTCCTCTTACGGAATTACCTGACGAGAAGATGAAGCTTTGCATGGGTATGTATGGCTCGGGTGATTTCTTTACCCTTAAGGGGGTTCTCGAAGAGCTTACTGAAAAGCTCGGTTTTGGTAAGGACTTAAGCTATGAGCCTTCAACCGATGAACCGTTTTTACATCCGGGCAGACAGGCACTTATCAAGAAGGGTAATATGGTTGTAGGATATATCGGACAGCTTCATCCGGAGGTTGCAGATAATTACAGCATTAAGACAGAGGTGTATCTTGCCGTTCTTGATATGGAGACAGTTACCATGCTCTCTAGCTTTGACAGAAAGTATGAGGGTATAGCCAAGTTCCCGGGTATGACAAGAGATTTGGCACTTGTAGTGGACAAGAGTATATTTGTAGGTGAGATAGAAAAGGTTATTAAGAAATGCGGTGGTAAGCTTCTTGAATCCTACAAACTCTTTGATGTATATGAAGGTGAGCAGGTTGCAGAGGGTAAGAAGTCTGTAGCATATACCATGACCTTCAGAGCCAAGGACAGAACTCTTGAGGATAAAGAAGTGTCAGAGATAATAGACAAGCTTCTTAAAGAACTTGGCAAGATGAATATAGAGATAAGAGCGTAGTATGTGACTTGTTGGCGATTCTCACTGTTATATTTATGGTACACGCATAGCTCGCTGTCGCTCACGCTATGCTTAGCACCATAAATATAACAGTGAGAATTACCTCTATGTCTTTATGCAACATGGGACCGGCACTTTGTCACATCGTACTTGATTATTCGGAGGAAATGGTTTTGAAACTAAGTGATTTTTATTATGAGCTTCCGGAAGAACTTATTGCTCAGGATCCGCTTTTAAAAAGAAGCGATTCGAGACTCATGGTTATAAACCGAGAAAATGGAAAGATAGAACATAAACATTTTAGAGATATTACACAATATTTGAACCAAGGTGACTGCCTTGTGATAAATGATACTAAGGTTATTCCCGCAAGACTTATAGGTGTTAAAGAGGACACAGGTGCGTCGATAGAGGTTTTGCTTTTAAAGCGTAAGGATGATAAGACCTGGGAAACTCTTGTAAAACCGGGTAAAAAGGCAAGACCGGGAGCAAGGATATCCTTTGGTGACGGAAAGCTTGTCGGTGAGGTTAAGGATATAGTCGAGGAAGGCAACAGACTGATTGAATTTACCTATGATGGAATATTTGAAGAAGTCTTGGATGAGCTTGGACAGATGCCTTTACCTCCATACATCACTCATAAATTAGAGGATAAAAACAGATATCAGACCGTATATGCAAAGCATGAGGGCTCGGCGGCAGCCCCGACGGCAGGACTTCATTTTACCAATGAACTTTTGGAGCAAATAGAAAAAAAGGGTATAAAAATAGCACGTGTAACCCTACATGTGGGACTCGGAACCTTCAGACCTGTTAAGGTTGATAACATAACCGACCATCATATGCACAGCGAATTTTATGTGATAGATGATTTGGCAGCAGAGATAATTAATTCCACTAAGGAAAATGGTGGAAAGGTAATATCAGTCGGAACAACAAGCACACGTACCTTGGAAACCGCTGCGGATGAAAACGGACACATAAAAGCAACAAGCGGCTGGACAGACATATTTATCTACCCGGGCTATAAATTCAAATGCGTTGACCGCCTTATCACCAACTTCCACCTGCCGGAGTCAACCTTACTTATGTTAGTCTCCGCCCTATATAACCGTGAAGATGTACTCAAAGCTTATGAACTCGCCGTTAAAGAAAAATATAGATTTTTTTCGTTCGGTGATGCGATGTTTATTTTATGATTATTAAATAGTTTAGAAATTTTAAACAGCTTGCCGGTTTGCTGACTGAGTGATAAGTCAGGTACTCTGGAAACGCCGGTACTTAGCGAGGTTTTTTCGAGCTTAGTACCGTTGCGTTGGAGGGTAGCGAAAGCGTGCCTGACGATTACTCAGTCAGCAGGCCGGCAAGCCTAAAAAGAAAGGAGAAAAAGTATGAAAACATGGAAAAGAAGCTTTGATATGCTTTCGTATAATTTCTCCGCTGTTATTTTGTTTGAGGTGATATATAAGCTCATTTCGGCTGTGATACTTGTACCGGCACTTTATGCTACGATTAATTATTCCATAAAGCTTGCCGGTATTAATTTTCTTTCGTTTAGAACGATAAGGAAGTATCTTATGGCACCGTCAACTTATGTGGCAGTTTTAATTATGCTGATTCTTGTTTCGATATATTTTCTTGTAAATATATCGGGAATAGTCTATGCTATGGAGGCATCTCACAGACAGATAAAAATAAATGCCCTGCAGATGCTTATTAAGGCAGTCGTAAATGCATTAAGATTACTCAGACCTAAAAATCTTTTGGTTATGGTGGATGTTCTTTTTATTCTTCCTCTTGTATATGCGTCTGTAATTTTTTCCTCAATAATAGAATTAAAATTTCCGGGCTATTTTTATGATTTGATAGAGAAGTACAGGACCTCATTTTTAATGATTTGCGTTGCGTATTTTCTTTTATGTGTAGTTGCCATGTTTAAGCTACTGACAATAAATTTCTATGGTATATACAGAACGGATTATAAGACATCGGCAAGACTAAGTCGTGAAACCATCAAGAAGCATTTTATAAAAATAATCGGAGGAGTTATTGTTTATAACATAATAATTGCATTTTTCATGGTATTAATTGAAGGTCTTATGGCAAGCGGATTTGCATTTGTCCTTTCAAGAATTCTTTCGTATAAGCGAATGAGATTTTTATTCAGCTCCTTTATAAATGCATTGTTCTTAATTATTTATATGTTATTTATAATCTTATCCACACCGCTTATTTATTCTTATATATGCTCATGCTTTTATGATATTGAAGGGGACCCCTATTATGACGAATATAGGAAATTTAAGCATAGAAGAGAAGAAAAATACAGAAAACGAATTAAGAGGGATGGATTATACAGCAGCTTTGTAGTAAAAAACAAAAAGAAAAACCGTATAGCTACAATAGCTATAATCGTAGCATGTGTGTTGATAAACGGTTTTTATATTTATCTTAATGCAAGTAACAGAATCAGTCTTAATGTTGCATATGCCAACAGTGCCGAGGTAACGGCTCACAGAGGAGATTCTCACCATGCACCGGAAAATACCATGTCAGCATTTGTACTTGCGGTTGAAAATCAGGCGGATTCCATAGAACTTGATGTAAGACAAACCAAGGACGGAGAGTATGTTGTAATCCATGATGAAAGCTTAAAGAGAACAACAGGTGTGGATAAAAAGGTAGGGGAGGTTACCCTCGAATATATAGAAACATTAGATGCCGGAAGTTTATTTTCCGAGGATTACGCAGGAGAAAAAATACCTACGTTAAGGGAAGTGCTTGAATACTGTAAGCAGGAGGATGTATTTTTAAATGTCGAATTAAAGCCTGCCAATACCGATAATGAAACCTATGTGCAGGGAATCATTGATCTATTAGAGGAATACGATTATTTGGATGACTGTGTGGTTGCGTCGTCGGATTATGACACCTTAAAGAAGGTTAAGGAAATAAATCCGGATATAGAAACCGTTTATATAATGTATGTGGCGTATGGCGATATAGGTGATATGGATTATGTAGATGCTTTCAGTATCCAGCACAGCTTTATTACCATGAGACTGGTAAGAAATGTTCATAAAAACGGTAAGAAGATATATGCATGGACGGTTGACCGCGAAAGCAGAATAATGGATCTTATTTTGCTGGATGTTGATGTTATAATAACAAATAATCCTTACAAAACGAAGGATATAATATATAATGCAAACGACAGTCTGCTTTCCGACTGGTTCAGAAGAATGTTGAAAGAGTATTAAGTACACGATTTTTTTTCATGGACTATATTATATATCTGTAGTAGGGCAAGGATTTGCAGCTGCGGATGCATTAATATATCTTGCAGAGGGGGAATATACCAAAGCGGCAGTAAGTGCGATATACGCGGTGCCGGGCGGAATGGTTGTAGGACTTACAATAGAAGCGACAACAGGTGTAACGGCACTGATTT
>CADAKQ010000015.1 GCA_902788555.1 uncultured Lachnospiraceae bacterium
TGCCTTCCGGTCTGTCACGATATTCTATAATCTCATTTTCAACAAACATATTCTTATCTATGGCATGTATGCTCATCTCTGTCTCTATCTCAAAGCCTTTAGAAAGGACAGGAAATGTCTTAACAAATTCATAGGAAAATGCTCTGTAACCTGTCATGATATCCTTTATATCACTTTTAAAAAGCATATTTATACTCTTTCTGACAAGTGAATTTCCAAAGTTGTGAAATGGTCTTTTATTCTCTTCAAAATATGTTGACGAAAGCCTGTCTCCCACAACCATATCAACATGTCTTTCAAGAACCTTTTTTACCATAGCAGGAGCATACTCTGCCGGATAAGTATCATCTCCGTCCGTCATGATATACACCTCAGCGTCTATATCACGAAACATCCTTCTAATAACATTGCCCTTTCCCTGCTGGTACTCATATCTTACTACCGCTCCCGCAGCTTTTGCTATCTCGTCCGTACCGTCTGAGGAATTATTGTCATAGACATATATGACAGCTTCAGGTAGGGCTTCTTTAAAATCCTTTATGACTTTTTCTATTGTTTTACTTTCATTGTAACAGGGGATTAAAACTGCTATTTTATCCATATTATTCTCCTTGCATTTTCCTTAAATATGTGTATTAGAAATCAACATATTATTCGACTTTTTTAACATCATTATTAATATATTCCTTAGCATCCTTTATGAATGAAGCTGCTATCAATACTATAACAACAGCAATCGGAAATGCAGCAACTATACTTACAGATTGCAGATTACTCATAGAGCTTTCCGAGAAAACAAGCGCTATCGGAAGTACTATAAGAAGTATACACCACATAAGCTGAATTAACTTATGAGGATTTTCATCATCATTCAATCTGTGATAGCTGTAGCAGGATGCCGTATAGGCTATCGAATCAAAAGAAGTTGCATAAAAGGCTATCATTGTCAGCAGCAATAATATAAGTACAAAAGGTGCACATGGTAATGTTTTAATCATAGAAATAATTAAAGAATATAAATCTCCGGTCTCCTGATACTGTGCTATAAAATCTGCAGCCTTATCCATCTGAATGCCCATAGAATAATTACCTAAAACTATAAAGCTTACAAGTGTTGAACCAACACCGAAAATATAACCGCCTATTATAGTCTGCTTAACTGTTCTTCCTTTACTTATGTTACCTATAAAGAACGGAGCCGCAACACACCATACCATCCAGTATGCCCAATAGTAAATTGTCCAATTTTGAGGGAAGCTGTTTGTTCTCTGAGGATCGGTATATGTGGAAAGTTCAATAAAATTATTGACCATTCTTCCAAGAGATTCAAATCCTGTTTCAATAATATATCTACCCTTTCCTCCTGCGACAAGTACAAATAAAAGCAATCCAAAGAACATGTAAATACATATATTTGCAAGTGCGCTTATTCCTCTGAAGCCATGTAACAAAGAGAAGGTATAAACAAAGCATGTAAGCAATAAAATAATAATTGTAACAACCGTTCTGCTCATCTCAAGATTAAAGAAATCCGTAACAACACTTGCCATGAGTGGTGTTGCCACACTGAATGTTGTAGCAGTACCCGCCAAAAGTGCAAATACCGCAAGTAAGTCTATAATTCTACCCAATATTCCATCGGTTTTTTTACCAAGAATAGGGCGACACGCTTCTGAGTACTTTTGTCTGTTTCTGTTTCTTACATGAAGCATAAAGCCAAATGCAACAGCTAATACCAGATAGAACGCCCACGGAATAAAACTCCAGTGAAACAATGGATAAACACCTGCCCAGTCCTGAATACTTCCCATATCCTCCATATGAGGATCCGAAGCATACATTACCCATTCAGAAAAGCTGTAGAAAAGTATATCTGCAGCAAGTCCGCAAGTAAACATCATAGCTCCCCATGTAAAGAAAGAATATTTTGGCTTCTCGTTCGGCTTTCCAAGAACTATTTTTCCATATTTGGAAAAAGCAATATACATTGATAGTAAAAAAATTCCGAGTCCTATGACAAGATAATATGTTCCGAAGGTATCTCCGAAGAAAAACCTTACCTGACTTAGCACCTTATTGGATTCATCAGGCATAAAGAAGAATAAAACCGCCAATCCAACAACAATTGCCAATGGCACCAACGTTATCATCCAGTCAATTTTTTTACCTTTGTTCTTTTCACTCATTTCTTTTCTCCTCTTATATTAATTATTTTATTCTCAGCATAATTATAGCTATATGTATTGCCCCTTAAATCAAACGTAAACCCTACAGCCTCAAAATCCTTGCCCTTTATTGCATCAATATTTACTATTTCGCTTTCATTACAATTTAGTTTTCCGGCTACATCCTTTAAAACGGAAGATTTTGTATCATTTATATATGATTTATCAAATTCTCTTAACTCATCCAAAGTATCAAATTCAAATATTTTGTCTTGTGAATATTTTCTGATTTTCATTTTCAGTGTATCAAGATTATCAACAAATATTTCTTCCCACAGTTTATTTGCTGTTTCCTGTTTATTATATATCTTATTTAATATATCCAGAAAAGCATTGCTGAAATCTTCTCCCCAGAAAACATGCCCATACATAAACCATGATTTTTTTCCACCAATTGATACTGAATCTATATATCCATCTTCATCAACGCTCATACACCATTCATCTGTATATTCATTTGAATAAACAGCAGCATAATATGAACAATCCACTTCCTTTTCAAAAGGATTATCCGTAAAATAATTATCTGCAGAACATATATAGCTGTTTTTTATTATTTCTTTTGCAACATATATACTTGAATTATTATTTCTGCTAAGATAATAAGGATTATGAAGTATTTTTACTCCATATTTTTCTTTTAAATATTCAAATTGTTCTGCCTTATATCCGGTAACTACATATATTTCTTTTATTTCTTTTTCAAGGAGCTGCCGTATTTGTCTTTCTATCAGCACTTCATCTCTTACTATAGTGAGTGCTTTATGTCTTTCATAAGATAACGGAGCAAACCTGCTTGAAGTTCCGGCAGCCATAATAATCGCATTGTCAACCTGATACATTTTTTATACCTCTGTCATTTTTTCAGTTGCCAGTCTGTAATATTCCTTGGCATATCTATACTGTCTTATGCTGTATTCTCCAAATTCTACTCCTAATTGACGTTTGTATTCACACCAATTACTCCAGAGCAAACCACATGCAGCTATATAACAATAAATCTTTATTCTGATATCTTCTTTGCATTTATTGTCAAAGTAAATATTAATCAACTTATCCACTTGATTCTTATCATATAAACTGTATATACAGAACATAGCTATATCCACATGTGGATCCTGCATGCCTGAATACTCCCAATCGGTTAGTTGTACATTTTCTTTTCCGTTATTTTCAAAAAAAAGGAAATTATCCGAAACTGCATCTATATGTGTTAAGCATTTTTCAATTTTTTGTTTATTAATATACTGTTTCAAATCAAATACATGTTTTTTTGTTGTTTCATAATCTTTATAAACCGAATTTGCACCATTCCATAATTGTTCATAGAAATTTATCTGTTGAAAAACATCAAATTCATGTTTAACCATTAATTTCATATTATGAAATTCTTTCAGTTTTTTCATACATATTTTTAAATCAGCTTCAGAATCAGGATCGCAGGTTCTTACACCTTCCAGATATTTTGTTATTTTATATCCATTGTCCGGGTTTAAGTATATTGTGTCATCACATATTCCCTTTCCCTTAATAGCCTCATAAACTTCTGCCTCATGTCTTCTGTTAATAAGAAATTCCGTTCCCTCGCCGGGAATTCTCATAATATATTTTTCTCCCTTAACCTCAAATTTAAAGGAGCGATTGGTCATTCCCTTTTTTAATACATCAATATTATTAATTTCATTCAAATCAACATTAAAAACATTTCTTATCACATCGAGTGCATCTGATCTTAAATGATTTGAATTATTATCAAGATTGCGAAGCTGTTCGTATGTATTTATCTCGACCGCATCTTCACCGCTTATCAATTTTGCATATAAAATCATTTTATTACCTTCATAAAGCGTTTCCTCCCAAAACGAATCATCATATCGGTCAGAGCCAACAAACGATTTAATTTTATTTTTAACAAACACAGCATCCTTTTTAGTGATATAGGATATTCCAATCATCGAATTTCCTGATTCATTTTTTTTCTTTTTTATAAGCTCCATGCTTCTGCTGACTTTTACTTCACTGTCATTATTTTTATCATCCAAAACCATATACCAAGAATAAAACTCATGTTTGTTAAAAGGATTATTTTTACACCATATATCACATGGTATTATGTATGTATCACCTAAATAATCAGCCGCACACTTCAAAGAATATAAATTATTTTTGGAGGAATATTGTGAATTTACTATCAACTCAACTCCGTATTTGTCTATCAAAAATTCATAGTTTTCTTTCATAAAGCCCACAACAACATATATCTTTTTTATTCCCACTTCTTGAAGAAATACTATCATTCTCTCAATTAAAGCTTCATTTTTTACCTCCAATAATCCCTTCGGTGTCTCGGTATTAATAGGAACCATCCTCATACCATATCCTGCAGCAAGTATAATTGCATTCTGAGGTGCGCTTTCATCGGAAATATCATATGCCTTTTTTGTTGGTTTCATATCTTTATCAATCATCTTTTTATCACGCAAAATAGATATGGTTTTATTTACCAATCCAAGCGAATAGCCTGTTTTGTCAGCAAGTTGTCTTTGATTTTTATATGTCCCATCAAACAACGCCACAAGTATATCATATTCTTTTTTAGATAATGTATTGGTATTCATAGTAAACCCCTGTTCATATAATATTATTTTATTCGTTTTCGTGAACAAACAGATTATACAACCAACATTTATTATAGTCAAGATTTTGCAAGTAACATCATATAAATATAAGCAATACAAATATAATAATTGTATTGCTTATTTATTAATTATCCATTATACTTTTCAAATATTTTATTTCCTTATTCATATCAATTTGATTTTTCCTAGCTCTCTCAGAAGCCTTAGTACCATCAGGATCCATATGATGTTCCACACCTGTTCTGGGATATGACATATAAGAATCGCCAAATAATTGCCTTAAATACATATCATAATTATTAGGTACATTAAAATAATAGTTTTCAAATTTGTGTTTTTTTAAAGGAAAAATATCCGATTCACTCATGATAAAATCATTACAACCTTCAAACTCTTGCCCATGAAAATATATTTTTGTTTTTCCTTTTTCTAACTCTTTATACATTTCGCTCTTTAATTTTATGAATTCTTCTTCTGACCATTTATGTTTATTTTTTCTATAGATTTTATTATATTCATTATTTTTTTTATATATTATATCTTTTATTTCATCCAAAGGAGCAGACACTTCAATTTTATCGACAGGAAAAACATCTATCCATGCTCCGGTTTCTAATGTTTTATAAGCAATTGCCAATCTCTCCATAGACCCTCTATCATCATAATAGCCTCCGGATCTAACAACTATACCATAGCCTTGCATTTCATCCTTTATCAATGGAATAAGTCTATTATAGTCTTCTCTAGGCATAGCTATATCCATATCATCGTCCCAAGGAATAAATCCATTATGTCGGATACATCCCAATATAGAACCATAATCTAACCACCACGTTAATCCATTTTTATCACATACTTTATCAAATACAGCAAGCAATTCAGTACTACATAATTGCAAATCTCTCAAATCCTTATTTTTTGTTGGTCCAATTGATTTTATATCTAAATAATTATTTAAAAAATAATATAATGTTTCTATTTCTTCCTGTTGTCTGTTAGCTCCTGTAAATTTCCCGAAAAATCTTTGTATTTTTCTTTTATTATCCTTGTTCATAAACGATTGCCCTTTCAATTATTTCTCTTTATTTTTCTTAAAACAATATTAAGTATTTCAATAGCTAAACTATCCTTCAATACCAATAAAGCAATTGCATATACACCAAAAAAACATATACCAGATATAACTAACGATAAGAATGAATTAATATCTAATAATTTAACCCAAAATGCTGCTGATACCGCAAATAAAGTAGAAATAAATACTTTTAATATCGGAACATCTCTAAATATTTTTGACTGTATATCTCTTATAACAAATAATTGCCAAACCAAAACCGACACTTCAGCAACAAGAGTTCCAATAGCTGCACCTGTGGCAGCATATCTTGGAATTAACAAAGCATTAAGAATAAGATCTACGACTGCACCAACTATTTCCGAATATAAAACTTGTTTTTCACGTCCCAAAGGAACCATCATTTCTATTCCCGTTATATGAGATATTCCTATCAATAATAGTGTAGGCATTATAACCATCATAGGCATTATAGCGCCCATATATTCTTTACCCGATAGAAAAAGTATACCTTCTTTTGCAAAAATAATAAAGTAAATGCTAAACGATAAACCTGCCAAGCACACAAAATGCATTGTTTTTTTTAATACGCGAAAGAATTCATTCATCATCCCTTTATCAGCATAATATGATGTTCTCGGCAAAAGCACTACGCTTGCCGAAGTAACAAGGCCAAGGAGTATATTTTTAATCTTAACCGCCGCATTATAATAACCTACAGCAACATCATCCTTAATAAAGCCAAGCATAACCGTATCCAAATTCGCATATATATTTGTTGCGACAGACATTGAAAAGAACACCAGTACCATCTTTATATGTCTTTTCCAATTATATTTTCCTACAGATTTTATATATATATATTTCCGTAAGTTAATAAAGTTTAAAATATTAGAAGCAGATGCGGCAAAAACTGTTAGTCCACCATATATTACATAATCACTTTGCGTTCTTACCATAATAAATAATGCTACAAATGATATAGTTTTAAAAATCAAAGAGCGCACAGTTATGTACGTATATTTTTCAAGTCCTTTATAAAGCCACTCAACGCCTAACGAATCTAAAAGTATAGTAATACCCATAATGATATAAAGTGTTGATTCTGATCTTAATTTTGGCACAAAACATATAGAAAAAACAAATAGTATGTATACTATTAAAACCATAAAAAAATTAATAAAAAGCAGCTCATGTACAGTTCTTGAAAGTTCAGTTTTATCATCCCTAACTTTTGCACATGCTCTAACACCATACATAGGAACTCCAAGTCTGGCAAACATTGAAAAATACATTATTACAGATGTAGCAAGACCTACCTTTCCTGTTCCTTCCGGAAGTAGTATTCTTGAAACATATGGAAATGTTATCAAAGGAAAGATAAAGCCCGAAATTGTAAGCAATGCATTCATAACCATATTCATTTTTACGGATTTATTTTCCGAACTCATCTCTTACCTCATCTATTAAATCAAAAAATACACATAAAATCCACAACATATTATACAATTTCTGTTTTTTCTGTCAACATTAAAAACAAATATACTGCTAAAGCTATATATTAGTATTTATTATCACTTCTTCAAGTTATTTTTTAATAATTGTTTTTATTAAAAGCTTAATTAAAAATAATAACTCACTAACAAATAAAGAAAGCAAAAAAATCATCAATGTATACACTATTTCATATTTTAAAATTCCCAAACCTCCATTGCCAAACCTAAGTATTATTTTAGCATTATAGCCTTTTGAGTTTAAAAAATCTCTTATACACATATGTACAATATAAACAGGAAATGTCATTTTCCCAATATGATTTATAATTATTGAAAAGAAAGTATTATCCAAAAAATTTAAACACCCAAATACGAACATAGAAATACCCAATACACTTATTACGGCATAGCTTGTATACCAAAATAACGGTTCATCAGTTATATCCTCTCTAAAATAACACTTATACTGTATAAATGCTCTAAAGAAATTAATTCCAACAAATATAGTCAAACCCATAATACCACAAACAAAATTTATTTTTTCTCTGTTCCTGTAAACTATATCCCCTATTAGAACCCATATTGCACCTCCTATCATTCCACCAAATGTATGATGCGAAAATTCAAAGAAACCATTAAAGGATAAATCATTAAAAATCAGCATAGAGAACATAATAATAATCAATTTAATTTGACCATTTTTTATTGAATCACAGTACTGTTTAATTCCGCTCAACGCTGGATAGCAAATCACAACTAAAGCATATACATATAAATACCAAAAATGTCCGGCACCAGGAACGACATTTCTCCATTTTAACAATCCATCTTTAATTAAGTATATATATTCTTCCTTGGAATGTCTGATACTTTCAAGTATAGTACTATCGTTTCCGATTATAAAATCATAAAAATAAAACATAATTAACGAATATAAAAACATTGGAATAATTATTTTTTTTATCATAACACTGATTTTTCTTTTATAATCGTTATTTTTAAAATAGAAAAAACCTAATATCATCCAAAAAACAGCAACTCCATCACCGACAAAACAAGAAATAACTGTTCTTGAATAACTTGGAACACCCTCTACATAATTTCCAACTTTAATATGTGTGCCAATAACCATAAATGCCCCTATAATTCGTAGGATTTGAACCATAGAATCCATTTTGCTTTTATCAGACTGTTTCATAATTATTTTATCTCCATAAATATGTATTTAATAAAAAAATATATGTTTAGCAATTAACATTTTTGTTATCTGCTGATTTCATAATTCCCAAATATAAAACAATTGGGGATACAAAAATTTGATGTATAGCATATCTATGTCCCGTATACGGTGAAACTATCAACATAAGTATAGAAACAATAATAGGTGTCAACATTAAACATATCTTCTTATCTTTATGTTTAATGCCAACCAATAATGTCCAAATTGGAATCCACCATATATATATGACTATTTGAAAGAGTAATCCTAACAATGGTAATTCTGTCATATAATTATATAAATTATCTATATAAACTCTTAAATTTTTTGTTATTATGTTATTATTCAAATTTAAAATGTCATTTCCAGCCATACTATTATAGTAATTTATAGGTTTATCTATTGTAAAAAAACCTCCACAAGTTCCCAAAGTTGCTTGCATATAAACTATAGGATGCTTTACTCCATGTTTAAGCCATATTTTAAAGTAGTCTATCAATTCATTGCGTCGTACATCTAATCTATACGTGTTTTTTATAGGATCTGTTGTGTTATTATCATAGTTTGATTTGATAATATCATAATCAAATACCTTATTAATTTTTTCTCTCTCATTCTCAGTAAATTCTTCTTCAAACAAAACCACAGTTCTTGCGGTTTGTTGAAATAACGTTCCATACATATCTTGCGGTCCACCCGGATAAATATTATACTTAGGAAAAATAATCTTAGGAAAAAATACAAATATAATCAAGATTGGCAATAAAAAACTTGAAATTATATATATTAAATATTTTTTTATAATCTTTATATCATCCGAGAACAATAATAATATATTGGATATTATCACAATATATATACCTGTTTTTTTTGTCACTGATACTAATATTGATAAAAATATTAATGCAATAATATTTTTATTATTCGGTTTTCTGATAAAAAGCAAATAATTAACAAAATACATTATAAACATAATTGAAAATAAAGTATCTTTAAGAATTGTTATCACATATATATCAACAAAAGGCATAAATGCCCAAAAAAACAAGGTCAATTTAATTAGAACATGAGGTTTTTTTGTTTGAAATAATCTTTCACCCTGCATAACGGTTAATACCCATGCAAAAAGAGCAGAAAATAATGTTATCTGTATTAAAGTATACAAAAAAATTCCTAATTCACTTCTATTCAAATTAAAAAAGAAGCCAAAAACAAGTGTATCTAAAAAAGGATGATGATTATTTAAATTTGCAATAGTTGATGGTCCCGAGTATGTTTCACTAAATTCGGTTATTCCATCTATGTAATCAATAATTTGATTAGTAGTGTCCCACCCAAATGTCCCAGGATAGTAAATAAATAGAAAAACAGAATATGAAATAATTAATATAATAAAAAAACAAAAATATTTAGTTTTATTTATCCTGTCATTTTTATTTAAATAATCAATAAATAATTCCCCTATCTTTTCAAATAAACAGAATACAAAATAATACAACGCAATTTGAAAAACAAACAATAATGCATTCCCATAAATAATCTGTTCATATCTTATTACATTCTTACAAGACACAGCAACAAGCGATAGTACAAATTTTGAGCAACTCCATAATTTATTTTTTTCAAACAAATCAATTAAATTTTTTTTATTACTTTCCATTTATTCAACCTCATATAGGTATATTTCATTTGATTTATCAATTTTATATATTGTATCTTCGCTAAACTCTCTTCCTAACAATCCAACAAGATTACTGTTAATATTATCATTTACATTTATGACATACAGATAATCATTTTTCAAAATCTCATCCACCACTTTTTCTTTTATACTTTCATCAGATAAATCAACGACAAAAGCATCATTATAATTATAATCAACAACCAGATCGTTGTCATAGTAATTTATATATATTTGCATTGGGCCATACCAATTTTGATCTGTCTTTTCAGCATCATATATAATAAATACTTTAGAACCCGGTTCAACTCTTTTTTTTAGGTAATCAGCATATTCTTCATATATTTTATGCGTATTTTCTCTCAACATTTGCGGAGCCATATAAAAAATATTATCCGAATTTAAAAACATACATACAAGCGTTATCAAAAATAATTTTTTTATACTCCAGAATATTTCATTTTTCTTACTTATTATCATAATATAAATGATTATTAATATCAACACTTCCCCAAGTACATAAGAAGCCATATACCTGTCATAGCTTGCCAGATTTTTCATTTCAACTTTATTAAAGCAAAACAAATATAATACAGACATCATAAATGCATAGCCTATTGTTCCGCAGGTAAACACAACCCCTATTATAGCAGCTGATTTTCTCCCGAGATCATCCTTAAATTTAATATTCAAAAAAATAATAGCTGCATAAATCAATACCAAAGCTGATACATATGTAATCGGAAACCATTCCAATGAATTGATTGGTTTTTGAAAAAGAGCTCTAAAATAATTAATAAGTGTATCTCTCTCAATCCCCTGTTCATTTCCAATAAAAATCCCTAAATATCTTTCAATACTTATTGCCTTCATATCAAACTGTCCGACAATTCCAAGTTTGCTCACATACAAGCCCCAGATTTTGTAATTTGCCAAAGGAATTCCTATGATAATCAACCATGTCAACACCCATTTTAATTTAGGAGTACTATATACACATTTAATGGCAAAAAGTAATCCTATTACTATTAAAAAGCCCAAACAAACCTGTTTAATCATTATCATAGCGGAATTAATCAAAACAAGTGATATGACATCAAAAATATTAAGCTTATCCATAAACCATATTGTCAGAAATGAATACGCAAAAATAACAGCAATTACAATATCAACTAAAATAGTTGTTGATATCCTTGCCCACCATGGGTCAAAGATAAGAATTATACTCAAGGATAGAAAAAAACAACATACAGAAATAATGATTTTTTTGTTTAGTTTAATATTTTCAATACTTACCTTTTCTAAAAGACAAGGCAGAATAAAAGATAATGTAAATATGTGCAATGCCATGGATGTTTTTGCTTCCGAATATCCTCCTGACATCTTACAAAAAATCATTTCCAGTACGCTTATAAACGGCGGATAATCCTTATGAATATGCAAATTAGACTGAACAACTGAATAGAATTTATCCAGTCTTAACATTTCTTTTACCATCATCCCCCAATGATACCATTCATCAAATGTCACAAAACGCCTGTTGTAATCTATAATCATATATAACAAATATATTATAACAAATGAAATAAAACCCATCGAAAACAAAAGTTTTTTATTTTCTTTTTTATTTTTTTGTAAAACAAAACAAGGAATAGATAAAAAAGCAGTTATCTCGATTATGTAAAATCCTATATTAAATGTACGAAAAAAATATTGACTAAAATAAACTATAAAAGTTGCCGCAATCATTGAAACAGGCAAGCACTTTCCAAAAGTTTTTTTTGAAATCATAACAAATGTGAAGTTAAACAAAGCAAAAAACAATAAAGGTAATACAACCATATGATTATCTCCTTTAATAATTCAATAAATAATTCAATAAATAATTCACGGAACTATTCTTTTTACAACAGGAATTACTCTTAGTATTCCTACCACAACAATTACCGTCATATAAACAATTATAGGAAACCCTAGTCTATACCACATAGAGTATACATTTATGCTAAAAGGTGTTTTAACATAATCCATTATAAACCATTGTAATAAGTATGTACAAAAAGTAAATTTTCCGAGAAACTTTACTATATCCCATATTGTTTTGTTTTTTATTATTTCTGAAAAATACTTAATAAATACAAAGACTCCTATAGAATATAATACAGCCGGGATATTATTATATCCTTTATAGGTTTTTTTTATTGACAATTTTTTAACAGAAGCACCATATGTTTCAATTATTTGAATAAATAATCCTATTATAGAAAATATATAAATTATTATCCTATAGATAATTTTAATATCAGTATTTGCAATAAGCCATCCTACAACAACATAAAACAAATATCCGCTTCCCACGGATACACTAATCGGAAATGAATAATCAATTTTAAATACATTAATAACAAACGGAATAAAAAGATTAATTACTAATCCCACAGCAGCAACATAAGTATAAGTTGTTTTTTTATTGTTTACCGCAGCAAATAACGAAATTGCCAAATATACACAAAAAAGAGGTTGAAAGAACCAAAAAATATTTATTGGATAGCAATCAGTTATTGATTTTATTATAAATTTGAGTGAAAGCTGGTTCAATTCAATTCTATTTGTCAGTATGAAATACACAATTCCAATAATGCTCCAAACAACAAACGGTATAAATGTTTTTATGATTCTTTTTCTTAAGAATACTGCCGTATTATATCTTTCACTGTAATCTAAGAGTGTTGTTCCTGTTATCATAAAAAAAACAGGAACAGCGAAATAAAAAACGCCGTCAATTATATTGGCAGTTATCCAATAATGCTCAGTACTAAACGACCAAAACACTTCATTAGTATGCATAACAATGACCGAAAAAGCAGCCAAGACACTAGCAAGTGTTAAGAATTTTTTACTTCTTTCCATATTAATCCTTTCATATATATAATGTTTTAAAAATTTCACATCAAACAATAATGTTTGTGTAAACATAATTTAATCTTCTTTTTTTTAGATTACTTATATCCGCAAAAGACAAAAGTAACAAAGTATTATACTGTATCATAAGCATTTGTTGTTCAGTCAATCCAAATACTATTGTAATAATAATTGCAAATAGTAATGTATATAATCCTTTTTCATAAGATTTAAATAATAAATAGGAATACATAATCAAAAAAATCACTAATATAATCCAACCATAAAGTAACATACTTTGTAAATATGCGGTATCTACATATGTAGCAGGATTATCAGCTGATGCATTGGATGTTGCCACCCATTTTATTGATTGTCCAAAAGGTCTAATACCATACAAATCCAAAGAATATTTACATTGTCTTAATCTATTTGACAATACTTTATTAAGCTTTATCATTAAACTATTATTTTCGCTATAATTAGCTGTTAATATATAAATAAACGTAAAAGCTATCCATGGCAAAAACAAATATGTTTTTTTTAGAATTTTTAAATTAGCAATCTTCTTTTCACGTCTTTTTATAAAAAAGAAAAATGTAATATAAAAACAAAACAGCAAAAAGGTCATACGAGTATCCGTTTTAATAAACATCCATATATTTATGCTACTTAAAAATAAAAGTTCAAATAAGTTTATATTACCTCTTTTAATTACAATCCAATCAAGAATAATATAAAAAAATAGTATAACAGGCAAAGTAGTCCAAATAAATCCTAAATACTCTCTGTTTCTTCCGATTTCAATTTCATTTATTATAAAACCTTTTAAAGCTGCGTAAACAGTTGGAACCAATATTAAACTCTCTATTATAATTGAGAATAATAGAATTTTTTTTGCATCGACACCCATAGCAGAAATTATCAAAAGAGAAACTATATAAATATATACTTCCCCACTACTTTTGTATGAATTATATGAAACCACAATAATAATCAAACAAAACAAAATCCTGATTAGATTTTTTTTCTCAACAAGCATTCTTGCTATGGCACAAACCAAAACATAATACATGAATTCACCAAAAAAGAACAAGTTCGCTTTGTTCCAAATATAATTAGCTATTTTATATGAATCATGCCATATTGTAATTGTAAAAATACGGTCAAAAAGAAAGAAACCTAAAATAACGAAAAAATAAATATCCAAAAATATTTTAATTATATTTTTTTTCTTGTATTTTACCTCATTCATCCCAATTTATTTTCTCCATATATTATACATTAAGGATCTCTATTATTTTCTATACACTATAAATGGATAGCTTAGTCTTCCAATCAATCTAAACACCTTCACCCTGTTTCGATTAGTATTATAGAAATTAGGATAATTAATTTTTATTTTTTGATCAAATTTTTTCATTTCTAAAGCGTGAGCACCGTTAGGTTTAAGATTCATAAAAATATAATACTGATAATCAATCATTAAAAGTATTCTGTCATATACTATTTTTTTTATTTCTTCACATTCATTTAAATTGTTATAAAAATATAATAGTTTATAAACAATTTTTATATGTTCTTTGTAATGTTTTCTTAATCCTTCAATACTTGCACTCTGACCCATTCTGCCTAATCTGTAACAATAAACATTTATAGGTGCAAAATAAACTTCCTGTACTCTTACCAACGCTTTTAACATATATTCAATATCAGTATAAAAACAATGTTCTGTAATAGACATTTCTTTTTTCTTTAAGATATCAGTTTTAAACGTACACGCATGCATGGCAATAGTAAAATCAAATGCTACATCTTTTAATTTAATATTTTTTTGAGATAATTCATCATGTACATTAATATTATCAATTATTTCTCCCGTCTCATCATCAAAAGACAAATAATTTGTATAAATCAAATCTTCATTATGGATTTCTAGTAAATGAATAAAATTTATAATTGTATTTTTATCAAAATAATCATCACCATCTAATTGTTTAAAATACTTTCCATTTGCATATTCTATTCCTGTATTAACTGTTGAACCCCAACCACCATTTTCTTTATTAATAACCCTAAATGTGTTTGGATAATTATTTTGGTATTCTTCGGCAATAATCTGTGTATTATCAGAACTACCATCATTTATAATCATAACTTCTATTTTATCCAATATTTCAGGAAAAATAAAGCAATCCAAACACTCTCTAATATATTTCTCAACATTATATGCTGCTACTGATACTGTTAAAATTTTTCCCATTTTTTTCTCCAAACTAATTATCTATATATTTTTTTATGAAAAAGATAGCTAAATATAAACTTACATACATTTTATGATTAATTAGAAATAAAAAAAGTTTATCCCTTTTTCCTAAATTCTTCACGTCAATATATCGAATTGCTTTTTTATTTCTATTTTTATTTACTATTCTTTTCACATTATGAATTTTATTATTATATTCTTTCACTCCGGCGAAATTATATATTTCATTAATCAAAAAATCATATATGCAATAACAGTAACTCATTAAATACGCTTTGTCGTTATTGATAAAAGCACCTATCTCTTGTAAAATTAATTTATTTTGAATTTCTTTTTCTTTACTATACTTTTTTGTTCCGGATGTTGAAATACGCCTATAGTTATAAAAAGCATCATTTACAATAAGTATTTTATTTGCTGCTTTATACATATGCAAATTAAAAATACCATCTTCAAATAAATATAATTTACTATTAAATTTAACATTAGTTTTTTTTATTAACTCGTTTTTGTAGAATTTTCCACCCGCACATCTACAATTACCATATTTCCCATATTTTTTAATCCCATAATTCACCGAAATAATAGATTCTATTACTTGCTTTTTTTCTTCAATAACCAGTTCGGATAATTCTTGATATCTATATATTCCTCTTGCATCATGTACCATAAGATTACTTTGTATCAAATCAACATCATTATATCTATTTATATATCCATTGATTTTTTCAAGAGCATTGCATTCAAGCCAATCATCTGCATCTAAAAATGTTATCCATTCTCCTTTAGCCATTTCTAAACCAATATTTCTTGTGTTGGAAACCCCCAAATTTTCTTTATTGGCTACAACTCTTATTAATTCATTATCATTATATTTTTCATATATTATTTTTAATGTTTTATCTGTAGAACAATCGTCAAGTAAAATAATCTCAAAATCACGAAATGTTTGTTTGAGAAGACTTTCAACACAGTCCACTATATATCTTTCAACATTGTGTGCCGGAACAATAATGCTAAATTTCATAAATCAATATCACTTTCATCAATTAAATATTTTCTATAAATTCCAAGTGTCAAAATCAATTTTCTACTAATGTTTTCAATTCTATTACCCCATAAAACCTTATTAGCACTGCAAAACTTTAAAGCCTTAAATCCACCGGTTTTAATTACTGTTTCCATAACATCTATAAATTTTCTTTGTTTGTTATTTAATTTTTTCTTTTTTAACATAGCTATTGTTACTAATGTCTGATTATAAATATTAGCATGTTTCTTCGCTAAATCATTTATATGTGATACTCTATATAATAATCTTTTAAAATCCACTGTGAATTTTTGATTTGCAGTTTCATTGTTATCATGTCTTCTATAATCCATTAAACTAACATTCAAATAAGCGAATCCCCCAAATACAGCAGCAAATTTTGCGTAATAATTATCATGTGACATAATATTAATGTTTATATTGTTTATATCCAATTCCGGAACAATCCTGAATAGTTTTTCATTTATCATCATATTGCATCCATAAACTTTATGCGAGAAGAATAAACTGACTCTGTTTTTGCCATCAATTTTCCATATTGAATTCAAACTATCATTTATTTTTTTTCCGTCACCATCAATTAAACTTAAATCTGCATAGCAAAAAAAAGGAATTGATTCTTTGCTTTCTTTATGAAAATAATCCACAAAAAACTCAATTTTATTATTAAACCATATATCATCCTGATCAGAGAACATATAATAATCATATTTTTCAAGTGTCTTGCAATAATTTATTAAAGAATGAAAATTAGAAAACGCTCCATGTACAGATGTATCGTTTTTTCTAAACGTAATCCTACTATCTTTTTTACAAAAATAATTAATAATTTGGACAGTTTTATCTTCTGAGCCATCATCTTGGATAATTAATTTCCAGTTTTCATATGTCTGATTAATTATACTTTCAATTTGCTCTTCTATATATTTTTCTCCATTATATGTTGCCATCATTATAAGAACGCTTTTTTCCATACATCAAATCCCTTTATTCTACTATTTTTAAATGACCTGCAACTCTCTTATCTTCAGGAGGAAGCTGCATATAATCACCATATATTCTTTTCAAATACTTATCATACTTACATGGACAATTAATTTTAATATCTTCAAAATCAAGTTTCGTACCTTTCCCAAAATAACTAACCGGAACAAACTCTCTGAATCCATAAGCACCCGAAATATCTCCTACAAGTTTGCACTCTTCACCCATTGTACTCTTCAACAATTTATCAAATTTATCCTGTTGCTTTTTTAACTTAAGTATTCTGTTCAATCTAAAGAGCTTTGCAAACTTAATAATAACTCTTTCATAAAATGGTCTATCAACATTTTTTCTTAAAATATTAACATTACAAAAGCCGATTAACATTTTATAATAATAATATTTCAGTTTATATAAAGCCTGTTTAGATCTTTCATTCGGATATCCATCTATTGGAAAAACATCTATACTAAGATAACTTATGCTATCTGTTTCTTCAAGTCTTTGTTCAGTTACTTTTACATCCATATTTTGAAGCTTCATTGGATAAAAATAAACATTTTCTCCATTTGTATAATGTAATACCTTAATATTTTCAGGTAAGTCCTTATAAAATATATGTAGGAATTTTTCGTAATCTTTTCTCGGCATTGCCACATCCATATCATCATCCCATGGAATGAATCCTTTATGGCGGACTGCCCCCAGAAGTGTTCCTCCTACCGCATAATATTTAAGTTTGTTTTTTTCGCAAACAGAAATAAACGCATTTAATATATCCATTTCTTTTTTTTGAAGTTGTCTAATATTTTCATCAATCATTATCTTCTGCTCCACATGACTCACATTGTTCTCGCTCTTACCTACAAACTTCTTATCCGTACTTATTTCAATAAAGTTCCCAGTGGTGTGTATTATCATTACCTCCAGCTACTTATGCCTCGCTTTTATCAGTTTTATCTTTGCTTTTTTTTGAAAGAAAGACACACCGTAACAAAGTATCTGCTCATAACCTTCTATTCCCTTAGCATATTTTTCATCTTTAATTTGTTTTATTGCCTTATCGCAATCCTTTTCCATATCGGCATCGTTATCTGATTTCTTTGCCTCTATGATAATTGCCCTTCTGTTTTTTCTATCCTTCAAAAATATATCAGGTCTTCCAAGCCCTTTTTCCTTATTTGACTCGACACTGTATCCTCTTCCCACAAATACTCCGGCAAGAAACGCATGGTAATAATCTTCATGATAATCGTTGTAACTGATAGTTTCCCATAAAAGTTCAGACAATATTTCTGATGCCCGCTCTTCATTTCCATCCCATAAGGTATCTAAAAGCTCATTTATAGAATCAGTATTTACTGTTTCAGTAAAAAAATTAGCTACCGCATCTTCAAATATTGATGAAATCTCTTTATTTGGAATTTTCAGAACAACTGTATCATCGTTACTTTCGTCCGGTTTTGCCTTAGTTATATAGCCTGTCATCAAAAGAACACTCCAAAGGTTATCCTCTGATGAGTGAAGAGTATCATATGTTAACTCATCCGTGATTGTCTGTGTAATAGTTCCACCATTTAGAAGAGTTTCAAATTTGTCTGCAACATCAAAATCTGTTCGTTTTACAAAAGTTAGCAAAATGCCATTATGGCTGGTATTCTTCCAATAATTCTTAGGTCTTGCATTTCTTCGTTTTTTTAAAGCTGATAAATAATTTATAACATCCCATGGACAATATACATAGCTATTTCCAAATATATAGCCATCATACCACTCTTTGATAATATCAGCTTTTTCCTTACAATCTGCTGCCTCAAGGATTGCATCCACCTCATTTTCAGAAAAGCCAAAATAATTTGAAAAATCCTCATCCAATACAGAATATGATGCAAAATTATTGGTACCTGTAAAGATGCTTTCTTTTGCAATACGAAGACATCCTGTAATTACCGCAAACTGTAGAAACTCATTATCTTTAAGAGCAGTACTCATAATACCCTTTATAACATCAAGCATCTTTGAATAGTACCCGTTTTTTGTAGCATCTTTCTCACTTGCTTTTGCAAGTGGCACATCGTACTCATCAATCAATAGAATAACTTTCTTTCCATAAACATCATTCATCATACGCATAATCGTCTTAAGAGAATTCTTAACATCTGCAGGTGTGCTTTTTTCTGATTGAAGTCTATCAAAGGCTTCACAATCATACTTATTGACTTGCTCAGAACTTGCTAAATAAGATAAATCCTTACTAATATCTGCAAGTCGAACCTTAAGCATTTCATATGCGCCATCAAAGGTTTCTCCCTCAACATCCTTAAAAGAAACAAATAGCACCGGATACTGATTCATCCATTTCTTACAGAAATCCACGTATTTCGTTATGGCAAGCCCTTCAAAAATACTTTCACTATTTTTCCGTATGCTGAAATAGTTTTCCATCATGCTCATCATAAGTGTCTTTCCAAACCTTCTCGGTCTGGTAAATAGCGAAACTTCATTATCAGTATCGTTAATAAGTTCATATATCAATTCCGTTTTATCAACATAGTAATTACCTGATTCCCTAAGCGCAGCAAAATCAGATTTTCCAACACCTACCCTAAAATCCATTTGTAAGCCGCCTCCTACAATATAATTTCATGCTGTGAAATTATTATGCAAAAATCTATCATTCACCAAGAACTGACTTTCCTAAATCAACATCTGCATCTTTGCTTTGCACTATCTTCTACTCCACATGACTCACATTTTTCTCGCTCTTGCCTACAAACTTCCTCTTAAGAAATTTGCTGCCCTTCTTAATCCAATTTTCATTTTCCATAAATTCAACAGGAAGTTCTAAATAATCTATCATGTTGGTATCAATCCATACATCAAGAAGTCTTTCGGCAACAAAGCCGAATACCCTCTTGTCATTATCTGTATATTCGGATATGTCAAGGCGCTTTTCAAGTTCAAAAAGAATCCCAAACAGCCAGTCCATATATTCATTAAAACGGTCATACTTCATTATAAACATATTGAATCTGTGACCTTTGGTGCTTTCCATAACTGCATTCCAGGAATCAAGACAATCCGGATATAATTCTTCTATTATTTCCTTAGTAGTATCAAGATCCTCAGCATGATGTGCATGAACATACTGGCTGTAATTTGTTTCTATATAATAATTTCTCGGTTTCGGGAGAATTACATCCACTCCGTGCTTTTCAAATTCGTAATCTATGAATTTTTTATTTGCAACCTTATCCCACTTGTTGCCCTTTCTCTTCATCACAAAATGTCTTCTGTAATGCGCAAGTCCGATATAATCAGCTTTAAGATTTTTCCATGCCCAGTATAATCCGGTTAATTCGCAAAATTCCGCATTCTTATCGGATATATTATCACCTGTATTATCCTTTACATATCCAAGGTCAAGCGGATTACCCTCTTCATCAGTCTTGCCCTCTGCTCCGACATGAAGCGGTACATACATCTCATCCTTAGGCATCTGATAATTCTTATGTGCAGCAATTATAACCTTAATATCCCTCATTTACTATTCCAATCCTTTTCTATCGCAATCTATATACCAGTCTCTTAATGCCTGTCCAAAAGTGTATTTGAATTTGAAGCCGCTTTCTGCAAGCTTCTTTCCACATATATTTGTCGATACCATAAGCTTCTTAACACGCGCCGGATGAAGCCCGAGTTTCTTTCCACCTACAGGTCCAAGAACTGTCGCAGCACTCATAAGTAAAAAGCTTGGAACAAGCATTATATGTCTCTTCATACGGGTTGCTCTTTGCATAGTATTACATATCTGCTCTATGTTATATGCAGGCTCATATGTGCAGTTAAATATATCTGTTCCCGGAAATGAATTATCTATAAGACGATACTTCATGAACCTTACTAAATCCTTAACATATATGCAAGCCTTAATTGTGTCCTTTCTTCCCGGATAAAAGAAATAATGCTTCTTCTGCCCCTTGTAAAGTCTTGTAAAATTACCATGCTCACCCTTTCCAAATACTACTCCCGGTCTTACTATGGTTAATTCTCTCTTTGGATTTTCTTTTTGCCATGCTGTATGAATTTTCTCAGCTACAAGCTTACTTATTCCGTAAGGAGTATTTGGTGTAGGCAGAGTATCCTCAGTCTTAAGCTCCTCTGCAGCTCCATATGGTGCTATAGAACTTGTAAAAAGTATCTTATTGATACCATGTTCATCTGCATAAGCAGTTACATTTTCAGCACCTTTTATGTTAGTCTCAAAATATTCATTATCGGCATGCCCCGGTGTTCTGTGTACTGCTGCAAGATTAAATATTATATCCTTATCCGTTATCTTAATATCCAAATCAAGAGGCTTTCTGACATCTGCTCTAATATACTCTACCCCTTCTATCTTTTCAACAACGCCCGGAACCACACCTTCTTCTCCCGGCATAACTATATCTATGTTATATATTTTGTCTCCATCTTTGATACATTCCGATTTAAGTAAATTTATAAGGTGTGTTCCTATAAACCCTGAACCGCCAAATATAATATAATTCATCTTTTTTCTCCTGATTATTTGCATACACTTAAATATAGCATAGTTATTTTATCATAAGCAAATATTAATTGCAAGGATTCACTATCTATAGTACACCACATACTCTCCCGCCGGCATACTGCTAAGATACCCATACTTTATAAGTACCTCTTCCTCAACAGGTTTATCCTTGGTGTTTACTATAAAATTATAACCATCTGCTGCCGCCGTTGAGAATACATATTCATAATTCGGTTCATCCAAGAAAAGCTCATAGAAGACATACCAGTATTTTTCATCAAGCTTATTTATATAGCCTTCAGCATTTCTTCCATACATAAGCTCTATATCTCCGTTATATTGCCTTGCCTCACTATACATATCATACGGAAGTACGCACCTCGGATGCTTGTCTATGGATAGTATGGCATCACATACTTCCTCAGTATCCGCAGTAACCTTTTGAGGATTTTGAATCAGCTCAAAATTTTCCCTGTTATACATACATACTCCGGTTATAACAATTACAGATATGAAAGATGCAAGTAAAACCATCTTTACAGTTACCTTATTGCATCTTTTAATTATATCCGTCGCTGCATAAGCTATAATTATCGCATCCGGTATCATCCAAAACATACGCCAATAAACCATCCGGCTTAAAAGCTTTTGATATATAACAGGATTAAGTATACAGATTAGAATTACTATAATCGGAGAGATAACACTCCTTCTATCCTCTTTTTTACATACAAACAGATATATAGCCGCTGCAATCATTATACATACATAAACCATATCAGGATAATAAAGCTTTATCCAGTTGTACATCTCTTTAACAGACTCAACCATTTTATCACCTACATCACATATGATATCCCTATATACACAACATTGATTATACACATAAGCCACAAAAATGCAGTTATCTTAAAGCTCTTCTTAATTATTCCGTAAGCAATCCCGAAGCATCCGAGCATAATACCGCAGATTATAACACCCATATTGCTAAGCAGGCACATTGCCATATCCGCTATAATAAGCATTATGTAGCTTTCTTTATTTTCATTTTTATATAACTCAAGGAAAAGCCACAGCATAACAGGTATACCTACTCCCGCAAGCGTGGCTTTTCCCTGCCACATTCTTGTCATTATAAATGTTTCCGATGCATAAAAGGAATGATATCCAAATATATTTAAAAGTATTGCAAAGCATACAAATATGCTTCTGTATAATATTTCCTTTCCAAAGAAATACTCTGATAGTATCCAATATATCACTCCAAGCATAATCATGATTACAGGCGAAAATATAGTATGCATCATTATAGATGGATAAATTCCTGTAAGCCTTGATATATACGCAATATATACTGCATCAGGTGATGTGACATCCTTATTCAGATCTCCAAGAAATGTGCTTATTTCCTTACCGGTATTTACATCCGTAAGCATCATCTTGTTAGTCCTTACAATATCCACCGCATTTACCACAAACCTTGAATCATCTGCATCCGTATGCTGAAGTACGATACTTGCTACAACTATAAAAAGGACCATGAAAACCATAATGACAAACGAAACCATATCCAAAGTCTTCTCAGCCTTACCTTTCCCGTCTGACATATCCTTATATGTCAGACCGGTTACCATGGTCTTAAATCCTTTTCTTGCATTATGAGCTATTATACTGTACAAAAAGATTCCACCATAGAAAAATGAAAGAAGCACCACTACAATTAAAAAAGACTGCTTCAAAAGAATAAGCGGCACTGCCACAAGCTGGCATATCGCCCACATGGTTATATGTCCTGTTATAAAGCATTTTGACAAAGCATTGTCCTGTTTTAAAAAATAACAAATAGTATTACCTATGCATATAGGTAATACTATTAATAATAATATGCTCAGAAAAATATTTATAACATTTAAGTCCATAAAATCACCGTATAATTTTAAATATAGAATTCTATAGGATCAATGTCCTCGCCGTCATTATTATCATTGCCTTTTTTGTCTTCTTCCAATCCAAACTTTTTAATTTTCATTTCCTTTTCGATGTATTCCTTTCTCTCATCAAGGTCAAGCTCCACAAATTCCTCAAACGGCATATTGAGCTTCAATGTTTCCTTGCCGCACCATCTGCAATTTGTTTCCAATTCGAATTGAAAAAACATCGTTTTGTCGCATTTGTTACAATAATAAACCTTTAACACTTTTACACCGAACCCTCTCGTTTAAACACAACAGCTACGGTTTTAAGTATTATCTTTAAATCATAGCTAATACTAAAGTTCCTTATGTATTCATTGTCAAGTCGTACTACCTCTTCAAAATCCGTAATGTCACTTCTTCCGGATACCTGCCAGAGCCCTGTAAGTCCCGGTTTAATGGCCAATCTGCTCTTATGGTGAGCATCATACTGCTTGAATTCATCTACTGTAGGAGGTCTTGTACCGACCAGGCTCATATCGCCCTTAAATATGTTGATAAACTGTGGGAACTCATCGAGACTGGTCTTTCTTATGAATTTTCCGATAGGTGTTATACGCGGATCGTCATCCATCTTAAACATAAGACCTGTCATCTTATTTTGCTCCATAAGCTCTTTCTTTCGTTCCTCGGCATCCATATACATGGATCTGAACTTGTATATCTTGAATTTTCTTCCGTTCTTACCTACTCTCTCCTGCTTGAAAAATATAGGTCCCGGTGATTGATGATATATAATCGGTCCGAGTATTACAAAAAGTATGCCTGTAGCTATAATACCCGGGATGGATACCACTATATCCATAAGTCTCTTTATAACCTTTTGTTTAAAGGACATAAAGCTTATGCTGGTTGTAATTACAGTGTAGTCGTTTATATTTTCAAGTGTCGGATTAGGTACCTTAGGGATTATCCTGTTTACGCTTATATGCACCATAACACCCATCGATAAAAACTTATCCGTAATGGTACCAAGTCCCTCATCACCGCTTCCGATAAATACCTCATCTATAACATGTTCCTTGACATAGTCATACATGGTGTCCACATTGGCAACAACCGGTATATCCTCTATCTTATCGCCCTGCATATCCTTATCAATCACTACAAGGCCCTTTACAAAAAATGAACTGTAGTTGTATGTTTGAAGACCTTCGATTAACTTTTTTGCATGAGCAAAATCCGTTATCAGAAGCATGCAGGAAAGCTTTCCGGTTTTTATATTGACCTTGCAGAGATAGCTCTTTCTTAAGCTCCTTATGATATACATTAAAATCGTATTTATGGCAAAGAAAAGACCAATCACTATACGTGAATATTCCGCTGACTGCTTACTGAAAAAGAGTATCATAAGTACCACGGCTAAAAGTTCAAGATTGTAGATAATAACTGCTCTTAATTCCTTCCAATAACCCCTTCTTAAGATACCGGAATAACCTTCGGTAAAAAACACTATCGCAACATGTGCAAGTATGATAAGTCCGTTTATCAAAGTATAACCGTCTGAAAATCTGCTTCCGTCAGTACCGAGCCTGATTAAAAAAGCGAGCAGAAAGGATGCCTCGACACACAAAAGGTCGAGAACAATAAAGTCTATATGCTTACTTCTGCTGGTTTTCTTTCCTGTCATTTTCTTTAGCTTCTCCTAAGTCATCCATCGGTATTTAAACATATTTCTATCTACTGAATATTATTTTATAACAAATATTTCGATATGTCTATTGGTTAAATATTCTTTTACTTTTTTGATGCAAATAACATCTTGACCTTTTTATCCGCATAGACCAAAAGCCATGATGTCCATGCCACAAGAACTATGCATAAAAGCATCATAATACAGTTTTCCAAAAGCCCAAGCACTCTTCCTCCGAAATGGTAGCATATCTCCTGTATTATAAAATGATGTGTTAAAAATACCGCATAGCCGTATGCGCCTACCTTTTTACATACGTTAAAAAAAGCATCCCATTTTATATAACCGCATATCCATACTATCCATAAAAATGCACTTATTCCGACCAAAGTATTTTTATAGACAACCTCCACCCGGGATAAATCCATGAACCACTCGAGTAAAAGAAGTATCGTACATATAATTCCAACAGGGAGCTTAACCCTCTTAAAATATTTAACAAAGTACATTCCAAAAGCAAATTCAGGTACTCTGAATAAAAAGAAATTTCCTGAAGGTATCTTTCCGTGGTAGATTCTTATTCCCACAAAATAAACGGCGATAATGATAACCGCTGTTATATACGGATGCTTTTCGATTCCCCATTTCAATATCGGGAAAAGCACATATAGCAAAAGAAGACAGCCTAAGAACCATTCTCCCAGAAGGTAAAAGGTCTGATCCAGCCAGTTAAAATATCCGTCCATGCCGATTACGGTATAAATAATCTTCCATCTCGGTATTATGTTGAAAAATCCCTTATTTTTGTAAAAAAGGTATAAAAATGCCGTAAGCCATGCCATCCAGTACATCGGAAATATACCTAAAAATCTCTTTTTTATAAAAAGCTTCAAATCAAGCTTACCGTCGTAGGTATACATCAGTGATACTCCGGAAAGGATAAAAAATATCGCCACTCCAAAGCTGCCGAGATATATTGAAAAGAATTCATCCGGCATGAACTTATTCGGATATGTTATGCCTGCGTATTCCTGTGAACGTGTATAATGGCACACTACAACCGGAACCATGGCAAGCACTCTTAACACATCAACATATTTTAATCTCTCTTTTTTTACGTTACCCATTGAAACCTCTTCCTGTCACCGGCTCTTTTAGAAATCTAAGAGCTTGCTTATGTAATCATTTCTTAAACTGTAGCCGTATCTTACTGCGACAGCCCAGCCCTTTCCGTATGGATTTTCATTTATTCCGAGCCACTCTACGTAAGGGGCAGTTCCTCTCGTTACATAGCTAAATCTCGGATCTACACAAGGATTCGCAAGTGCCTTGTTTGATGAATAGGCTTTAAGATGCTGGATATGTGCCCTTACACCTTCTCTTACCGAGCCGAAGCTATGTCCCGGCTCTCCGCCGCCTGTAGCTCCGAGGCCGCAGAAATTATACTGCTCTATCTTTACATCCCCGCCAAACTTAAGGAAGCCGGTTTCCTTCATTGCCTGACAGAAGGCCACCTCCGCTTTTATCCCCTCAGCCTGACATTCTTCATAGTATATTTTACAAAAATCTTCTATCGTAGGCGCATCAGAATTGGCATAAAACGCAGGATATGTTGCATTTTTCTTGTAGTATTTCACCATCTGGTCAACAGTAGTGCTGCTTGAACCTTCTATGGTATAAAGAGTCTCGTCTGACTGCTTGAAATTATAGCCTGTACTTACCGGAACAGTTTCTACACCGTTACCGCTCATTATATATGCCTGCATCACATAGATTCCGTAATGACCTTTGTGATTAACTATATTTACCGTTGTTTTATATGTACCGTCTTTTTGCTTTGTTGCACTGTACCAATGCAAATCCGAAAGGTCCGCTGCTGTCCATGCAGGAATTCTTACGCTCGTTACTCCCGAAGGACACGAAACTCCCGAAACGATTACGTCGAAGGTTCCTGCCGTTCCGTTGACATTTGTAACATATATACTTTTTGCTGTCGGTTCGTGAACTCTGAATAAGCATACACCCAGCTCCCTCGTCGTTCCGTCCTTGTAGGTTACATAGGAATCCGCATAATATATTCCGGCCTTCTTGTAATCATTTCCGACATTTACAAAGGCAAGCCATCTGCCGTATTCATCCTGCATCGCTCCGTACCAGTGAAGGTCTGTTATACCCTCATTCCATATAGCTACCTTTACTCCTGCCACCTCACCTGCATAAGGTATGTTTTCCGTTCCGATTATAAAGGTTGTATTGTCCCCTACATCATAAGGCCAGATTGATGCAGTCGGCTCTGCAAGATTATAGCAGATGCTTACCGGAACTGTCTCTATATCGTTTTGAGCCATTACATATGCCTGAAGTGCGTATACGCCATAATGATTCTGATGATTTTTTATATCAGCATGCACTATGTATGTACCGTTTCCGGCATCCTCCGCAACATACCAATGAAGGTCGGAAAGATCCTGTGCAGTCCATGCAGGTACTCTTACCAAAGCAAGTCCCGCCTTAGCGCTGACACCACGTATTACTATGTCAAATGTGCCCTTGTTATAATTAACATTCTCAACACTTATGGATGAAGCAGTCGGCTCGGATATGTTAAATGAGGTTGTACCGATAAGCTTATTTTCATTGTTGTAATTGTCATATGCTTTTACACTGTATGTACCGCTTTGTTTATATTCCTTTATACCTACCATCGCAAGCCATCTGCCATCTGCCTGCTTTGCCGCCTGATACTGCTTTACTGTCTTTCCATCAGGTGTGGTAAGATCGAACCATACCTTGGAAACAGCATTCTCATTTGGAATATTGGCGGCTGTAAGGAAAATTGTTTTATCTCCATCTGCATTATATGCGGATATCTTCGGTCCTTCGGCAACTCCGGTTACTTCTATGGTTGTTTCTCCAACCTTATAGCTGCCTCCGCCCTTTCTGTTTACATATGCTTCTATCTTGTATTTTCCTGAAGTTCCAAAGTCATTTGCATTGAAATTCGCATACCAGTTTTTATCACTTCCGCTTCCCTGCATCGCACCGTATTCTTTTTCTACTTTTGTGGATTCGCAGATTACCCAGAAGGATACATTATATGCTCCTCCGACATTTGAAGCGATAAGTGTATAGGCTCCGTTGCCACCGTTTGCAGCCACTATCGAAGCTGTGTTTTCCTCATAAATCGGGTCAGCAAGCTTGAAAAACTCTGCTATAGCCTGTGCATCAGCCACTCCAAGCTTCTTTAACGCCTCCTCCGAGCTTAAGTATTTTTCGCAGTCAGCCTGATTGGATATAAAGGCATGCTCGATTATAAGTCCCGGAAAGCCATAGCCTTTAGCCCCTCTTATAATACCGTAGTAATCCGAGGTACTTCCGTCCGGATACAGGTATTCCGAAAAGCTCGGATCATCCGAGGTTCTTGTATGTATTCCGCCATTATAAAGGCCGAGTGCAACCAGCTTGTTTTCAATGGTTGTAGCAAGCTCCTTACCCGTTACATTGAATTCCGGTCTGTAATTATCATTAGGATAATATACATTTGCACCGTTTGCGCTTTCTCTTGATGCCGAGTTATTGTGAAAGCTTATAAGCACATCCGCTCCTACAGAATTGGCATATGCCGTTCTTTCTGCAAGAGAAAGGTATACGTCGCTGTTTCTTGTCATATACACCTCTGCGGTATCGTATTTATCAAGCTCAGCCTTACAATACTGGGTAATCTTTAAATTAAGTGTTTTCTCCATGTATGTAACACCGTTCCATGTACGGGTTGCTCCACTGTCGGAACCGCCATGTCCCGGATCAAGAACGATTACAATTTTACCTTTTTTTGAACCTACTCCGATATCTGTTTCAGTTATTTCTTCACCTGAAAGAGCCTCCGAAAAATCCTCTGCGGATATCTCATTGCCATCAGCATCGGTTATTACCAAAGAGGAAATCTCATCCTCGCCTTCCGAAACTATAACTCCGTCAGGATTTGCCTCTGCCTGCTCGCCTACACCAAACACTGCACTGATTCCGGTCTCCTGTATATCCAGCATGACAGTTCTGTCGGAATATATAACCTCCACTGATTTAAGTGTATAAACACCCTGTGTTATATCTGACGTATTTATCTTGAAAAGTGCGGATTCACTATCATATGTATCTGCTGCCACACTATAGCCTTCGCCTGTTGTATCATTTTGATAGTTAAGAACCACTCCCTGTGCATCACCTGCATTAAGTCCGATGAGTACAAACTGTTCTCCTCCCGGATCAACATTTTCGTTTTCAACTACCACATAGCTTATAAAGGGGTCTACAGCATCATTCGAATCGGAAGTCTCACCTGTCATCTCTTCGATGGCACTATTCAGGTTGTCAAGCCTATATCCCGGTCCTTCATTCGATTCATCCTCTCCTGCCGCCAAAGGTGTATATCCTCCATAGGAAAACACCATGGCAATACATAGGAGTATTGATAGTATCCTTTTTCTCGTGTTCATTAAAAATCTTCCTTTCATCTTTAATTTGTATATATAAAACGCCAAATCAGACGAATCATCCCATATGCCTAATAAATATTTTCAAATCCGAAGCATTCTTCATCAAGCATATTTCCATCCTTATCAAACACTCTGAACAATGTCCAATAATATCCGTACTGAGGCTGCCATATGGTCCAAAGAGCATTTCCGTTTTCTACACCGCATTGTCCGGTTGTATAGGTCCATGCCGGAAGTCCCTGTGCTAAAAGTGTACAGTCAAGGATAAGCATCTCATATCTATATGACTGGTTTGGATTATCAAAGGATTCAACTCCTATAAGATATCCCCCGCCTTCTCCTGTATAAGGCATCTGGCACTTGCCCTTTATATACGGATGAGCGGTCACGCCTACAGAGGATTGGATAAGTGAAGCATCTTCATTTCCGACAACTCTTGCATAGCATACAAGTATATAATTGCCCTGACTCTCAGGCGTATAGCTTACCCACTCATAATTTTTCGTCCATGGGCTTATCTCAAACCATCTGTCAGGCTCCTTTTCATCACAGGCAATCCATCTGTATTCAACCACCGCACTGCTGTCAGATTTTTCAGTAACACAGCCTGCTATGATAGTCGGTCTTTCCTGTGATACATATATACCGTTTGATTTTACGGTAGCCGTAGTTGTTACCGGCTTAGGTGTATCCTTCTGTGGTTCTTCCTTGGAAGGTTCAGCCTCGGTTTTTATAACCGTTTCATAGCTCGGGTCACTCGCCTCATAATAACCTGATGCTGCTCTTCTTGCATAGAATGAATATTCGGTATTTGGCGAAAGTCCCGTAAAGGTTGTAGAGCTCTGCCACTTCGTTTTATCCATCGAGTATTCACAGCCTGCTATCTCTCTAAGTGTGATTGAATTAGTGGTCTTGCTTAATACTGTAGGCATACTCGGCTTAGTGTATTTGTCATACACCTCTATCACAAGTTTATCTGTCTTTCCGCCATCTACCGTACATGCTACAAGCTCGGTTTTACCTGCCGACTCGGCATATACCTTTCCGTTATAATAAGATGCAATGCTGCTGTCCAAGGTATATATGTGATAGCCTGCATCAGTTGCATTTGATGGAGTAACCGTTACCGAAACCGCCTCCGAAAGCTTATTTTGATTAATATAAAGCTTTACGTCCGATGACGGCTCAATACTTATACCTTCTACTGAAACAAAACCGATATCAAGAAGTTCCTTTGTAAATGGTGTGGAGCATATAGGCGCTATATCATCATAATAGCTTTCCTGAAGATGGTCGCTTATTATCTCTCTGTCGGTTTTATTTAAATATTCCTTTGAGCTTTCCTTACCTATATCATTCCATGTCGTATCAACATTGTACCAAAGGCCGTTAAGCTTTATCCTGTTCCATGCGTGATCCGTGCTGGTAATACCTACCGTCTCTATGCCGCAGGCATTCATAAGCATCTCAAAGGTCTTTGTATATCCCGCACATACAGTTTTTCCAAGAACGATGTGGCTGTATGCCGTCTGGGAATAATTAAGCTCTCCCGTACTCTTAAATTCCGCATAAGGGACACTTGAATCATCGGAATAAATGGCACTTCGGCACACTATATAATCTGCCATTACCTCTTTATCATAATCTGTTTCTTCTTTGTTTATTTCAAGAACCCAACCATCCAGCTTCGTAAAAAGCTGTTCGGTTATACCCGCTCTTTTGTTTCCGTCAGCAAATTCATCATAGCACGCAAACCAAAATGAGTTTCCGTCATTTAGAAGCTTTGGTCCTATAAAATAATACTGTGGATTCTGGAACACAAATATGCTCGCCACTTCAACCGCTCTCGTCTTTGAAAGATTAGTAAACGGTATCCCCGTCTCAGATACAACATAGCTGCTCTTGGATGAATCCACCGTACTGTATGATCTTTTGTATGCATTATTTGTTGTTTTAAGCAGGTTGTCACAAGCACTCTTCAATTTATCATAAAATATTTGTTCATCAGCCGTAAGTCTGTCTCTCATATATGTATTGGCATATATATCAAAATTCTTGGTCCTTATATAAGAAGCAGAGTTTGCAACACTTATCGAGCTTTCTTCAAATATAAGCGTATCCGATTCTTCTGTCGGTAAATCCTCATCCGAAAAAGGCTCTTCACTTATATCTGTTATGTCAATAACCTCAAAGCCCTGATATAAATCCACATCATCCTGCCCGGTATATGAATCATCATACGTAGCATCTTCCGCTTTTGCATCTATAATTCCGAAATTCGGTATCGATATGGTAAATGTAAATAAAAAAGCAAGAAGTAAAGCAAAAAGTCTGCTTTTATTTTGTCCTTTTTTCATCATGAATACCTCCCGTTTTTATGGCACGTCTTTAACCGGCTATTATATGCCGTGTCCTATCTGTCCTTCTTTTTAATCTGATTCGCCCTTTCTATTACTTCATTTAAGCTTTCGTCATCCGTACCGGAAACAATGGCTTTTACAGTAACCGTTTTTACTCTTATTTTATGCTTGAAATTAATAAGTATCTGTGGATCATTTGTAAGAAAAACCAGCCTGTCCGAAAGCTTTATACCGTTTGATGCGGCATCCTTTAAATCATACAAAAATATTCTACCACCTATATCTTCTACTGTAAATTGTAAATTTTTTACAGTTATATCGCCGTTCTCACAAGGGTCAAATCTAAGTCTCTCTATCCACTCATTATCTTCAAATGTATATTCATAGATGTATTCTTCATCCACCTTACGGGGCTTAACCTTCTTTGCGGTATCCTCGCTGTAGTCCGATGCGGCAGTTGCCACATAAAGCTTAGACTCTCCGCTGTCATCATATCCGCCTTTTCTTGCGGAGTTAGCATAGTCATATGCCCTGCTCAGCTTTGCGAGCACGTCCACATATCCGCCCGCATCCTTGCCCTTGAAGAATATAATGTCATTTAAGCTTCTCAGCATATGATTGAGATTGGTTATCTCCATCGCAGCCCCGCTTTCAGACAGAATCCATCCCGGATAATATCCTGCACTCTGTGCAGAGAAAGGATAGATTCTTTCTACCGCATGAAGAATAGTTCCATCGTCCGAAACAGGCTCCTCAGGGAAATCCTCATAGCTCCATCCGTGATCAAACAAAGGCTTAAGTGCCTTTGCTCTTGCCCAGAAAAATGAGCCAAGCGGAGCTATAGGCTCCTTGTCCTCTTTTATGGATACATTCATTCCAAGCTCTTTTGCAAGTCTTGCGGTATTTTCATAATTACTGCCCCATTCAAGACCGAGAGTGAAATAATAATCCGAATGATTTGGAGGTGGCGGTGAAAGGAGTCCTGCCCTCTCGTTTTCCTCAAATACCGAAAGAACGTTATTTACATAGTCCCTTGACTTTAGAACATTCTCAAAGCATTTATATGCAAAGGAAAGACCGATAGAACCGGGCTTTGACTGTCCGGCCTTTTTGTCATGTACGTGACAGACATAATCATAATCGGAAAGGAACGGTGCGAATTCCACAAGGAACGGTCCGACGTCCCTGCCGCGGTTTGGTACAACTCTTACGTCCAGCTTGTTATAGCGAAGCTTGGAGAATTCTTCCATTATCTTTTCCTTTTTCTCCTCAGTATTGGTCGTAATATACATATCCGTATGCTCAGGCATATTTGCAGCGTATCCGGCACAATCCTCTATTAAATCCATGAAATGAATATGCATTACAAGTGCTATCCTTTTATCCCTTGCAACAGTCGGATTTTTCGAATAATCTGACGGAAGGACGTAATTCCACTGAAGATTTCTTTTTAAATCCGCCTGATTTTCAACTCTGAGAAGATTATCCCATATAAGATTCATATCATAATCTGTTTTCTCGTCCAAATACTTAAAGAGTTCATAAGCCTCCTGACCGCAGGATTCGTTCAGTATAACATCATAATTTTGCATAAAGGAACGGCGCTTAAATATAGGGCACTTCTTTTCCTCTATCATTCTCTTTGCCATGCCGACAGCAGGCTGATACGAAAGCGGTCTGAAATCCTCCGCATCCACATATACCTGCCATTTATATCCCGCCTTTTCAAAATACTTTGTAAACTTGGTTTCATGATTGATTATGGAATCCATATAACCGGTTATCATAGGCATATTATCCCAGTAATCATGGAAAATATCAGAATTAACAAGGCTCCTTCTTGCCACGATAAAATGTGACTGAATATGATCCGGTATATATCCGTCCGGCATACCTCCCCACGGATCAAAATCCGTCTTATAAAACTGTGTTATGCCCCAAAAATCAACATCCTTTTTATCCATCGCATCAAACATATCCTTAAAAGGATATACAGGCCCCATCATGGTAAAATTCATAAGTATTATCTCATCATATTCTCCGAGTGCCTGCCAGCCCATACTTTCCATTCCGGTTTTATACGCCCAGACATCAAAGCCTGTATTTTCACGAACTATAATCCTGTCCGTAAATTTTTCAAAGGTCTTTTTTCCTGCATCATCAAGCCTGCCATTGCAAACCACAATGATATCCGAAACATTTTTGCTTATATCCGAAAGCATATAAGGTATATAGTTATCTACTACCCCATCTCTGTCATAAAAGAAAAAAACAAGTAGTCTTTTTGGATTTTCATTAATTATCATCTTTACTCTTCCTCTTTATACTCCTAATCGGCTTTGTAACCTTCCAGGAGGTAGAATTCTTCATTGCCTCTATCGTAAAGTCAAGTGCATCTATCTTTGCCTGAAGCTCCATTACAACTGCATAGTCCTCAGACTTAATAACATCTATCTTGTGGGAAAGCTCATGAGTTTTACTGTAAAGGTCGAAAACTCTCTTTAACGGCTCACCCATCCTTTCTCCCACATGAACTATCTTATATCTGAATATTACCTTTTTCGTACCCGGTTTTATATCATCAGTCATAATATAGGAATTTTCTTCGGAAAAAAGTATGATATCATCTCCGCCTAAGGTTCCGTTTGAAAAATATTTCATCTCATATTCACAATCCGCAATTCCCAAAAGCCTTTCCACCTTCACTATACTCATAAGCAGGGAAGGATCGATTCTCAAAATTTTTAAATCATTTTCAAGATTGACAGATAACTCATATATATCATCCTCTAAAGAAATAACCTTAATATCACAGTCAACCGTACTGTCATCAGGGAGGTATCCCACCGCCTTAGGCTGCTGTTTTTTCTTTAATCTCGCTATATATGGCATATCGTAAAAGGGCTTTCCCATTACATCATAAAGCTTCCATAAAGGGGTATTGCCCTTTATGATATAATTCTGAAAGGAATCATCCATGCTCTTATAGATGTCCTCTTTTTCTTTATCAACGCCCATTAACACGTATAAATCCACATCGCCCAATTTTTCTTTTCTTTGTGGTGTAAGATAATAAAGAATCGTTCTGTAAAGAATAAACTCAACCGGCACCTTTACCGGAAAGCTCCACTCATAATCTATTACAGTCCATTTATAAGAGTCAACCATTATATTGGCAAATATCATATCTATATTGCTAATCGGCATGGACAAAGAAGCCTTATCATCTGCATTCTCGCCAAACATCTCGTAATAAATATCCTCTGGTTCAAATTTCTCTGTCGCCATACCTCTTACATTGTCTGTATATTTTTTTACAAGCTCTTTAAATTCATTATATTTTCTGCTGTAGAGAAGCTCATCGAGCACCTTTTCGAGATTATCCTTATACAGATATTCAAGTGTAAGCACACCGTTTACGAGAGAGCTTTTGTTTATATCAAAAATAGTATCGGCAGTCTGCTTTTTTAATCCCTCGTACATTGAAAAGACATTATTTATATGCTTTCTTCCGCCCTCTGTTACACCGATTTTTTCAACATATCTTCTGCCTTCGTCCTCGCATATATCGGTGCGAATTTTATACGCCTCATTTCGGTCATTGGAAAATTTTGAATATATCACTCTCTTCATGCCTTTTCCCCCTTTCCCGCTATTACGAGGAAGGAATTGGAAAAGATGTCAAACATACCGTCCGACAAAAGATTATCAAACACCTTACTCTCATCAAATACAAGCATTCTGTCCTCATCAAAATTACGGAAGTTATTATTAAGACTTCCCGCCTGAGGCAAAAAGTCATCCGAATAAATCGAAAGCGGCAGCTTGTAATCCGGATAAGGATAGTAAAATTTTATATTTTCATATCCGCTGTCTTCCAAGAGTTTTGAAAGACCGTTTTTTGAAAATGTCCTTACGCTGTCAACTCCGACATATCCTTCTATACCCGAATAATATGTGCCGAGATGGTCCTCTCTGCATCCTGCCCAGTATTTTAGTCCGTATTTATTTTCTATTGCGATTATTATTTTGCCGGAAGGAGCAAGATGTTTTTTTATTATCTTTAAAAACTCCTCGTACGGAGTATCAGAAGCTATATAGCTTGCCGCATATTCAAGGACTCCGATAAGCGTTATATAATCATACTTTTCTTCTATGTCCTTTTCTATATCCTGAAAATTGCCGACAGTTATATTGATATTGTCAAAAGCCTCGTGTCTTTTTGCATTGACAAGGCTTCGTTTTTTGGAAAGCTCTATACAGTCTACTCTTCCTGCATGTCTTGCAAGACTGCCGGTTATGGCTCCGCAGCCCGCACCGATTTCAAGCACCTTATCCTCCTTCGTAAATGTTATCCAGTCAACTATATTTTCTCTGATATCCGAAAGATGATAAAGCAGTGCCCACTCTTTTCTTTTTTCGATTATACTGTTATATTCCTCCGGTTTATGATTTTTTACAATATCATAAAGCTCATCCTCAGAGCCGTCCTGATATAAATCCTCTCCGCCGTAATAATCATAATTTATGGCAACCTTGCCGATATATTCCGTGTTTTTCAAGAGCAAAAACCTCCCGCTTAGCTAAAAGCTTTTTTAATCAAGAACCTCTACCTTTGAATTCATATCATAAAATCCGACTGTATCCTTGTCCGATATGACATTTATATTGCAGACATCATAAAGTCTGTGATACACCACAAAATCATTTTCCTTGTAGCCAACCAGACCAAAGGATAAAAGATAATTTCTTCCCTGAAGATTCATATTCTGCGTAAATTCAACGGTTCTTTCCTCATCCCGCTTTACTGTTCCGAAATCTATCTTCTCATACATCGTATTGGTTCCGGTGACATCCGTTCCCTGAAGGTCCTTTATCGTAAATGCAAATATAGGCTGATCGATATCCTTATGAAATTTAGCCTTCATGCGTATTTTGAATTCTGTATTTTTCTGAATATTATTGGTTATGCTTCCCTTGTCATCTATTATGGCAAAATCCACTATCTCCGCATCCTTGTCTCCGTAATCCAATACATTTGGATTTTGCATAAGAATATTTTTCCATAATTTTTTCCCGGAAGATGCCTCCTTTGATGCTTCTTCATCCTTACTTAGTCCGTCTACACTTTCAAATTCTCCGTTTTTTCTTCCGGCTTTACCTTCAAGGTCATCATTATTTGAATTGTTTTCATTGTTTATATCATCTATGGTAGGCTGCTTTTCTCCTACCTCTCTTCCTTCCGCCTCGCTTACGAGTATCTGCTTATATAAATCAACTATCTTTTTCGGAACACCCTGATCTACAAGATGTCCCTTGTTAAGAAGTATTACCTTGTCACAATATTTTGCTATACTTCCGAGGTCATGACTTACCATAAGTATAGTCTTGCCGTTTTTCTTGAATTCTTCGAATTTGTGATAACACTTAGCCTGAAAGAATACGTCTCCCACAGAAAGTGCCTCATCAACTATAAGTATCTCCGGGTCTATATTAATCGCAACGGCAAAAGCAAGACGTACAAACATACCGCTTGAATACGTCTTTACCGGCTGATGGATAAAATCTCCTATATCGGCAAAAGCAAGTATGGTATCTACCTTAGCATCCACTTCTTCTTTTGTGTACCCCATCATAGTTCCATTCAGATATATATTTTCCATACCTGTATATTCCTGATTAAAGCCTGCTCCAAGCTCAAGAAGTGCCGAGATACGTCCGTCGACGTCTACACTTCCCTCCGTCGCCGAAAGCACACCGGTTATAATTTTAAGTATAGTGGATTTGCCCGAGCCATTGGTTCCGATTATACCGACAGTCTGACCTTTTTCTACATCAAAAGTAACATTATGCAAAGCATAATGTTCCTTATATCTTTTTTCTTTTGTAAGCCCGAGTGCCTCCTTGAAACGATCCTGTGGCTTATCATACAATTTATAAAGTTTGGTTACATCATTTACTTTTATAGCAAATTCGCTCATATGCTGTCTCCAAGGGCATCTAATTATAATGCTCCATTATCCTGTTTATCTTTGTTGCATCTCCCCATATTGCAGGTGAATCATAGGCTCTGTCAGGAAATGCACCGTAGTTAAGCTTTATGTCAAAGTTATGTTCTTTTATAAAGCTTTCCACCTTCTCTCCAAGCGATACAGGCTTACCAGAACAACAATTAACTATCCCCGTCACCTCTTCCTGAAGAGCGGTTGCAGATATCTGCTTTGCAAGCATCGTTACATGCATAAAGTCATATTTATTTTTACCTGAGGTGAATGGAAATTCCTTCTTTCCTTCCCCTGCCGCCGTAACTATCTTTGAGAATATGGAATTATTTTTAAGGTCATCACCAAGTATATAATATCCCCTTATCCACTGACATACCGCTCCCTTTTCCTTTGACATAAGAAGCGTAAGCTGTCTTAAAGTATTTTTCGCAATCGCATAAAGTGAAATCGGATTGCACGGTGTATTTTCATCTATAGCTCCCTCATGGTAGCCAACCTCATGCATAGAGCCCATAACAACTATATGCCTGAGTCCTCCGTCAAGCATATTTTTTATAAAGGTGTAATGCTTCGGAAGGTCATCTATGTGGCTTTGGTCGTTGTGAACAAAGCCGTTTCTCCATGCAAGATGGATACATATATCCGGCTTATCGTACTTTTCAAATATGTCCTTTTCTCCTCCAAAGAGATTTACATCCGTTCTTACTGCTCTTTCATCCACACCGTCATAATTTATATCAGCCGCAATAACATCGTGACCTCTGTCAAGGAGCTCCTTCACAACGTATCTGCCAATATATCCGTTCGCACCTGTAACTAATACTTTCATATTATTTCCTTTCTTATCAAACCTTATAATACATCTGCAAAATGCACCTTAAGCTTTTTAAAGGTGTTATATCCAAATACATACAGAAAAATAACTATCGTCCAAAATACTGCCGTCCAGACAGGTCTTTCCCAAAACCACACCTTTACCAAAAGAGAATCCCTAAATCCGCTTACAACATAATAAACCGGATTAAGCTTCATCACGCTGTCAAGCTTCGGCATAAAATCTCCGATATTCCACATAATCGGTGTAGCCCATATACCGACCTGAAGTATAATGGCAATAATTTGATTCAAATCCCTGAAAAAAATAACTGCCGCACTCGTAAAATAGGAAACTCCGAGTACAAATACATACATGCAAAAAATATAATATATAAGCTGTATGGTATATAAATCCGGAAAATATCCGTAAAAGCATTGGAACAAAACAATAAATGCCACGAAAAACAAATGTATAAATATAGCTGAGGTTACTTTCACTATAGGCAATATATCTATCTTAAATACCACCTTTTTAACAAGATAGCTGTATTCCATAAGTGCATTTGTACCCGAGCCAAGAGCCTCGGCAAAGAAAAACCACGGAACAAGTCCCGCCATAAGCCACAAAATAAAAGGATAGTTCATAGTCCTTCCCGATCTTAATCCTATATCAAGAGCAAACCAATATACCAATACCATGATAACCGGCTGTATAAATGCCCAAATTATGCCAAAGTACGAGCCGGCATACTTAGTCTTGAAATCATTTTTTGCCAGACTCATTATGAGCCCTCTGTCATGAAGGACATTATCTCCTATTCCAAATAAAACCTCTTTGTTAAAAACCAGCATAAGTATGGATATATCTATAAGCCCGCAGAGTATTAATTTTTGCTTTAAATCCATACTGTCCATAAAAGCAAAGATTAGGATATCAGCCAATACGGCAAGCACAATCAAAGCGGTTATAAGTAATTTTTTCTTTTTACTCATCTATGAGTATCTCCTACTTCCTGTAATCTTTAATTCCGTTCCAATTATGGTCCTTATCGGATATAATCAGTTCATCCATGGTCATTCCGGAAGGTATAGGCCAGTCAATTCCTATATCAGGGTCCGACCAAAGGAGGCCTCCCTCATCATTCGGATGATAAAAGTCTGTACACTTATAGCAAAATTCGGCACTGTCCGATAAAACTATAAAGCCGTGTGCAAAGTTCTTCGGTATAAAAAACTGTTTTTTGTTTTCGGCAGAAAGTCTTACTCCGTACCACTTTCCGAAGGTCTTTGACCCTTCTCTTAAGTCAACGGCAACATCAAAAACTTCACCGCTTACGACTCTTACAAGCTTATCCTGCGGATAGTTTATCTGGAAATGTAAGCCTCTCAAAACTCCCTTTTTAGAGCTTGACTGATTGTCCTGAACAAACTCCATATCTATACCTGCTTCTTTAAAATCATTGTAATTGTAGGTCTCCATAAAGTATCCTCGCTCATCGCCGAAAACTGACGGAGTGATTACTCTCAGTCCCTCTATCTCACAGGTTTCAACTGTTATTTTTCCAAACTTTTCTATAGCCATACCATTTCCTCCATATAATGATGATATTTTCGTATAAACAAATATGTAAATGCACATAATTACTATAAATTATATCCTATATTATGGCAATTTACAACTTATATTTTGTATTTGAACAGGCAAATTACAAACATTTTACCAAAACGGAAATTCTCTATAAAGCAAAAATACCGACAAAGCCATATCTTAAATATGCCTCTGTCAGTATTTTAATTGTTAAATCTATTTTATGATGTTTTCAAAGCCGTAGCACTCTTCTCCGATAAGGTTGCCATCCCTGTCATATATTCTGAATAAAGTCCAATAGTATCCGTACTGTGGTTGCCATACCGTCCACATGGCATTTCCGTCATATACTCCGCAACGATTAGTTGTATAAATCCACGCAGGAAGATTTTTTGCATAAAGCGTACAATCCAGTATAAGCATTTCATATGTATATGAATAATCGGGATTCTCATAGGATTCTACACCTATAAGATATCCGCCGCCTTCTCCCGTATATGGCATCTGACATATTCCCTTAAGTGCATTTTTATGATAAAACTCGGTCGTATATTCCTTAACCTTTTCATCATCCGTCTCGCCCTTTTTTCTGGTCATAAGCGTTGCATCATATACTCCTGTTTTATTAAGATAAAAGGTATACTCCTCGTTTTCCTTGCTCCAGTCCGTTTCCTCATCTAAGGCTCCTGTTATAACCCACTTATATTCAAGTTCTTCATCCTTCTTGGTTATATCCTTATTTGCTTCCTCATCTGTATCAGTTAAAGCAGCATTATCATCTGATGATGCATCCTCAGCCTTTAGTATAACCTTCTCATAGGAATTTTCTACTACGGTTATCTCCTTCGCTGTACCCGCCATAACTCTGTACGGTCTTACTATTCCTATTATGCCTGTCATATACTTTATCGGTTCGACCTTTACGCTGCTTCCCGGTACAGTCTGGTGCACAAGAGTTTCACTGTCTACTACTATACCGACATGTGAGCCGTCATGTGTAAATATCAAATCTCCGGCTCTTGCCTGTGACAAATCCGTTCCAATTGATACACCGTATTTATCTGCATTATCAAACATACTCTGCGCCGACCTGTACGGAGATAAATCGACACCGAACTGTGCGTATATAAGTATTACGAAGCCCGAGCAGTCCGTTCCTGTCTCAAGGCTGTTTCCTGCAGTCACATAAGGCACCTTATCAACATAGCTTTCGGCAAGTGCAACAACTGCATCTCCGTCAATAATTCCGTCTTTATCTATAGCTTCCTTATCATCAGCCGTATTTTCTTCCTCTGCCCTTACATTTAAAACTGCACCGCTGTCAAATCCGATAAAAGCCGTTGTCATCAAAACCATTGTCAAAAGGCAGATTAATGTTTTTCTACATTTGTTCTTTAAATTTTTTTTCATTATGTAACTCCAAATCCTATTTTAGTAAGCATTTACGAAGCCATAGCAGACCTCATCAAGCATATTTCCACTTGCATCATATACTCTGAACAGGGTCCAATAGTATCCGTACTGCGGCTGCCATATTGTCCAAAGCGCATTTCCTTCGGCTACACCGCATTTTCCCGTAGTATATGTCCATGCCGGAAGTCCCTGTGCAAGAAGTGTACAATCAAGTATAAGCATTTCATACTGATATGATTGGTTTGGATTATCATAGGTTTCAACTCCTATAAGATATCCTCCGCCCTCGCCTGTATAAGGCATCTGACATTCACCCTTTATATATGGATGTGCTGCTCTGTCCATACCCTGCTGTTCTCCCGAATTTTGTGAACTCTGTGAGTCACGGCTAAGTATATTCGGCTTTGATTTATATCCAAAGCACTGAACCCAGTAATATCCGTAATATGAGTTTGGAGCATAATAACATGCAATTCCGACACAGTTAAATGAGCTGCTTAAAATATTTGATCTGTGTCCCGCTGAATTCATCCAACCATATGATGTATCGTACATAACCTCATATGCAGAGCGCTGACCTGCCGCAATATTTTCACCCATGGCATTCATGGACGGAAAAGCCGTAAAGCAGTCTGTTCCGTTTGGTCTTGTGTGAGAGAATTTATTTACAATCTCTGTTGCCCTTAAATTTGCTGTATCAACCAGCTCGGCATCCATAACGAGTGCAGGCAATCCGTTTTTTTCTCTCTCCGAATTCACATAATCAAGCACTTCCCATACGGCCGCTTCAGTATCAATGCCACTCCTTGCGCCGACACTTATATCTGTTTCCTCAAATCCGTCATCACGGCATAACACTTTGCTGTCATCCGTATAGGTACATATATCACTCGAATAAGCTTTTACGATTGCTGCATCCGAAAAGGTAAACGCCCCGAATGCAAGAGCCATGCAAAAAGCTATAACTTTTTTAAACCTAAAACTCTTAACCATAAAAAATCCCTCCTGTATAAAATAAGCTGTAAAACCATTCATTAATTTCAGCTGACAATTAATAATACAATTACAATTATAATCTAAAAGGAGAAAATAATAAAGAGAAAAATTTTGGATATTTTAATGCTAAAGCGCCCTCAATTATTTAATTGAGGGCGCTTCGTAAGCACATCAAAAATTATTAATAATTTGAAAGTGTTCCATCAGAATTCGCAAAAGCTGTTTTGCCTTCCATTCCGCAGGCCTGACCATCCGGCCATGTTACACTGTTTGAGAACGTGAACCATCCGTTTCTCTCAAGAACGCCGTAAGGATTTGCATAGTAAAGATTAACTCCAAGCTTGTCATAGGTTAAAACATCTACATAGAGATATCCGAAGATGTCAAAGAAGCAATAATCATCAACCGGATCTCCGGCTATAGACTTCCTAACATTTGCAAAGTCGGAAAATACCTCATGTCCGTACTTATCAAAGTATATTACATGGACTCCATCCGGATGATAAGTAAGTCTGTCCTTCATAGCTGTTCCGTCAGCCTGGAAATAATATGTATAGGTTCCATCACACTTAAAATCGTTTATAACACGATTTCCTGATGTGTCATAGCATCTTACATCTCCGGCTGCATCCTTATAGAATTCATATCCCTGATAAACTGCAAAGGCTCCGTCATCAGCATACTTTATCTTAAGAGCCTCTTCATATTCCTCAAAGCCTGCATCTCCTGCACTTACACCCATAAGGTCTGAAAGCATAAGATTCCATAACGCAACTGCTACTCTTGCTGATGAATTAAGATAATCCGAGTATTCGGCATCTGTTGCCTGTTCATGCTTCTTTGCGGTCATGCTAAAGCTTAAATTTGTGGTAGGAACATAAGTATGCATATCAAATGCTGCCTCGCCTTCCCAACCATAATCTTTTAAGTTTGTTGCATCATGATATACACCACCATCCATATTGCTTGATGTATTATTTACGATATCATAATCAAATCCATTATATGATATTGACTCTCCGGATGTAAAAGCAGACTCATATCTTATTGTATTATTAGATGAATTATATGTAATCGCGCCTACCGCTACAGAACTTTCAGTATCATATGTATAGGTTACATATACTCCACCGTCACTGTCAACCTCACCATTACTATTTAAATATGCTATTATGGCATTTACGCTGTTTGTGCTTTCCACTGAAATATCGGTTTCTTCAAGTGAAAACAAATCATCCTCCAAAGCATCAAGAAGTGCATCAACCTTCTCTGAACCTGCGCCATCATATGCTAAAGCATCTGCATCCTTACCTTCTTCAATAAGCACTGAAGCCTTTTCACCAAGCTCTCCGTCATTATCTGCAGCCTTGGAATTAAGTGTCGAAAAACCGCCTCCGGTTATAAGCAAAGCTCCACACAAGGCTTTTGCTAAAAATTTCTTTAATCTCATTATTCGGTTCCTCCTTTTTATTAATAAGATTGCGAAGCCAAAACAGGCTTCACAATCTTATATTGTTATATTTAATATAGCGCTACACCGTTACCCTGCATATAGCAGCTTCTTCCTTCCCAGTCAAAGGTCTGAACATTGGTAAGAAGAGTTCCGTTTGCATTGGCATAGCCATAGCCACCTGCGATACCTTCTGCAGGAGTTCCGTCAGCCCACTCAACAGTATCTGAGAACTGGAACCACTTGCCCATCTCCATAACTCCATATGGGTTGGCATAGTAAAGATATGTTCCGGTCTTATCATATGTTATAACGTCTACATACATATAACCGTATACATTAAAGAAACAGAAATCATCAACCGCTTCACCTGCTATGGTTTTCTTTACATTTGCAAAGTCGCTGAACACCTCATGACCATTTTCATCAAAGTATATTACATGCTCTCCGTCAGGATGATAAGTAAGTCTGTCTTTCATAGCCGTTCCATCAAGCTGGAAGTAATAGGTATACGTTCCGTCACACTTGAAATCATTTATTACAGGGTTGCCGTTTGCATCCTTACAGGTAACATTTCCCATCTCATCTCTTGTAAAGGTGTTGCCTTCATAGGTTGCAAAATCTCCCACCTGCTGAGGCGCCTTTGAATACGGTTTTCCTTCAAAGTTTACATCAAAATCCATAGATGCCGACATAGTCGATGATGTATTACCTGCTATTCTCGCTGTACAGGTAAGAGTATAAGTTGCATTCTCCGATGGGAACCATCTTATCCATTCACCGTTGATACACCATCCGCTTATGGCTGTCGTTTCGCCTGTAGTATGGTTATATGCAGTCCACATATATTCGATATCAACCTCTGTCTTCTTAGGCTCGGTTGTAAGACCGACATAAATAGAATTCGGTTGCTGTTCATCAGGCGGATAATAAAGTGATGCCTCGGTAAGTACAACATTTGTAACCGGTGCCTTATAAAGTATATCATCTGCCCATGAGGTTATAGGTCTTCCCGTCCACTCAGTAAACTTATTAAGATATGGGTCAACATAGGTTGCAGCCTGATCTGTATTCATATACTTAAATACATTGTAGGATTCCTTCTTCTGTCCCTCATAGGTAATCATACCCATATTGTAAAAGTCATGGTGTACTGAATTGGTATCCTGCCAGGTTGTAAATATAACCGAATCAATCATGTCATTTCTTGCAGCAGCATAGTAGGTATAAGCTATCATGGCAGCCTGCTCTGTCTCACCGTATGTCGAATCGTAGCTTTGCTCAGAAAGCATAACTCTGTGGTTTGTTCCGTAGTTCTTCTTTATAAAGTTTGTAAGTATGTCAATATTCGGAGCACAGATAAACTTTGTCTCCTCGTCCTGTCTCATATACTGTGCGGAAAGTCTTGTCCATACCTGCTCCTTCATCTGAGGCGGATATGCATGGAAGTCAAGATTCCAATCATCGTATTTTACTTTTTCAGCAAATTTTACGATAAATTCCTGACTCGGTACGCCTGTACCCTCATTATCGTTGTTCCAGTCATGTGTTGCGGAAACATATGCCTTTGCATAAGGATTTTCATCCTTTAAGGCTTCATATATAAGCTCATATGAAGTTACCGCATTGTCAACTAAGGTATCGGTAAGCGGAAGTGAAGCTGTTGTACCCGCACCTGTAAAGTTATAATTGTGAGCAACATTTACCTCATTACCGAGTCTCCAGTTTTCTACGAAGGTATCCGAATAGCTGAATCTCTCTGCCATATAATGAAGAAGTGCAGCTATCTCATCACGTACCTCAGGGTTACCTGAATCAAACGCATAGTAAACATGTCCCGGTTCCGGATTGAACATAAGCTTCTGAATCTCAGGATCATCGCTCCATGAAAATACAAGACAGAATGTCCATGTGATATCAGCCTCTTCACGGTATGATTTTACTCTGTCCATCCAAACCTTCATCATACTTCCTTCAGCTTCGTTGAAGTAGTATGTCTTGCCCTTGTACTCATATGGTGTATTTCCGTTTTCAAGAACCTGTGTAAGGTCTACATTTAACATCATATGATTGAGGCTTACCTCATTCAAATCCTCTGCATAGTCACCGTTTGCAATTTCGGTTCCCTGTATACCCTTTTTATTGTTATAGGTAGGAACCTTAACGTCTGCTTCCGTTGCTTTTTCGTGCGCAAGCTCTTTAGCCTTTACTACAGCGTGCTTGTTAAACACAAAATTGCTGCTTGATGCAAGAACCGCAAAAACAAGAACAAAAGCAATAAATCTCCTGAACTGTTTAATCCCTGTTCTCATCTAAAAACCTCCTTATTTGATTATTTAAATGTTTTATTTTAAATTTGATTATATAATTGTATCATACTTTTTTCTAATATGCATTAACAAATCCATAACATGCCTCATCAAGCATAATTCCGTCCTTATCATATACTCTGAACAAGGTCCAGTAATATCCGTACTGCGGCTGCCATACAGTCCAAAGAGCATTTCCCGAAGCTACTCCACACTGTCCGGTCGTGTAGGTCCATGCCGGAAGTCCCTGCGCAAGAAGTGTACAGTCAAGTATGAGCATCTCATATCTGTAGGACTGGTTTGGATTTTCAAAGGATTCAACTCCTATAAGATATCCTCCACCCTCTCCCTCATAAGGCATCTGGCACTTACCTTTTATGTAAGGATGATGTGTTACGTTTGTGGCTGTTTCAAGAACCGTTCCGTCTCCTCCTGAAGCTCTTACCTTGGCAACCACAACAAAATCTCCGAAAAGTGTAGGCTTCCATGTTATCCATTGATTGCCCTTTGTCCAATCCTGTATTTTTATCCAGTTTTCTCCATCCTTACAAGCCCACCATGAAAATTCAAGACTTGAAACATCAGAAAGATTCGTACAGGCCCCCATCGTTATGGTATTTCTGTCCTGCCCGGCAATATAAATACCAAGCAATGAGAAATTAACAGCTTCGCTTTGTCCCAAGTTACCGCCTGTTGTTCCACCCGAATTACCGCCTGTTGTTCCACCTGAGCTTCCACCTGTGTTATTTCCCGAATTGCCGTCATTATAATAATTTGCATCTATGCTCTGTGAACCATTACCGCTATATACCGTATAAAGTGCAGCCGCAGCAGCAACAAGTGTTGCATTATAATCTATAGCAACCTCGTTACACTGATAATCATCTGCTGTATCCGTATAGGCTCCGCCATTTTTAGGTCCGCCCACAAGTGCACCCGTAAGTACATGTGCCTGTGTCGTGGTTCCCTTAGGTCCTCCGGTATATCCCGAAGCTGCCCTATGATGCGGATACTTAGCACTCTTTTCATTGTAGCCTACTACATAGCACTGATTGCTTGGATTATTGCCCAGAAGATAACTCATCTGTGACTTTGCCCACTCTCTATAGGTTGAAGAACCTGTAGACTTATCATACAAAAGTCCCGTGTACTGCATGGATGTATTGTATCTTGCGGAGCCCCAGTCATTTACACATACAAATCCGTCCGGATTTTTGTTATTCATATATGTGTTCATGATGTTGGAAAGCTCACTTGATTTTCCGCTGTAATAGTAAACTGCGGGAGCTACGTTATCCCATCCGTAAGGCCACCATACATTTGTTGCCTTTCCCTCATTGCAGTATCTATTGTATTCATCAAGATATGAGGACTCTCCCGTGATATTATAAAGCATTATTGCCGCAAGGCAGTAGTCATCCTCCCATCCGGAAGAAGAATAAAAGGCGGATGCGGTTTTGTTTACTGCCTTATTGTTATTCTTTGCATATTCAAATAACTTCTTTGACATATCAAGATAGGAAGCCCCTCCGAAGTTTTTGTACTGCATGGCAAGTGCCGCAGCGGAAAGGCTTACTATATCCGTGGATGGTTCGGATTCATTTGTAAAAAATATCGGTCTGTTATTTCTGTCATTTTTCTGGTCTTCCGGTGCTCCCCAATAGCCGTGGTCAAAGCCTCCGCCACCCTGTCCAACCTGAACGCAATAGCTTTCCACATTTCCGTTTGCATCAAGGACGGCACATTTTACAAGATAGTCTGCAAAATATGTTGTTATGTTTTTTAAATGTCCTGTCTGTCCACAAGCCTCATAGGCAGCTTTGTCCGTATCATAGCTCATGCCAAGCGTAAATGCCGCATAGCTTTCCGGCAGACCGAACTTCACGTGGTCGCCTGCATCATGAAAGCCTCCGGTGAGGTCTATATTTAAGGTTACTCCATCCTTTCTTGTATAGGAAATTGTATCATCAGTATGACAGTTTCCTCTCCAATCAAGCAGGCTGTTTGTGTCAACACCCGCTCCGCACATATTCGCATCATAAAAGTAAAGTGAATACTGTAAAAGCTTTGCATAATTTTCTTCATCTGCTGCCTTGGACTCTATCATAGATATATTTATCCCTCCAATCAGCATTGAAAATGTTATGAACAATGCAAGAATTTTATTGTGTAATTTTCTTTTTTTCAAATTAAAACCTCCTTATAAATTTTGATAATATTTAACCCCCTTTTTTCTTATACCCATTATTATAACATAGTAATGACTTTAATTCTATGTGAACATTTATTTTTAATATCTTTTTTGTTGCGCATTTGTTTTTTGTGATTATTTAATTGCATATTTAATCTATTTTAGGTATAATAATTGTATAAATATGGCAACATAGTTCATACGAGCGAGAAAGGGTTATTTTTATGAACAATATTTCGACAAATACTCTATCATCCTATGATGAAGCAAGAGAAAAGCTGATTAAATATAATCAAAAGAAATTAAACGAATATATTGATTCTTTGGAAAATACAGATAAAAAATCAAAGCTTTTAAGCCAACTTAGCAAGATTGACTGGTCATTTATGGAGCCTCATAAATCCTACAGTCAGACTGAGGACATATCACCTATGGATATACTTCTTTCGGATTCTGTTGAAAAAAAGAAGGACATGTATGAAGAAATCGGCATACAAGCTATAAAGGACGGCAAGCTTGCACTTGTTCTTCTTGCAGGCGGTCAGGGAACAAGGCTTGGCTACGACCACCCAAAGGGTATGTTTAATGTAGGAATAAGCAGAAATTTATACATCTTTGAATGTTTGATTAATAACACAATGAAGGTGGTTAATAAAACCGGTTGTTATATTCCTTTTTATATTATGACAAGTTCTATTAACAATGAGGAAACTATAGCCTTCTTCAAGGCAAATAATTATTTTGGATATAATCCTGATTATATCACCTTCTTTGTTCAGGAATCAAATCCTGTTACTGACTTTGACGGAAATATTCTTCTTGCAGATACGGACGAGCTTTGTATGTCTCCTAATGGTAACGGAGGCTGGTTCTCATCTATGGAAAGAAACGGTCTTTTAGATGAGCTTCTTAACTCGCCTATAGAATGGATAAATGTATTTTCTGTCGATAATGTTCTGCAGGGAATCGCCGATCCGGTATTTTTAGGTGCTACCATAGAAAGTAAAAAATCCTGTGGGGCAAAGGTTGTCGCAAAGGCAGCTCCGGATGAAAAGGTAGGTGCTATCTGTACTATGTCAGGAATGCCGCATATAATTGAATACTATGAGCTTTCAGACAAAATGATGAATGAAAAAAATCCTGACGGAACCTATGCTTACGGTTACGGCGTTATCCTAAATTATCTTTTTCCTGTAAAGAAATTAAAAAAGACTCTTGATACCGATATGCCTCTTCATATCGTAAAAAAGGCTGTTCCTTATATGGATTACAACGGTTCGTTTATAACGCCTTCGGAAGTGAACGCATTCAAATACGAGACACTTGCACTTGATTTAATTCATGCCATGGACTCCTGTCTCGCATATGAAATAGAGCGTGAGAAGGAATTTGCTCCGATAAAGAACAAGGAAGGCATCGACTCCATAGATACCGCAAGAGAGCTTTTGAAAAAAAACAACGTTATTTTATAATTATATGTGTAATGCGGCGTGAGCCCTGTCACATATTATGAAACCTTTACGCTATGAAAAATTTTTCATAGCGTTTTTATTTCTTAAGGTTCACCTAAGGTTAGAATAATATACTTACCTCAGAACAGGAGATAATTAATAAAATTATAGGAGGTAAGTCTTATGAATAATGATAACAAAAAAAATACTAAACATAATAACAGCTTAGCACTTTTTCTTGTAGGCAGTCTGATTATGACAAGTCTTTGGGGATGTGCAGCTAAGAAGGATACAAAAGAGGATAGCTTAAACAGTACTGAAGCTTCTATTGAAGAAATTATGGAAACGGATAATACCGACGAGAAAGCTTCTGACAATGAAAGCAATACTGAGACAAGCAGCTTGTCACTTACAGACAGTAACAGTAAAAGCTCAAGCGGAAACTATCTTAGCAAGGACAATATAACAATTAACGAAACCTACGAAAATAATGTCGACGGCGAACATGCCATATCAGCTGATGGTGAGGATGCAAGCTATTCCGATATAGGAGTAGTAAAGACCGGTGACTCAAGCGGTGATGAAGCTGATTTTTACGGTGAAAATGCAGCCGTATTTGCAACAAACGGTGCTACTCTTACTTTGTCAGATATTTATGTCGAAACCGATGGTACTCATGCAAACGGTGTTTTCTCATATGGAGAAGGAACAACAGTTAATATTTCCGATTCGGTTATTGAAACAAGCGGAAACTGCTCAGGCGGTCTTATGACTACAGGTGGTGGTACCATGATAGCAAATAACCTCACCATTAACACCTCTGGTAATTCATCCGCTGCTATCCGCTCTGACAGAGGAGGCGGTACCGTAAATGTAGACGGCGGATATTATAAGACGACCGGAACAGGCTCACCGGTTATTTATTCAACAGCAGATATAACTGTTTCAAATGCCTATCTTGAATCAACCGCATCTCAGGGTGTTGTGGTTGAAGGTAAGAACTCCGTAACATTAAAAAATTGTGATCTCGTTGCAGATAACAACACTAAAAACAGCGATAAATCCGACACCTACCAGGCGGTTATGATTTATCAGTCAATGTCCGGCGATGCTGCAAGCGGAACCTCATCATTTTCTATGAACAGCGGTTCACTTACCAATGCAAACGGCGATATATTTTTCATAAATAACACTGCGTGTACTATAAATCTTGAAGATGTAACTATAACAAATAATGATTCTGACGGTATATTCCTAAGAGCCGAAGCAGCCGGCTGGGGTAACAGCGGTTCAAATGGTGGCAAGGTAACGCTTACCGCAGCTAATCAGGATATAGACGGAGATATGATTGTAGATGAAGTATCTGCATTAAATCTCTATCTGACTGACGGAAGCTCATTTGTCGGTGCCATTAATTCTGATGGTACAGCAGGAGAAGTATATGTGGAGTTAGATGAAAATTCAACATGGACACTCACAGGAGATTCTTATATAACCTCTCTTACCTGCAATGCAGGAAGCATAAATTTAAACGGTCATATCTTATATGTAAACGGTGAGGTATATACGGAAGGTACAGACTCCACGGGTGAGACAATCGATATAACATCAGGAAGCAATTCTTCGGAATACGGCATGCCTACCGATGGTAACGGAAGCGATTCCGGTGATGCACCATCCGGAATACCGGGCGATGGCAAATCTGACCACAACGATTCCGGTTCAAGCGGAAACACGCCTCCCGAAAAACCTTCAAGTGACGGAAACGGAGGTCCCGGTGAGCCTCCTTTTGACGGCAATGGTACCCCTCCCGAAAAACCGGACAGATAAAAGCACATAAAACAACTCCTTAAAAAAGCTAAGACAGGTACTTAGCATAGCGTTAAGTGATAACGTGCTATGCGAGCACCTGTCTTAGTTTTTAAGGAGTTGTATCTTTTACAGTTCCGTAAGTCGCCCCTCTGCATATGCTTTTACGGCGGCCTTAGCACCCCCGTCGAAGGCATATATTTTGAAGCCCGCTTTTTTTAATTCAACCATGGATTTAGAAGTATAATTTTTGCATATTAATACATCTATGGCGCATAGATTGAATTTATCTATCGCATCCTTCAGATTCTTCGGATAAAGAGAAAGAATCTGTGTGCGCACTATCTTATCACCATCAACTGCATATATCCAAAATGCTTCGCCCTGTTCAAAGTTCTGAATCTCACTGCCGGTATAAGCCACAGCAACTATTTCACTGGCATATATCTTTTTTATTCTGCTCATGATATACCTCCGAATAAATCATTTCAATTATTTTAAAATAGACCGTACACATTGAGGCATCTACTTCTTAAATAATCCTTTTTTCACATACTCTTCACTTTTAGCCTCCAAGCAGTGATATCCCATCTCCGAGAGCCCGGTCTCTAATTCTTCCTTCGTTATAGGCTTATCACTAATTATAACCGTCTCATTTTTTTTATGAGACGAGGCAACCTTCTTCACATCAAATTTTTTTCTTATCATTTCATTTATATGGGTCTCGCACATATTGCACATCATCCCATCGACCTTAGCAATCGTCTGATACATAATAATCCTCCCGCTACTCTTTTCTTCTCTTTACGGTGACTAAAATTTCGCCGTCGCCGCCACAATCTCCACATGAGCCATTGCATGAATCCTTACTCGAACACAAGCTGCAGCTTCCACCGGATTTATGTGATTTTACTATATCTTTAATGCAGAAAAAAACTATTAACAAGACTACAGCAAGCACAACTATCGTACCCATAAGCCACCTCCAAAATAAACCAATATAATTACTATAATATATTTTACCTCAATTTCAAATATTTATTTATAGAAAACCCCGGACCTATCTTATGATAAGTCCGGAGTCCTCGTGAGTATAAAATGTAATAATATAAAAAGGGTTACTTATTACTAATTTTATCTTACTTATCAGCAGCATCTACGCTTGTAACAGCGTGAGTATGCTCATCCGGCTTATAGCCCTTGCGGAAAAGTAAGTAGATAAGGCAGATGACAAGTGCAAACGCTACAACAGTACCGAATCCGAATACACCATTTGCGATAAGGTTTCCGATCTGGTAGGTAATGAGTGCAAGTACATATGCCCACAAGCACATATAACCGATTGCTGCCCAGGTCCATTTTGCATTGTTCATCTCTCTCTTTATAGCACCCATCGCTGCAAAGCATGGTGCGCAGAGAAGGTTAAATATCATGAATGCGAAGGCTGAAAGCTTGGTGTAATCAGCTGCTACTCTATCCCAAATCTGATCACCGTTTTCTTCGAGCTCTTCCTCGCCGTCCTGGTCATCATAGTTGTAAAGTACACCAAATGTACCGACAACCTCTTCCTTTGCAACAAGACCTGTTACAGTTGCTACCGTAGGCTTCCACTGACCAAATCCAAGCGGCTTAAATATAATTGATGCACCGTTACCAACGCTTGCAAGAAGGGATGCATCCATAGGTGCTACATCCTCAACAGGTATATCCATCTTGTCTGCTATATTCTCTATCTCTGCTTCTGTTGCAATGCTCTCATCCTCAAATAAGTCATCAACCATACCGAACTTGCCGTTTACAGTTCCGAAACTTGAGAAGAACCATATAATAATTGATGATAATACGATAACAGATGAAGCTCTCTTTATGAAAGACCAACCTCTTTCCCAAGTTGCTCTAAGCACATTTCCGACTGACGGTACATGGTATGCAGGAAGCTCCATAACGAATGGTGCAGGCTCACCTGCAAATGCCTTGAACTTCTTTAAAATAATACCTGATAAAATGATTGAACCTATACCTATAAAGTATGATGACGCTGCGATGGCAGATGAACCACCAAAGAGTGCACCGGCGATAAGTCCGATGATAGGAAGCTTAGCACCACAAGGTATAAATGTTGTAGTCATGATTGTCATCTTACGGTCACGGTCATTTTCGATTGTACGAGAAGCCATGATACCGGGAACGCCACATCCTGTAGCTACAAGTACAGGTATGAAGCTCTTTCCTGAAAGTCCGAACTGACGGAAGATACGGTCCATAACGAATGCTACACGGGCCATATATCCTATATCCTCAAGTATTGATAAGAAGAGGAACAATACTAACATCTGCGGCACGAAGCCGATTACGGCACCGAAGCCTGCTACTATACCGTCTTGTATAAGACCATAGAGCCATGTTCCTTCATTTACATTTATAGCTGTAAGTATTTTATCAAATAAATTTGGTACCCACTCACCAAATATTACGTCGTTTGTGAAGTCTGTTGCCGCAGTACCGATTGATACTGTCCAACCGCCCATAGCAATCGCATACACAAGGAACATAATTGCAGCAAATATAGGAAGACCCAATATACGGTTTGTAACGATTTTATCAATCTTATCTGAGGTTGTCATCTTGTCAGAACCTTTTTTCTTCTTAACGGTTCCGGAAATGATACCTCCGATGTAGTTGTATCTTTCATTAGTTATGATACTCTCTGCATCGTCATCTAATTCTTTTTCAACTGTAGAAATTGTATCTTCTATATTTTTCTTCTGTTCACTTGAAAGCTTAATCGCCTCAAGAATCTTCTCATCACGCTCAAATACCTTGATTGCATACCAGCGGATAAGCTTTGCATCCACACTGCCATCAATCTGACCTTCAATTGTGCTTATAGCAGCCTCAATCTTCTCGTCAAACTTAGCAGGTACTTCTACTGCCTTACCTGCATTTGCCGCTGCAATAGCTTTATTAATAGCATCCTCACAGCCATCACCCTTAAGCGCACTTATCTCGACAACCTCGCAACCAAGCTCCTTACTTAGCTTTGCAGTATTGATGTTGTCGCCATTTTTCTTTACAAGGTCCATCATATTGATGGCCATAACTACAGGTATACCAAGCTCTATGAGCTGTGTTGAAAGATATAAGTTACGTTCGATATTTGTACCATCTACGATATTTAATATGGCATCCGGCTTTTCATTTACAAGATATGTACGTGAAACAACCTCCTCTAGTGTATATGGTGATAATGAGTAAATACCAGGCAAATCCTGAAGTATTACATCCTTATGACCTTTTATCTTACCTTCCTTTTTCTCGACCGTAACACCCGGCCAGTTACCGACATACTGATTTGCACCGGTAAGAGCATTAAAAAGTGTTGTCTTACCACAGTTAGGATTGCCGGCAAGCGCAATCTTAATAGACATTTATATTTCCTCCCAGTTTAACATTTTATAAATCTGCAACGAATGAAATACTTGTACATTTGGGGCACAATTATGTATTATCAGATTCGTTACTCAACAACAACCATCTCGGCATCTGCCTTACGTATGGAAAGCTCATATCCTCGAACCGTAAGCTCCATCGGGTCACCAAGCGGTGCAACCTTACGTACATAGATTTCAACTCCCTTGGTAATGCCCATATCCATGATACGGCGTCTGACAGGTCCTTCTCCGGTAAGCTTTACAACCTTAACAGTGTTGCCAACCTTCACATCTTTGAGTACCATTTCTTTATCCTCCATATTAAAAATTAAACCATCTCGCCTATCGGCTCGATGGAGTTGCTCGCAAAATGCCGGCTCATGCAAGCATAGCCGTCGCTTTGCTCTTTAAACCATCTCGCCTATCGGCTCGATGGAGTTGCTCGCAAAATGCCGGCTCATGCAAGCATAGCCGTCGCTTTGCTCGTTATACCATAATTTTATTTGCTAACTCTTTACTGAGTGCAATTCTTGTTCCTTTGATTTTGACGATAACATTCTCGCCTGACTTGGTTATTATCTGAATCTTGCTTCCAACATTAAAGCCCAAATCAGCAAGATGCTGCCTTACCTCCGGCTTTCCGCCAAGCTTAAGTATTTCCTTTTCCTCTTCTTCGACTGCAAATGTAAGTGGCATCATTATCCCTCCATCTGTAATAAAACCATTTATAACCGGTTAGTTTGTCATTACTAACCATATACTTAAAAAAATAAGAATTTAAATAAATTCTCTGTGTTTAATCTTATGCTTTTCCTCATTAGTTTATAATAACTAACTTTCTTCGTCTCGTATTATATGCCACAGCATCTCAAAAGTCAACATATTTTTACAAAAAAATGTGACAAGTTGACTGCCCCTGACACATCCATAAAAAATGCAGACTAAATCTACTCTTTATCCCATTTAGTCTGCACCGCTTCTAAAAATATGCAGACTAAATCTTTATGTTCCCCATTTTAGTCTGCACCGCTTCTAAAAATATGCAGACTAAATCTTCATGTTCCCCATTTTAGTCTGCACCGCTTCTAAAAATATGCAGACTAATTTTAGTCTGCACCGCTTCTAAAAATATGCAGACTAAATCTTCATGTTCCCCATTTTAGTCTGCACCGCTTCTAAAAATATGCAGACTAAATCTACTCTTTACCCCATTTAGTCTGTTCTGCTCCCAAAAATTTACGGACTAAATCTGAATTTTACTCAATTTAGTCCGTATAACTTCTCTGATTGGCCTTGGAACGTAAGACTTGTCAAACTTACACCATGGGAACAGGCACTATGTCACACCACTGCATATTACTCACTACTTATTACTCACTTCATATTACTCACTGCATATTACTCACTGCATATTACCCACTGCATATTACTCACTACTTATCATTCGGTACGTAATGCGACTACAGGATCCTTCTTGGAGGCTACCCTCGATGGAATGAGTCCCGCTATCATGGTTAGCACTACGCTTATGATTACAAGGATTACGCCGCCTAAAGCCGGAAGCTTGGCTATATTCTTTAATCCGGCAGCATGCTCAATAATCTTGTTGATAGGTATATTGAGTAATATGGTAACAAGTATTCCGATTACACCGGCGATAAAGCCGACGATAATAGTTTCTGCATTGAATACTCTCGATATATCCTTCTTGGATGCACCGATACTTCTAAGCACACCGATTTCCTTGGTTCTTTCGAGAACGGAAATATATGTAATGATTCCAATCATTATTGAGGATACCACAAGTGATATAGCTACGAAGGCTATAAGCACGTAAGAAATTGCATTTATTATAGTACTTACCGATGACATCATGGTTCCCACCATATCCTCGTACTGAATCTCCTTATCCTCTTCACCATTGTCCTTTACACTTTTATTGTAGTCTTCTATTATATCTATTATCTTTTCCTTGGAATCAAAATCTTTAGGATAAATTCTTATTACCTTAGGGTCATTCTCATAAGCAATTCCTATGGTTTCAAGGTTGTCCTCATAGGTTGCATCCTCAGCGGTTCTAAGCTCCGAAAGTGACATTCCCTGAGACATTCCCTGAGCCTCGGCTGAGACCTCCTCCATAGCTGCTAAAAATGCATTCATTTCATCCTCTGAAAGTGATGCCATATAGTCTGTCTGTTTATCTTCAGGAAGAACAGCCAAAAACATCATTGCTTCTGTCGGCTCCAAAGTATGCATATAAGAAAAGAGCTGTTCATCAGGAACATCGGCTATATCCGATACACCAAACTGTGTCGCTATCTGCTTGGCAAATTCCTCCATCTGCTTTCCGGTCTCATCCTCCTGCTCGGTTGTGATGTCAGCGCCAAATTCATAGCCGGTAAATACATTTATATCAGGATTACCAAGCTGTTCTTTTCCTATGTCACTTTCCTTAGCCATATTCATAAGAGTTTCAACAAGAGCATGCTTATATCCGATGGTAGTGGTTATGGAATGTACCGTTGCCTCATCATTCGGACGAACGATACCTACCACCTTAACCTCGATACCGTTGTCAATCTTATCCTTCATAAAATTATAGTCATCGCTCATATCAATATAGCAACCCTTATCCTTATCATAGATAAAATAATCCGATGTCGGAATAACCTTGTATGTAAGGCTTAAAAGCTCATCATAGGTATATGAGGTATTGTCAAATGTAAGTGCCTCACCCTTAAGAGATGCTGCAACCATATCCTGAAGTTCCTTCACATCTCTTATTCCGAGAGTATAAAGCTCATAATCCGTTATCTCGTTATATTCTGTGACAACAAGCACTATCTCGTCATAGCTTTCCGGCCAGCGTCCGGCAACCACATCATACTGTTCATCCAAAAGCTCCTGGTTTTCAATTATTTCAGACCAGACACTCGTCATATCCATCGAGCTTCCGATACTGTACTGTGACACCTCAGCCATGGAACCCATACCGATTTTTTCCATTACGGTACCCGGATTTACCTGATAAATGTCATCATCCGTATCCGGTAAAAATGCATTTACCGTGATTCCGTACATATACATTATATCTGAGGAATAATTCTTTATGTCACTGCCGTCACCATTTTCGATATAATCTTTAAAGGAAATCATATCGTTTATCTTGACCTCGCTCATAAGGGTATTTACATAATCGCCCACGAAGTTATTGGAATAAACCTTATCCATATCATGCTCTTCAGAGCTTTTCATATCATTTCCGAGAAGCAGCGAAAACATAGCAGAACGGTCAACCGATTCATCGGTTATCTCAAGCGGATATGTTGAAAGAGTATCCTGCTCGACACTGCTTATATATTTCCTGAAACCACTCGATAAGGACAGAATAAGTGCAATACCGATTATACCGATACTGCCGGCAAAGGCGGTAAGGATGGTTCTTCCTTTTTTTGTTAGCAGGTTGTTAAAGCTAAGGCTTAATGCAGTAAAATAAGACATTCTGTTTTTCTTATAGTTCTTAATTTTGCTTGTGCTTTCCTTTTTATCAGACTTTTCGCCAGACTTCTCATCAGTCTTTTCGCCAGACTTTTTATCCGCTTTCTTTACGGCTTTTTTATCAGCTTCCCTATAGGTTTCCTTATCGGCTTCCTCATCCGTATAAGGATTTGAGTCATCAGTCACTTCCCCGTCAAGAAGCTTGATAATTCTTGTGGAATATTTTTCTGCCAAATCCGGATTGTGCGTAACCATGATTACAAGTCTGTCGTCTGCTATCTCTTTAAGCAAATCCATAATCTGCACACTGGTTTCCGTATCAAGCGCACCTGTCGGTTCATCCGCAAGAAGTATCTCCGGATCATTTATAAGTGCACGAGCTATGGCAACTCTCTGCATCTGTCCGCCGGAAAGCTGGTTTGGCTTTTTGTGAATCTGCTTTCCAAGTCCTACCTTTTCAAGAACCTCCTTTGCACGTCTTCTTCTCTCTGACTTGGAAACACCCGATAGAGTAAGTGCCAGTTCAACATTTGAGAGAACATTCTGATGCATAATAAGGTTGTAGCTTTGAAATACAAAACCTATGGAATGATTTCTGTAAGCATCCCAATCCTTGTCTTTGTATTTTTTAGTAGACCTTCCCTTGATAATAAGGTCTCCGTCCGTGTACTGGTCAAGTCCGCCCACTATATTAAGCAGCGTGGTCTTACCACAGCCCGACTGTCCAAGCACGGATACAAATTCATTGGCTCTGAAATTGATGCTTACACCCTTTAAGGCATGCACGGTTTCCTCGCCGGCTATGTAATCCTTTACGATATTTTTTAATCTTAGCATATCTGCCTCCTGCTAAACTTCAAATTCTTTCCCATTTTTGTGACAGGGACGTGAGCCTTGTCACATTACATTTTGCAATGTTACCACAATAACAGTTGTAAGTAAAGAAATGATTGTAGTGTTTTACTTAAAAGATGATAAGATAGGTGGAAAAAAGCTAAAATAAGCATTTAATCATAAAAATAAAAGGGGCTGTCAGCAGAACAGCCCCTTGTTATTAATTACGTCTCGTTTTAAATTAGTATAATGCTACACCATTACCTTGAAGATAACATACTCTTCCAAGCCAGTCTGTATCCCAATGATTAGTTTCAAGTGTACCATCACTATTTGCATATCCGAAACCGCCCGCAATACCGACTGCATCTGTTCCGTCTGCCCATTTAACTGTATCCGAGAATTGAAACCACTTATTCATTTCCAATACTCCATATGGATTTGCATAATAAAGATAATTTCCTGTCTTGTCATATGTAAGAACATCAACATACATATAACCAAACACATCAAAGAAACAGTAGTCATCTACTGCGTCACCGGCTATTGTCTTCTTTACATTTGCAAAATCGCTGAAAACTTCGTGTCCATATTCATCGAAATATATAACATGTTCACCATCCGGATGATAGGTAAGCCTGTCCTGCATAGCTGAACCGTCTGCCTGAAAATAATATGTATAGATTCCATCGCATTTAAAATCATTTATTATTTGATTGCCGCTTGAATCAACGCAATATGTATTTCCGTTCTCAGTCCAGAAATAGCAGCCCTGATATGAAGCATATGAAGAAACAACCTGTATGTCACAGCTTGCTGTATAATTCCCGTCATCTGTAGTAAATGTTATAGTTTCTTTTCCGGCACTTAAACCTTTGATGTGTCCGTCTTCAGACACCTCTATAATTCTATCATTGTAATAACCATATTCATCTGCATTTTCTTCTGATTGAAGGCTATAATAAATTTGTTGATTATATGCATCATCCGGCTGTACCTTAACGTTTAAATCTACACTATTTCCAACAGGTATAATTACTTTTTTCTTATCTATGGATATTCCTGTTACTTTTTTGCCAACAGTAACTGTACATTTTTCTTTAAGGCTTCCATCTGCTGTCTTCACTATAATATCTGTCTGCCCTTCACTTACAGCCGTTACAAGACCATTTTCATCTACTGTTGCAACAGAAGGATACTCTGATTCCCACTTTATTGCCGTCTCATATGCATCAGTGGAATATACTGTAGCCGAAAGCTTTGCAGTAGTGCCCACTTTATCTATTGATAGTTTATTTCAAAGAAGAAGAAAAGACTTTACAAATCATTTGTTGATATGTAAAGTCTTTTCTAATTATTTATATCTTAGTTCCAAACAGATAGCAGAATACCATCACTTATGTATTGAAGAAGTGACATAGCAAAGCTCAGTATAAATTTTTATATATCATATTTCTCTATCCCTGTCAGTTTCGCTATAGCTTCTTTATCCCAATAATCATTTTCCCATCTATAATAAACATCCTTACGCTTCTTAAATATCCTGAATGGTGTAGAGGTATTATCATATATATGCAAGATATCACACACCTCAACCAACTCCGGAATAAGTTCTAAAGCTTTGCTATATCTCTTCTTTATCTTTTCTTCAGGAACACCATGTCCACCTGAAGTCTCTCTTATCTTAACTCTAATTACATTTATCTCCGGCTCTGCAGTAAGTACATATATACAACGAACAAAGAACCCATTTTCTTTTGCCTTTTTTAATAATTTTAAATTACGATCCGTTGATAATACAGTTTCAAATGTAAAATCATTTTTATTTGCAACTGCTTTTTCTCGAAGTTCCTCTGCCTTTATTGCTGCTTCTATATCAGAGCATAAACTTGCCTTTTTAATGTCATCTGCATTTATATATACACCAACCGTTCTTGACATTCTTGTTATTGTCGATTTTCCGCTTCCATTAGGTCCGGCAAATACAATAACCTCCGGTTGCATTTCCTTATTTTGCATACTCTCTCCTTCCGTCCGGATATTCAATATATGCCTTTTTGAGTTCCTTATCATATCCGGCAATCGGCAATCCTTTTATACGTCTTATCTCATTATCTATACGTATTGATTCTTTAAAAAGCTCTGTCAGTTCATCGTCTGATATTCCACACATATAATCTAACTCATTCTTTTCCTTTATCGCTGCCATATCAATCACCCTTTCTATATTTGGCTTCAAATAAAACAAAAAAGAGAGTGGCTATACAAATGTATAACTCGCCCTCCTTATTTTAATATATAACACTAATTTAGTAAATATGAATTTTAACAAACAATTAAAGGGATAATGCCACCATCCAACTTTCCCCTTTAATTTTTTTAAGCGGAGACGGCGGGATTCGAACCCGCGTGCCGGTTGCCCGGCTAACTGATTTCGAGTCAGCCCCGTTATGACCACTTCGATACGTCTCCATAAAGCATATAACAATGTGTATGTCCATGCCACGCACTTAAATACGATGCTAATATAATATATAATATTTCTACATGATTTGCAAGTATGTAAATATTTAAAAATTATACAAATTAATGGGGCATATCATAAAATATGCCCCACAATTAATGAACAATTTTTTTAATGATTAGTACGCAGCTACGCCATTACCCTGAAGATAACATGACCTACCTTCCCAATCTGTAGTCTGAGTATTTGTAAGAAGTGTTCCATCTGCATTAGCATATCCGAAGCCTCCTGCGATTCCCACAGCTTCTGTTCCATCTGCCCATTTAACAGTATCAGAGAACTGGAACCACTTGCCCATCTCCATGACACCGTAAGGATTAGCATAGTAAAGATTTTTTCCTTCTTTATCATAGGTAATTACGTCTACATACATATATCCATGTACATCAAAGAAGCAATAATCATTTACATCTTCACCAGCTATTGTCTTCTTTACGTTTGCAAAATTACTGAACACTTCGTGTCCTTCACTATCAAAGTAAATAATGTGATCCCCATCCGGATGATAAGTTAATCTGTCCTTCATAGCTGTTCCATCAGCTTGGAAGAAATAAGTGTAAACACCATCACCAACAAATCCTTCTACAATATTATTATTTGCATCATAACATCTTATTTCTCCGCTTGCATTCTTATAAAATGCTTTTCCCTCATATTCTGCAAACTTATCACCTGCATTGCTGTCAATTTCTTTCTTTTCTACAGCTTTTTCCTTAGCTTCTACTATAACCTTAAATGAACTTGTAACTTCCGTTCCATCATTTGCTTTTACAGTAATAGTTGCAGTTCCTGCTTTTACACCGGTTACTACTCCATTTTCATCTACCGTTGCAACTGATGCATCTGAAGAAGTATAATCAAGAATTTTATCTGATGCGCTGCTTGGAATAACTGTTAAAGAAGCATTCGAAGTCTCGCCTTCTGTAAGAGAAATATCCTCTGCCTTTATTGACTCAATAGGTGGCATCTCAATTATTCTTACAGAATTTAAGTAAACGTAATCTGTCTCTTCAAATGTTGAATCATCGCCTTCAGCCTCAGCATACTCCTCATGATTATAAAGACGTACATAGAAGTCCTTATCAATAGAACTGTTATTTGCCAAATAACAGTCGATATACTTAGTCTTTTCTAATGTCTTGTCATATAATGGGGTATATACCTTTGCCTCATCTTCATTTAATCCTATGGTCAATGTTCCATCATTGAACTCGTTTGTAATTATACCTGCTGTAAGGTATCTGTTTCCTTCATATATATCTTTCGCAACCTTTTTAGTATCCCACACTTCCGGAACTAACTGATATATTTTTCCAGCAGGAACGGTAATCTTGAAGAAATAACCCTCAGTAACGCCTCTTACAACACTTTTCTTGGTTGTTTTTCCATCTACCTCAAGTAAATATTCATCAATAGAACTTGCATATGCAGACTTTTCAGGTTTTAATTCATTTATGCCAAGTTTAAGTGACTCTTTTGAATTAAATGTATCCTTCATATCTTCTGTTGCTACAATTGTATCTTCAACTTCTAAAGAAGCCTGAACCTTATAACCCTGCTTATTATGTATAGTGTAAGTTTCGTATTCCTCTTTTTCAGGATTATAATACTCATCTTCGTTATCGTATTCTGATACATTATCAATATATGAGTCTGTCTGAATCCAAACATAATACGTTTGTTCCTTTTCGGTCATATTATATACAACGTTAGAAGTTCCATAATAAAAATCATTACTATTCAACAACGGAACTGATGTTAAATCATCATATATATATATACTGTTTCCACCATAATAGCTCTCACTATATGAATCTTCAAAGTTCTCATAATCACTGGTTGATTCTCTGTAACTTACTGTATTTACTGATATAGTTGCCTTACTTTTTGCCGGAACCTTTATTGATACAAGTTTTCCATATTCCTCCTCTGTCTCTTCTTGAGTATAAAGCGATAGTTTATCATTTGCCTGCTTACTATAATTGCGATAATACCTTTTTGCTTCAAATCCCTCTTTTTCTACTACTGTCTTTTCGCCTGCTTTTTTTGCAGGTGCTACTTCTGTTGCCTTAGCTTTAAGTTCATCAGCTGATAAGTCACCTAAATTTTTTGTCTCTTCAGCAGGAACACTAACTGCTATGCTTGTTTCTTCAAGTTCATCACTTGAGTTTAGTTCATTTGCACTAACCGTTAAGCTTCCAAATAACAATGTTGCAGCTAATCCAAATGTCGCTACTTTTCTAAATCTTGTCATGTTTTCTCCTCCATTTTTCATAAATTTATCTTATATGATTTATTTTGTGTAAATCAATAACACAAATCATAAAGATCTTAATAACAGAAATATACAACACATAATTTAATTAAGCAACCATATGGTAGCATATCAAAATTAAAAAGTCAAGACATATTAATATGAAAATGAAAACAGATGGCAAAAACAATACTTTAGTTTAAAAATTGAAAGGGGAAAATTATGCAATTTGAAAGAATTGAAAACTTACGTATAGATAATGATTTAACACAACAGGAAGTTGCTGATTATTTACATTGTCAAAGAGAGGTATATCGTAGATATGAAAAAGGGACACGTCAGATTCCTGTTGATTATGTAATAGCCCTTGCAAAACTATATAATGTTACAACTGATTATCTTCTCAACCTAAGTAACAAAAAATAATGTTAATATTTCTTCATCAAATTAAAAACATATCACTATGATGTATAAGCAGGTGGTTGTTCAACCACCTGCTTATACATCATAGTGATATGTTTTTTCCTACAACAGATGCTCTATCATCTTCATGACTGCCTGACCGAATTCATCGGATAATCTATCTGCGTCTGCGATGCTTGTGCCTACTACACCGTAGTAGAATTTTATCTTTGGCTCTGTTCCTGATGGTCTTACACAAAGCCATGCACCATCTTCGAGGTCGTAGTAAACTACATTTGACTTAGGAAGTCCGGTTGGAAGTACAGCCTTATTTATCATATTGGTGGAAGTATCATTATCATAATTACGTGCCCAAAGAACCTTATAGCCGGCAATTTGTTCCGGTGTGTTGTTCTTTAAGTGATCCATGATTTCCTTGATTTTTTCACTTCCATCTATACCCTTTAAGGTAAGAGTCTGAATACCGTCTTTGTAGTATCCGTACTTATCATACATTTCTATCATAGCATCCCAAAGAGTCATATCCTTTGAGCGATAGTAGGCTGCTGCCTCACAAAGTGCCATGGTAGCGACAATTGCATCCTTATCTCTTGCATGTGTTCCGATGAGGCAGCCGTAGCTTTCCTCAAATCCGAACAGATATGTACCCTCACCCTTGGTTTCAAAATTAAGTATCTGCTGACCTATGTACTTGAAGCCTGTAAGTGTTTCAATAACCTTGACTCCGTAATGCTTTGCTATGGCATCTGCGAGGTTTGTGGTAACAATTGTCTTAATAAGAACTCCATCCTCCGGAAGTCCCTTCGTAGCCGCTATCTGTCCTATCTCATAGTCCGCCAGAAGACTTCCTGACATATTTCCGGTAAGACAATGGTATTCACCTGCCTTATCCTTTACATATACTCCGAGTCTGTCAGCATCCGGATCGGTTGCAAGAACCACATCCGCATCTCTTTCCTTTGCAAGCTTAAGAGCAAGTTCAAAGGCTTCTGCCGCTTCAGGATTAGGATAGCTGACTGTCGGAAAATCTCCGTCCGGCATCTCCTGCTCGGGAACCACATATACATTTTCAAAACCGAGCTCACGGAGTATTCTTCTGGCAGGAATATTTCCTGTTCCGTGAAGAGGAGTGTAGACTATCTTTAACTCCTTGCCATACTTGTCTATACAATCCTGATGTATTACCTTCTTCTTTAACTCAGCCATATAGGCATCATCAATTTCTCTTCCGATTATCTCGTAAAGTCCCTCATGAATTGCCTCAAGCTTTGGCATGGTCTTGGCATCCTGAACTGTTATGGACTTTACCTCCTTCATAATACCTGCATCATGAGGTGGTGTAATCTGCGCGCCATCCTCCCAGTATACCTTGTAACCATTATACTCCGGCGGATTGTGGCTGGCGGTTATATTTATACCTGCTACACATCCAAGCTCTCTTACTGCAAAGGATAATTCCGGCGTAGGTCTAAGTGACTCAAATACATATGCCTTTATTCCATTTGCCGCAAGGCAAAGTGCGGCAACATCTGCAAATTCCGGTGAACATCTTCTGGAGTCAAAGCATATAGCAACTCCTTTAGACTGCTTCTTTCTATGAATAATATAATTGGCAAGACCTTGTGTAGCCTTTGCTACCACGTAGTTATTCATACGATTTATGCCGGCACCAATTATTCCTCTTAATCCTGCCGTACCAAATTCAAGGTCTGCATAAAAACGCTCCTTTATCTCCTTTTCATCATCCTTGATTGCAAGAAGCTCCTTCCTTGTTTCTTCACTGAAAAATGGATTAGTGGTCCACTCCTCATATATTTTCATGTAGTCCATGATGTTCCTCCTTATATGTATTCACTCTAATTATCTATGTTAATCAAGTCGTCAAGAGTAGCAAGATCATCAAAGCTGTATTCATCATCCTTGCCATCATCCGTTGCTTGGATTGTATAACTCTTAATCAGACTTCCTGTCTGATACAAAACTATCGTATGCGTTCCAACTACCTTTTGGAATGTTACCGGTGCATAGCCCACATAATTTCCATCCACATATACGCCGGCTCCTACCGGAGTTTTTATAGTTATCGTATTGTTGGTTGCACCGCTGTAAACCTCTGACGTAGTCTTTTCCTCAGTGGAATTGTTGGTTCCGCTCGCTGTTGCATACGATGTAGCCGAAGATGTAGTTGAATCAGTGGTAGAACTAATCGGTGCGGTAGTTGAAACTGTCAGTGAACTTTCAGTCGTACTTCCCATATCAGTGGAATTCGATGATTCACTTGGATCTGTGGAATCTGTTGATTCTCCCGTTGTATCCTCTTCAGTTGTTGCCTCATCTGATGCAACAAGTTCAAAGTTATATGTCTTTACCGGTTCGGAAATTTTAAAGCTTCCATTGAAGCTTTCATATCCCTCTGCTTTTATCTTCAATCCGTAGGAACCATATAAGCCGGTAAATGTATGTGTTTCAACAAGGTTATTGTTGACATAAACCTCTGCTTCTATCGGTGTAACCTTGAAGGATACCGTTCCCGATGGTATAGCTATATCAGCTATATTTACTTCCGTCTCCTCCCCTTTTTTTACAACAATATCCTTGCTGTTGCCATAGCCGTTATGGTTTATCCTCAGAGTATAATTACCCTCCCTTACAGCAACCAGCATATCAGGAGTAACCGGTACAATCACATCATACCCTATTTCAACCATTCCACCTATATAGGTGTCCTGATTCATAAGTCTTACATATCCATGTCCAACTTCTATAACACACGAAATCAAGGTTCCATTCATTATATAAAGTGTAACCTGATCTTCGGTATTAACTTCCATAATACTCTTGGCAACCCCATCATCATATGCCATAGCATACTCCGACATTTTACAGGAGGTACCCTTATAGGTAGCTTTCTTGTTATTTACATCTGCCGCAAATTTGCTGACATTTTTTATAACCTGTACACTACTGTTGGCGGTTATGCTTACAAGTCTCCTAGTATCCGAATAATAAACAATATCAACAACACTGCCGACAGGCATGTCACTAATTATAAGGTTATTGCCATAGGTATCTGTAACACTTACTCCTCCATGATATCCAAGTACAAGCTGTTCACCTGTTATATAGTTCAAAAAAGTAATATCATTGGTTTCAGTGTCTCTTTTTATCATTACTGCTGTGAGAGTTTCTTCGGTATGGTATGAGGAAATATCTTCAGTGCTACTGTCATACACCTTAACCTTACCTTTACTTCCACATGCCGTAAGGCATATAAGCAGTAATATTAAAATTAAAAAGATATTTTTTCGCATATTTACCACCTTAACTTCTGTATTATACAAGATTTTATTTTAAATGTGAATACCTTAATTATGCTAAATTTCCATATAATATCTGTTCAATTTGCCAAGAAGTGCCTGTTTTTGTTCCTCCTCCATGATTATTTTGTCAATTTTTTCCATCATTTTAGGAGAAATCCAGTTTTTCGGAGCATTTATATACTGATTGGACAATTTATAAAATTTTTCAGGATACAGATACAAAATATAAATATACTCTATATCCTTTTTTGTCAATGAACAAAGTGAATTGTATGTTTCGAGTATAGATTTCATAATTTCAAAATCATAATTATTTTTTTCAACAGTTTTTCTTATAAAATGATACAAATCATTTAGCTGGCTTCCTACATAGAATTTATCAAAGGCGATAGTCGCCAGATTTTTACTGTCCCCATCCGGGACCAATACGCTGTGGTGATTATACATACCATGACAATACCCCATGTGAGAAGTCATCCTCATATAGTCCTCTGAGGCAATTTTACTTTCGCAATCAGCCGCCTGTTTATAAAAGAAATCATAATTATTAAGAAATATTTCTTCGAATTCCTTTTTCGTTTTTCTCTTTGTCATAAAATTTCTGACTCTTTTCAATTCCTGATTTCTTTTTCTGAAATCACTGTTAAATCTTATATGTACATCGCCCTCAGTACTGTCAAATATCTCCTTACTGATAATATGAAATTCGGCAAGATTTTTTACGGCTGCCGTAATCTCATCTTTATTTTCAACATCAATCTCCCGTCCTTCAAAAAATGTTCTCATCACATATGCATTTCCGTATCTGTCATAGGAAATAAGCTCGTCTTGTTTATTTTTTATACATCTGTCAATATAAATAAAACCCAATTCATATAATTTTTCTTTAAATTGATATTCGGCATTAAGCCTGCTTTCATTTACGTCAAGCTGCTTTAACTGCCTGACGCCTTTATCCGTTTTAAGTATAACGGAGCCTCTTCCTCTCATTGTCTGTAATACTTCCATATCATATGTTTCATAAACCTCAGACATTTTATCAGCCAAAAAATCCCCTCCAAACATCAATCTTGTTAATCTTATGTTTGAAGGGGAAATTTAATTCCTGTTGTCGTCATTTTTATTTCATTTTTTTTGCAGCCATATTTAATAGATATTCTTTACTGTTAAGCCCCGGCTCATCAAGCACCTCCTCAAGCAGCTCATGAAGCATATCTCCCATATCCTTTCCGGGTTTCATACCAAGTTCGATAAGCTCTTTTCCTCCTATGGCAAGGTCAGCAATTTTTAAACACTGTTTTTCCGAAACTACTGTCTCATACATTTTCTTAAGATTATTTATACTTGCCAGCTTCTTATCCTGATTATATTCACTTTGTGCCAGTCTGTCCGCCTCTCTTATAGCTATAAAATCAGAAAAATTCTCCGTACCAAGCTTTGCCAGAAATCTTCTGAAGGCCTTTATACCCAAATCACCGCCTATTCCGTAATCGTGATAGAAAACCAACCTTGTCGTTCTTTCAATTGTTTCATTATCAAATTTCAGTCTTCGCAAAATTTCTTTTGCCATTTCACTTCCTATTTTTTGATGCTCGTAAAAATGATCCGTTCCTTTTTCATCAGTAGTACGGCATTCAGGCTTCCCTACATCATGCAAAAGTGCTGCATATCTTAGCACAACGTCCTTCGGAACATTTTCCATAACCTTAATCGTATGCATACCGACAGAATATAGGTGATTGGGATTATTCTGCGGAGTATTCATCATAAGATCAAATTCCGGAAGAAATACCTTTGTAAGTCCAAGCTCATATGCAGTCTCTATCATAAAAGGATTATCCGATATAATGAGCTTTGTAAACTCCTCTCTAATTCTTTCGGCACTTATATCGCATAAATATTTTGCCTGATTCTTCATAGCAGTTTTAGTCGACTCATCTATATTAAAGCCAAGCTGTGCCGCAAATCTGACCGCACGAAGTATACGAAGTGCATCCTCATCAAATCTTTCCGAAGGTTTACCCACGCATCTTATGATATGATTTTCAAGGTCATCTCTGCCCCCAAAAATATCCACTACCCCATCTGTGTCGTTGTATGCCATAGCATTAATCGTAAAGTCACGTCTCTTTAAATCCTCGGTAAGACTTGTCGAAAATGAGACCTCCTTCGGTCTCCTGTGATCCTCATATATACCATCCACGCGATAGGTTGTTACCTCAAAGGCATACTCTCCTCCCCCGGAATGTGACTTATCCACAAGCACCGTAACCGTTCCATGCTGAAGCCCCGTATCCACAGTCTTCTTAAATATATCCTTAACCTGATACGGAGTTGCAGATGTAGTTATATCCCAATCATGCGGCTTATTTCCAAGCAGACTGTCCCTGACACACCCACCGACAATATACGCCTCAAAGCCATTTTTATTCAGTTCATCAATTATAAATACCGCACCCTGTGGAATCTTAATTTTTAAATCCATACTTAACTTTCTTCCATAATCACTTTAGAGTATACGTTTAAATCTATACTTACTTTTTTTCATATTCATTTTAAAGTATACATTCAAATCCATATTATTATATCAAACATATTTTTCAATTATATCATCATAATTTCATCTTCGTAGAATCCGCTCTGATATAATAAGCAGCTATGTAACCCTTTGCCCGATTTGCGTAAAATCAGCAACGAATACTTGCAGAACATTCGCTCAGAAAACGATATGTCTGAGCAAAGCGAGTTTATCGTTTTCGTGCGAATTTCAAAAGTATGAGCGTACTGATTTAGCAAATTGATGGCACGTTACACAGCTGCTTATTTATATCAGGGTGGATTCTACGAGATTGTATTAATATGCTCTTCCGAAGTATACCATCTGCTTAGCAGGCTTGCCGCAGTGTACACATACATCCGAAAGTGTCTCCTGTTCAAACGGCATACATCTTGTGGTGGCTCCCGTCTCATCCTTGATAGCGGTTTCGCAGGCTTCATCGCCACACCACATTGCCTTGATAAATCCCGGCTTATGCTCAAGCGTATCTGTGAATTCCTCCCAGCTTGTCGCCGTATAGGTATGTGAATCTCTGTGAGCCTTGGCACGCTCAAACATATCCTTTTGCATAGCGTCAAGCATCTCACCAATCTTAGTTGATAATTCTTCAAATGGTACGATTACCTTTTCTCTTGTATCTCTTCTTACAACTACAGCCTGTCCTGCCTCAATATCCTTCGGACCTACCTCAACACGAAGCGGTATTCCGCGCATTTCCTGCTCGGCAAATTTGAATCCCGGATTCTTATCGGAGGCATCAACCTTAACTCTGTAGCTTTCGGCAAGAGTCTTTCTTAATTCTTCTGCCTTATCAAGTACGCCTTCCTTCTTCTGCATGATAGGAACTATCATAACCTGAGTCGGTGCAACCTTAGGTGTAAGCACAAGTCCACTGTCATCACCGTGTACCATAATGAGCGCACCGATAACTCTTGTGGTCATACCCCAGGAGGTCTGATGTACATACTGAAGCTTATTATCCTTATCTGTATACTGAATTTCAAATGCTCTTGCGAAGCCGTCACCGAAATTGTGGCTGGTTCCCGATTGAAGAGCTTTACCATCGTGCATAAGTGCCTCAACGGTATAGGTTGCCTCGGCACCCGCAAATTTTTCCTTATCGGTTTTCTTACCCTTTATAACAGGTATTGCAAGATAGTCCTCAAGGAAATCAGCATATACATTTAACATCTGAACCGTTCTTTCCTCTGCTTCCTTTGCTGTGGCATGTGCGGTATGTCCCTCCTGCCATAAGAACTCTCTTGAACGAAGGAATGGTCTTGTTTCCTTTTCCCATCTTACAACCGAACACCACTGATTATATACCTTTGGTAAATCTCTGTAGGATTCAACATCCTTTTTATAAAAATCACAGAACAAGGTTTCTGATGTAGGTCTTACACAAAGCTTTTCCTGAAGTGGATTGGAGCCGCCTAAGGTTACCCATGCTGCTTCAGGTGCAAAGCCCTCCACATGATCCTTTTCCTTCTGAAGAAGGCTCTCGGGGATAAACATAGGAAGATATACATTTTCAACTCCTGTTTCCTTAAATCTTTTGTCCAGCTCATTTTTAATTCTCTCCCAGATTGCAAAGCCTGCCGGTTTTATTACCATACAGCCCTTTACACTTGTATAATCAATCAGCTCAGCCTTAAGTACAACATCTGTGTACCACTGTGCAAAATCCTCCTCCATGGAAGTTATCTGTTCTACTAATTTCTTGTCCTTAGCCATTTTGTTTCTCCTATTTTAACTATAATAAATTAAAAGACGATATTTATTTTTCGTCTGTTTTTCTAAAACTCATCCAATTCTATAACATCGAATGCTTTTCCATAAGGCTCCTTTTTAAATACCATCCGCTCACCCGTTACGGGATGAAGAAGCTCGATACGTGACGAAAAAAGTGCTATCTGCTTAACACCTTTTTTCACTTTTTTGAACTTAGGATTATACTTCGTATCTCCCCAGACACCGCATCCAAGGTTCGCCATCTGCACTCTTATCTGATGATGTCTTCCGGTTATAAGCTCTATAAGAACATAGCTTAACACGCCGTCATCCGTTTCAAATTCATCAAGAAGCTCATAGGTAAGCTCAGCCTTCTTTGCTCCCTCTGTGTCCTTCTTGCATATCTTAGACATATTGGTCTTTGTATCCTTGACCATATAATCTGTAAGTTCTCCAAACTCCTCGGGTAGCTCGCCTGTAAGAACCGCCTGATAATACTTTATCATCGTACCGTCCTTTACCTGCCCGGAAAGCTTTGCGGCAGCCTCTTTGGTTTTGGCAAAAATCATAACTCCCCCAACAGGTCTGTCAAGCCTGTGCAAAATCGACACATACGGCTCATCATTAGAATTCGAGTTTTCAAATATATAATTTTTTACAATAGTCACCATATCCTCGTCATTTGACTTATCACTCTGTGACGGAACCCCGGGGGGTTTTACACAGGCAAGCATATGGTCATCTTCGTATAAAATTTCGAGTTTCATATTGTTTCCTTATTTTCTTACTATTACGTCCGCTTTACATCATATGCTTTTTCGCACGCTTTCTTCCAGATTTTTTCCTTATATTTTTTCACGTCTACCTATTATACTTATATTTTACCATTATTTCAACCGGATTTTTACATCCCCGTTTTTTTATTTATTATGCCCTCGTCTCCTTAAAAATGTGATCCTCAAGGTCAAGCAAAAATACATAGTATACCATGCCGTAATTTATATCATGAACAAGATGTCCATAGTCATCTACGGTTTTTACCTCTCCATCTTTACAAACAATCCTGTATCTCACATAGTCCATTCTATTTACATTTTGCGGTGTATTAAACTGCTGCTCGTATATCTCCTTTTCCGCACGTTCCAAATCATCCGGATGTATCATCCCCCTAAAGCTGTTGCCGACATGTTCCCTGAATTCGTCAATATTGCGACAATTATACATTTTAACAAGTGAATCTCCGATATATAGAAGCCTTTCTTCTCCTGATGCTTCATATACAAAAAAGCCTCCCGGAAGTCCTCTTGAAAACTCATCCAAATCAAACATAAACTGTTCTCTGTTAGGCAGAACCATCTTGTCACTATAGAAGCAATATCTTGCCCTTCCGTCATACTTTGCCTTCTAAAGTGCATCATCTGCATGCTTCATAAGCTCATCAAAATCATTTCCATTTTCGGGATAAATAGCTACACCAATTGAAAAGGTAAATGCTACCTTTTTACTTCCTATCATGCTCGCCTTATTACATATAGCAAGAAATTCATTTAATTTTTCTTTCAGCTTTTCTACGTCTACATCCTTGTAAAATACTACAAATTCATCTCCTCCGAGTCTGAATATAATCCCCTTATTTGAAAATTGTCTCCTTATCTCCTGTGCACTGTTTATGATAACGCTGTCACCACACTGATGTCCGAAAGTATCATTTATCTTTTTAAAATTATCACCGTCAAAAATTATAAATGCGCACTTCGAATCAGGGTTTTCCTTAATGTATTCATCAATTCTTTTCAAGCCGCCTCTTCTGTTAAGAAGTCCGGTCATATAATCTTCTTCCGAAAGCTTAGCAAGTTCCTCAATAGTTTTTATTTTCTCCATAGTAATCCCTCTCTACACTTTCTTATTTATTTTGCACAAAAAAGCCTTGATTTTAAGCCTTTCGTACAATGGTTTATAAAGTTACATCCATGACAAAGTTGTTTAA
>CADAKQ010000016.1:0-55823 GCA_902788555.1 uncultured Lachnospiraceae bacterium
ATTGATTTCACAAATTGTTGGCACGTTGTGTATCAGCCTTTTTCATATGCTTTCCTGTTAAAAAATATTGGCGGTGTGAAATATATAAGTATTTTCACTTACACCCTACAGCGATAAACAGAAGTTAATACTTACATGTTTTATAACTGAGGACCTGCTGAAACTAAAGCCTTACCTGCTTCATTTCCTTCGTACTTAGCAAAGTTCTTTATGAATCTGCCTGCTAAATCCTTAGCCTTCTCATCCCATGCAGAAGCATCTGCATATGTATCTCTTGGATCAAGAATCTTAGGATCAACACCCGGAAGCTCTGTAGGAACCTCAAAGTCAAATACAGGAATCTTCTTGGTAGGAGCATCAAGGATTGCACCACTTAAGATTGCATCAATGATTCCACGTGTATCCTTGATTGAGATACGCTTTCCTGTTCCGTTCCAACCGGTATTTACAAGGTATGCCTTTGCACCGCTCTTTTCCATCTTCTTAACGAGCTCCTCTGCATACTTTGTAGGATGAAGCTCAAGGAATGCCTGACCGAAGCAGGCTGAGAATGTAGGAGTAGGCTCTGTGATTCCTCTCTCAGTACCTGCAAGCTTAGCAGTAAATCCTGATAAGAAGTAATACTTAGTCTGTTCAGGAGTAAGTATTGATACAGGAGGAAGTACTCCGAATGCATCTGCTGAAAGGAAGATAACATTCTTAGCCTCAGGTGCAGATGAAATAGGTCTTACTATATTCTGAATATGATCAATAGGATAAGATACACGGGTATTCTCTGTTACACTCTTATCTGTAAAATCAATCTTGCCGTTTGCATCAACTGTAACATTCTCAAGAAGAGCATTTCTCTTGATTGCATTATAGATATCAGGCTCTGAATCTTTATCAAGGTCGATAACCTTTGCGTAGCATCCGCCTTCAAAGTTAAATACTCCGTTGTCATCCCATCCGTGCTCATCATCACCGATAAGAAGTCTCTTAGGATCAGTTGAAAGAGTAGTCTTACCTGTTCCTGAAAGACCAAAGAAGATTGCAGTATTCTCACCGTTCATATCTGTGTTTGCTGAACAGTGCATTGAAGCAATACCCTTAAGTGGAAGATAGTAGTTCATCATTGAGAACATACCCTTCTTCATCTCTCCACCATACCATGTGTTGATAATTACCTGCTCACGGCTTGTGATATTGAATACAACTGCTGTCTCTGAATTAAGTCCTAACTCCTTGAAGTTCTCAACCTTGGCCTTTGAAGCATTGTATACTACGAAGTCAGGCTCAAAATTCTCAAGCTCTTCATCAGTTGGTTTAATGAACATATTCTCTACGAAATGTGCCTGCCAAGCAACCTCCATAATAAAACGTACTGCCATACGAGTGTCCTTGTTAGCACCGCAAAATGCATCTACCACATAAAGCTTCTTGTCTGAAAGCTCTTTGATAGCGATGTCCTTAACTGCCTTCCATGCTTCCTGTGTAGCAGGGTGGTTATCATTCTTATACTCATCTGAAGTCCACCATACAGTATCCTTGGAATTCTCATCAACTACGATAAACTTATCTTTAGGTGAACGTCCTGTGTAAACACCGGTCATTACATTAACTGCATCAAGCTCAGTAAGCTGTCCCTTATCATATCCCTCAAGGTCCGCCTTTGTCTCTTCCTCAAACAAATACTCATAAGAAGGATTGTAAACTACTTCCTTGGCACCGGTTATGCCATACTTACTTAAATCAACATTTGCCATCTTGTCTTACCTCTTTTCTATAAATTTTAACGATATCATTAATACAAATCAATCGCTTAATAGTATAAATTCTTGTGTAAAATAAGTCAATATTTTCCTTTGAAAAAAATAAATTTCAGACCTGAGGTTATTTTACACTTTGAACGTACTGCTCAACCTTATTACGGAGAAGATAGAACTGACATGGTCCTGCATCCAGGATTACTTTATGAAATTCCTTTTCGTCAAATTTATCGCCCAGCGCATCCTCCGCATAATCCTTTAAGCCTTCAAATTCAAGCCAGCCTGTGCAATACATCTGATAATTTCCCGGTTCTGCCACAACATAGTCAATTATATCCTGTGCGGCATCAGCCATAAATCCGTTTGAAGAAAGATAATTCTTTGTATCCTCTAAATCCCAGCCTTCATAATTTACACCTATCTCAACTCTCGCACTGACAAGAAGATTCAGCCTGTTGTTTGCAGACTCAAAAGCTGCATAAGCAGGATTATCATATTTATCATAATAATCAAAGGACATCATCTCCACATAGGTTGCCCATCCTTCCTGATATCCTGTAAAATCAAGCAGTGTCCTTATCGGTTCAGGATCACTTGAAAGAAAGTATACAAACTGGTACATATGTCCGGGTACGCCCTCATGAGCAAGCGTGCTCCAAAGCGACTGCGAGCTTGAAGTACCCTGATTGATATAAATGGAATTATGCTCATAGTCATCAAGTGGAGGTGTCATATAGAAGGCCGGACTTACTATATTTTCCAAGGATTTATGAACCGGAGTAACCTTAAAGTCAATATCCGGTATCTCAGGAAATCTGTCGTCAACGGCATCTTCAAAAAATTCAATAGTTTCCTTATAATCAAAATCCTCATAAAGAGTTTCTTCATCTATTGCCGTAAAATAATCATTATATGCCTCGTAATCAGAGAAAAGCTGCGAATATAGATCGGACATCGTATCTTCAATTGCATCATCAAGTAAATCTATCACTTCTTCGGGTGTCTTATCTGTTCCCGTCTTACTTCTAAGAAGATAAGCATAGTATTCCTTTCCGCCCTCCAGATAACAAAGTCCCAAATCATTATTTCCTGTATTTTTCAACTGCTTAAATGTATCTATCACACTCTGATATGCCGGAATAATATAATTAACTACATTGTCATGATTCGTTTTAATATACTCCTGTATCTCACTTTCCGAAAGTCCATCCACCTGCCTTATCTTATCCTCAAAGGTTTCTATAAGCAAATTTTCCTCAGGCTTAGCGGTAAACTCTGAGCACTGTCTTATTACTTCATTGGCACTATGTGAGGACATAAACAATCCTTTTTCGGACTTAACTTTTTCAAAGTCGAGACACTCGGAAAAATAATCCGGTGTCAAAGTAAGAAGTGTCAGATAATCCTCAACATCCTGCTTATCATAGAAATTATACTCAGCTAAAACTATCGGCATATTGCTATGAACTCCGCTTGTATAAGCAAATGGTTCGTAAAGGTACATATAGTCATATGACATAAGATTTGTTTCCGTAACATCATACAGTATATCATAGGTGAATTTCTGTTCCTCCGTAAGAAGACTATAATCAAAATCTTCCATCTCTTTTATGCTGTCAAGCGTATCCTGTTTATCCTGTTCCATACTCTCTTCAGACATATCTATCTCACCATAAGTTGCATCAGTGGGAGTAACACCATATTCTTCAGGATTAGCAAGACTGTAATTTAAGGTTATACTATCTGCGTTAACCATATCAACAAAGGAATCCCATAGCCAGTCATCAAAGCGTTCCTGTTCAGCTATAGCTTCGGAGGAATTTAAATCTACATCTTCCTCCGTTGTTGTAACCTCTGTATTGGTTACATCCACACTCGGCTCCTCTGATATCTCCGAAATATCTGAATTATCAGATTCGGATTCAGTCGTAACAACCTCAGAGGTTTCCTTCTGACCATCATCTTTTTTATTTTTCCCACAGCCTGCCATACCTAAGGTCATAACCGCTGCCAAAAATATTGCCATTATTTTTTTGTTCTTTATCATATTGAAGCTCCCTATTTTTTATTAATTAAATATTAGTATATAACAACATCCGCTGTTTTATTATTTAAATCAAGTGAAACGGAAATTGCAATATAATTCTCTTCAAGCAGATACTGAAGAATACTGTCACTGCCATAATTCAAATTATCGGAAAGTGCTTTTGTAAATTCAGTGTGTGTCTCCGAAAGCTCCTTACCATATATATAATAATCACTTTCAAATATCTCTGCCTCGTTAAAAACCTCTGAAGCATTTAGAGCATCACAGGCCGCATCTTTTATTTTACTCTTCAAAGCCTTAACATATTCATCATCTATATTTACATCAAATTTTTCCTTCTCATCATTTAATGTAAACTCATATCCGTATTCCACTATATTGTCCTTAGAATTATACTTTCCATAATCCACACTTCCGTTTACATCGGTAAAGGTTATCCCATCGCCCTTCACCTCATAAGTTCCAAGCTCATAACCTTCATCCTTATCATAGACTGCATATACGCCGTCATCAAAAAGTAAATATCCTCCGAAATCCTTGTTTTTATACTCTCCCTTTGGTTCGTTATTTCCTTTTAGCTTCGGCATAATAAAGACAAAAAATACCGTTGCAAGAGCTGCAATAAAAAGCAAAACAACTATAAATGCCACAAATCCCTTATGCTTTTTCTTCGGAGCCGATGTATTCTGCCCCTGACTAATCTGCTGCTGCACCGCCTGCTGCGGCTGACTTATCTGCTGCTGCACCGCCTGCTGTGGCTGACTTATCTGCTGTTGCACCACCTGCTGTGGCTGACTTATCTGCTGCTGCACCGCCTGCTGTGGCTGACTTATCCTGCACCGCCTGCTGTGGCTGACTTATCTGTTGCTGCTGCACCGCCTGCTGTGGCTGACTTATCTGCAGCTGCACCGCCTGCTGCGGCTGACTAACAACCTGTCTGTAATTCTCAGGTATCTGCAGCTTTGGTCTTACCTCCTCAGGTTGCTTAATCTGTACATTATATATAATTAACGGTGCTCCGCAATCATCACAATATGTTGCACCATCAGGATTGTTTGCACCACATATTTTACAAATCATACTTTATCTCCTATAAGAATAATTGCGAAACTTATATAAAAGCTTCGCAATTACTCTTAAAACTTAATCTATTTCTACTGTTACAACTCCGCTTGAAGATATACTTATATCAACGCTTATTAGATAATTCTCCAACAAAAACTGTAAGGTTTTGTCACTATCATATCCTATTGCCTTTGCAAGTGCTTCTTCAAAATCAGAGTAAGGATCCTTTAAATCACTTCCATATATATAGTAAGAATTCCAATAGGTTGCCTCCTCATATGCTGTCTCATCTTTAAGCGCTTCTTCCGAAGCAGTTTTAAACTTAGCTTCAAGACCATCTAAATAAGCCTTATCAATGTCAAAATCCAACTTGGCTTTCTTATCTTTTGATTTATATTTTATTCCCCAATCAGACGTCACTACATTATCATCATCATCAAACTTAAATGTTTGTGTTTCTCCGTCTATTGATGTCATGGTTATCTTACCATCTTTATAGGTATATGTTCCTATATAGTAATAATCCTTCTCAGTTTCACCCTCGTCAATATCATATCCTACATATACTCCGTCATCAAACACATAATAGCTCGTATAATATGAACCTTTATAGCTGTATGAGCCCTTAAGCTTTGCACGTGTAAGTATAGGGAATATAAATATAAAGAATATTCCTATAAGAAGCGCGGCTGAAAGACCTGCTATAATTCCAATCTTTGCCCCTTTGGAAAGTGGTTTCTTTGGTTTAGGCGGCTGTCCGTATCCGTTCATATTTGGCATTCCCGGCTGTCCATACGGGGCCTGCTGCATCATAGGCTGACCAAACTGTCCGTTCGGCATCTGCTGCTGCATATTCGGCTGAGCAAACTGTCCTCCCGGCATCTGCTGCTGCATATTCGGCTGACCAAACTGTCCGTTTGGCATCTGCTGCTGCATATTCGGCTGACCAAACTGTCCGTTTGGAACCTGCTGCTGCATATTTGGCTGAGCAAACTGTCCTCCCGGCATCTGCTGTTGCATACCCGGCTGGCTTTGCGCGTTATTAAGCGGCAATCCACAGGCCGAGCAATAAGGTGCCCCCTCCTGATTCTCAGTACCACATACTATACACTTCATAAAAAATACCTCCTCATTTTATCAACATTATTCTTCTTTATTCTCAATGTATTTATTAAGTGTTTCTACAACCGTATTTAAATTATACGGCTTAGCTATATAATCATCCAGCTTGTTTTCAAGAATTCTTTCCTTATCTCCAAACATCGCTCTTGCGGTAACTGCAATAATCGGAAGTCTCTTTTTATGCTCTCTTTGTTCTATATCACGAATTTCCTGCGTTGCAGCTATACCATCCATAACCGGCATTTGCACATCAAAGAGTGCTGCATCATACTCCTTTTGCTGGAATAATTCTACTGCCTTTTCTCCATTCTCAGCTATATCATACGAAAAGCCTGCCATACCGAGAAGCTTTCCGATAACCTGCTGATTAACAGGCTCATCCTCAGCCACAAGTATTCTCGCCTTACTATGTGCATTTATTGAGAATATAGCCGCATCTTCCTTCTTATCATCTACAAGCTTTTGTACATCAGCCTCAGCAGCCTTAACAACCTTAAGCGGAATCTCAGCTATAAAGGTTGAGCCTATACCTTCCTTACTCTGTACGGTAATTGTTCCTCCCATAAGCTCTGCTATCTGCTTTGATATAACAAGTCCGAGACCTGAGCCACCGTATTTTCTGGTATCGGATGCATCAACCTGTGAAAACCTTATAAACAGTTTATCCATATCCTTTTCAGATATACCGATACCTGAATCCGCAACGGCAATTCTCATATTGATAGCTTCTTTATCCGTATCTATAGCGGCAACCTTTACTCTCACGCTTCCCTCGGAGGTAAACTTAAGTGCGTTTGATAACAAACAGTTAAGTATTTGCTGTATTCTCTGTCCATCTCCCTTGACAAGCTTAGGAATATTATTTCCAAAGGTACAGTCAAGATCAAGACCTTTGTTCGTAGCAAGCGGTACCTGAGCGGCAACCGTTTCCTCAATAGCACTTTTAACATCAAATATTTCTTCCTTGAGGTTATATTTACCTGCCTCAAGCTTACTTATATCAAGTATATCATTTATCAATCTAAGGAGTGTGTCAGCACAATTCTTTGCTGTTGTTAAGTTATCTCTATAGTCTGCCTGAAGGTCGTCAGCCATAAGTGTAAGCTGGAGCATACCAAGTATTCCGTTAATAGGAGTTCTTATCTCATGGCTCATATTGGCAAGAAATTCAGCCTGAGTCTTATAAGCTGCATTTGCATCCTCAATAGCCTTTGAAAGCTGATTTTCTGTCTCCTTTTGCTCGGTTACATCAATAACAACCATATTGATATAATCCGCTTCGGATTTGTACATAACGGTATTGAACACCTTACCAAGCTTCTCCATGGTAATCTCAACATCCATGAAGTCTCCCTCTCTTGTACCGGAGGTATTGTAAGCCATAAACCATGCATTGATATCCTGAAGCACATCTATCTTACTTTCTCCGAGAATCTTATCCTGATAATCGGAATCATCCAGATTAAAATAATTTCCAAACTTTTCATTGGCCTCTTCTATACAATATCCTACATTATTGCCCATCGAATCTGTAATTATCTTCGCATGCGCAAAGCCTATAGGAAGATTCATGAAAAGCTTTTTATATTTGTCACTTTTCGAGTGACCCTTTACCTCATCAGCGCAAAGTGCAAATATAAATACACCTGCTATGGCAGCCGCAATCACACCGACAATAATTCCGGCCGGAACGCACTTAAATATTGCTCCCAATATTATACCGAAAACAATATCCAGTACTGCGGAAACAATAATAAGTTTTTGCCAGCCCAATGCTTTTAATTTTTCCATTGACTAAACACCCCTATTCCTTATTATAAATAACACACACCTTAAACAAAAGGCTATATAAGAATATATTACTATATATTTTCACTTAGGTCAATCTTATCATTGTCGTTTTTTACTAATTTTTTACTACTTTTTTTATTACTATTGTACATTACCAAAGCAACAAATAAAAGCCATGAGGTTAATGATATAAGCATTCCGATATAAAGACCACACGGTATATATTTAAACTCTATATCATGCTCTCCCGGTTCCATATCCACCCCTATAAAAGCGCCAAGTGTCTTGTAATATCTTGTTTTTTTACCGTCTACCTTTACCGTCCATCCCCTGTCGTAAGGAATTGAAGTGAAAAGAGTATCATTCGTCGGAATATTTATATTGCCGTGTATATAACCATCATCATATTCCGTTACATCAAGCTTATTTAAATTTAACCTGTCATACACATTAATATAATTGCCGGTATCAAATTTTGCTGTTTCTATAGTCGCAGTCTTTTGCTCCGTACCCTGATTATTGTAGTTATACTCAATCGCAACAACATCGCCTGCCTCAAGGTATCCGAGATGGAATATCTGTATCTGATATCTGTCATATGCATATTCCTTACCATTTATATAAAATCTTATCTTGGTAACAGAATTTCCTCTACAATTTATATAGTAATCTCCTGCCTCTTCTACCACAAAGGAAGCCGTAAAATCAAGGTCGCCCGCTTCTCTTGGCTCAAGAGTAATCTTTTTATCGTTTACCTTTACATCCCCGGTTTTACTTGAAGCAGAAAATGTAACATCCGTCACATTCATAAAGCTGCTGTATCCGGTCATATAATATGCAAGATTATTTATATTTGAAAACGGATATCCCGCATCCGGATTCCATTCCTTTACCTTTTCGGAGACAGAAAAGCCAATAGCAAGCGGATAGGGATTTTCATAGAGCTTGACACCGTCCACAGTTTCAAGATAATTATAATCAAAATTATCGAGGTTTCCATCCCGCCAAAGCAGATATCTTACGTTAAATATTGAATTTGTAAATGGCGATGCCCCCATATAAAGAAATTCATTTGCACCCGTATAAAATCCAAGTTTTCCCATCGTATGAGTGACGTCTCCGAGAACCGTCGAACAAAATGTACCTACACTCGGCATATTGTGCCATGTTACTTCGTCCAAAACTGTGGATTTCATAAGCTCGCTTCTGTAAAAGCCTGCATTTTCATCTTCGGCTATTTCCGCAATCCGTTCATTTGCCTTTGTAACAGCCTTGGTGGTTTTATACTTTTCCGAGTAATCAGAATAACCGTTATAGAAAAAACCAAGCAGAGAGCTTATCGACATTTCAACCACACAAACAGAGGATATTATTATCTGAAAAACAAATTTTTTATATGCATTAAGCGAATACATCAGGAAAATAATCGTATACAAAGAAAGCATTATAATTGATGCAGTCAAAACCTTTTTGGTTAAATGCTCATCTGCTTCCATACTGCAAAGCACCATATACGCTATAGATATAAGAAATGCTCCTACGATAAAAATGACATGTATTCCCCTCGCCCTTCTTATAGTCTCATAGGTCATAACAAGCAGAATGAAGATGAACAAAAATGAAAATCTGTTGGGAATTCCATACTGATTATGGAAACCGTGCCAGATATAATTTAATGTTGTTGAGTTAAAGCTTACGGCAAGAATTGTCAAAAGAAGAATATTTTTTATCTTCTCCCACACATTTATTTTTCCTGTAAATATATATAAGAAAGCGGTAAATACCGCAAGCATGCCACAGTATAAGTTTACTCCTCCGTCAAATGTCTGGTTCGTAATCGGCATAGTAAGGAAAAACTGCTGCTTAAGCAAATTAAAAATACTGCCATACCATTCCCACTTCGGAAGCTTCATATCTCCTGCTGCCGTAGACATTATTCCAAAATAAGCCGGAATCAGCAAAAATGCAGCCATTCCTCCGGATATAACGGAATAAATCGCAAACCTTATTCCGTCAACAAAAAATTTTTTTATATTTTTATGGTTGTATGTTAAAAACCAAAGCACCAAAAATACACAAACTATAAATCCTATATAATAATTGCAATAAAGTGCATAAAACATAGTCAGTGTATAAAGTCTCGGATCATTTTTTCTCATAAGCTTTTCAAATCCAAGCATTATAAGAGGAAATATCATAATAACATCCATCCACATTGTACACCAGTTATATCCAACCACGTAATTACTTAATGCATAACATACGGATACAGCAATAATCGAAAAGCTCTTATCAACCTTTTTACTGCTGTTTTTATGTGCAAGATAATACGCCATGGAAGTCCCGCTAAGAGATACCTTAAGTGCTATTATAATACATGCTCCCGCAACTATATGCTCCTTATCAAATAAGAGTAAAAGATAATTAAACGGACTTGAAAGATAGTACGATGAAAGTGACATAAAATTCGAGCCTAAGGCTATATTCCATGTATAAAACAGACTTCCCTCAGCTTTAAGCTTGTCCATATACTCGGCATAAAAAGGAACATACTGATGAAGGCTGTCTATAATTGTTATTGTATTATTACCAAACGGTGCTATTTTTTGTGCCACAAAAACAACAGTCATTATAACCATAACAATAAAGAAAGGTATATAATAACAGTAATTATCAAGCAGCCAGTTTTTTATTGTTTTTCTCTCTTTGTTGAACACAAATATTTTGCTGAAAATATAATTTAATACCAGAACTATTATCTGAATAATAAAAAGCTTTGCAATCCATTCCTTTATCCTGAAGCTGTCACAAAGTATAACTAAACCAAGCACCTCCACTGCCATAGATATAAGTCTGGCAACAAAAAAGGCGCCTGCTTCTCTTATTGCTTCAGAAATATTTTTTGTCTTACTCCTGAATACAAAATATTTGTTTATAAAATATGCAAATATTATAGCCATAATTATGGCTATAATATTGCATACATTTCTATTTATATCTGTCAGTATTCTCAGCGAAAAGAATACCAGCATATTAACAAAAGTTGTTAAGCCTCCCGCAACAACATATCTTATCTTGTCATTTTTCAGAAGCTTTTTTACTAAGTCAAACATTTTCCTTTAAATCTCCGATTTCTTACTGAAATCCTCCCATGAGATATATAAGCGGTGAATTCCAATAAATAGTTACCTCATTACATGAGAAGCTTTGCTCATTATCCACATAAGCAAGTGCAGGCGCATAGCCATGAAGAACAGCCTTTGCATATGGGTCCTCAAGAGCATTGTCCGGTCCTCCAACAAGCATACCCGGCATTGTTTCCTTAAGAACCTGAGAAGGTCTGTGGTGTGTATGCTCCGGATACAAATCTCCGTATCCTGTTACATAGCAGTAACCTGTTCCGTTTACACCAAATATATAATCTCTGTGTCTTTGCGCATATTCGACATATTCTTCATTTGGCGAAATAATATTTGCCATTAGAAGAAGCATACCATTATTGGCAATATTCATATTGCTTCCCCAAGGATAGTTTGTTCCGAGTCCCATGAAAAACGGTTCTTTTTTACACTTTGCAAGAAGCTTATCCGCAGTCTCTAAAAGTGCTGTTTTTGCAGCTTCATTTACACCGGTATCTATATCCTTTGCCTTTGCCAAATCATAAAGTGCATATCCGCCTATATCTGCCCATCCAAGTCCTGTAGCAGGTCTGTCATTTACCATTTCATTTACAACATCAAGATATTTATCGTCCTTGGTTGCAATATAAAGTTCTGCCGCTGCCCACAGCTTTTCATCCGCTATCTGATTATCAGGATACTCACCTGTAACTATCTCCTCAGGATTTTTGTAACCCTTCATTCCTTCATTTGCTTCAAGATAAGCATAAGCATTTTCTGCTGCTGCAAGGCACTTAGCTGCAAAATCCTTATCATACTCTCCATACAAAACTGAGGCTTTTGCCATAACTGCTGCGAAATCACCTGTTGCAGCATAGGATATCGGTGCAAGCACAAGTTGGTCGGTTTCATCAACCGCCAAAACCGTTTCAGGAAATACAAGTGCCGTAACCTTATGATAAACTCCGCCGGATTCCCCATCCTGCATCTTAAGCATCCAGTCAAGCTCATACCTTGCCTCATCAAGCAAATCAGGTATACCATTTCCACTTTCAGGAATTCCTATATCATCTTCAGACAGACCAAAATCTTCATATGTAAGGAATAAATCCTGAACAGTCTTTGCCCCCGAAACCACATATCTTCCGTAATCTCCGGCATCATGCCAGCCACCTGATACATCCACCGTACTACTTGATAAAGAGCCATAAACTATGGCATTATCCGTATGGCATGCCTCATGTGCAAAATCACCTGCTATTTCTTCTGTTACCTCACAGCCGCATCTTTGTCTGTAAAGCATAAGAATTACATCCCTGTAAATATCATCATATAAATTATAGCCTATTTCAAAATCATATGATTCGCCTGAAGGACTCGAAATCACCTTATAGGTTCCCGGATATTTAAAATCTGAGAAATCGCCCTGCTTTACGCTCATATTTACAGTACTGTCAAATGCCATATCGCCATATTCGCCTATATAAACTGTATCTCCTGTTGAAGCATCAACAATCTTAAATTTTTCATCATCCTTAGATGTAACAATAACCGTCTTCTTATCCTCAGGCTCATATCCTATCTGATTAATCTTAACCTGAATAGGTGTCGGTGCTCCTTCTATTTTATCTGCCTTTGAACTGTCTGTAACAAAAAGTGAGAAGTTATCAAAATATATCTTATGTGCACCCGGGTCACCTCCGTTTTCGTCAAAGGCTCCCATATTAATGGCAAGTCTCGGAGCAGGGTCCGAATCCTCATCCATAGTGAATTCATAATCTATTGTCTGAACCTCTGAGGTAACCGCCACTTTATCGGAAGCATAAGCGTGATAATCTCCGCCGTTTACCTGAACTCTCCACTCCAGATTACAAGGCACATCTGAACGTACATCAAAAGAAACGGTATAGACACAGCCTCTTGCCATGGTAAAGCCATCATAATAAAGCTGACAGGAATGCTCAAGTGTACCTGTTTTTGCAATATCAGCAACAAGCTCACCATCCTCTACATAAAGCTGATAGTCACCACCATTTACATAGGTTGTAAAGCCTGCCGTATCTCCATCATCAAAGTTGATTCCGAGTACATCCGCACCCTCAACAGTAGTAAATCTGTCATCCTCAACATAGGGTTCCTCAGTGGTGGTCCAATCCTCATTATCTTCAATAACAGGAGCAGGACCTAAATCCTCGGTTGTCTTTTTTGCATCTGTATCGGTTGCAGAGTTATTATCAGTTTTTCCCTTTCCGCAGCCATATACGGAAAGCATCATTACTGCAGCCATTGATATAGCTGCTAATTTCTTCATTTTCCTCATATAACTTCTCCTTATTTTTCATTTTTGTATTTATCATCATGTTAAATCTATGCTTATATCAGCTCATAATTATTATGATCTGCATACATCCAAAACCTTTTCAAATGGCATGCTTCCTCCAAATATATCAAGTGCACTGCCCACAGTTACATCAAGCTTATTTTTACCGAGCACCTTTAACTTATTTATGTCTTCAAAGCATCCCACTCCTCCGGCATAGGTTATCGGAATTTTTGCCCAATTTCCGAGAAGCCTTACCAGCTCCTCTTCTATGCCACCGGCTTTCCCCTCTACATCTACGGCATGTATAAGAAATTCGTCCGCATAATCCGCAAAAAAATCAAGAGTTGCTTCATCTATCGTAACCTCAGTAAAGCTTTGCCATCTGTCTGTAACTATGTAATATTTATCATACTTCCTGCGGCAGCTTAAATCAAGTACCAGCTTTTCTTTCCCAACCGCATTTTTTAGCTTTTCAAGATTATCATAATTTATTTTTCCATCCTTAAATACATAAGATGTAACTATAACCTTGTCTGCTCCCATATCTATAAAATCGTGGGCATTGTCACAGGTTATACCACCGCCTATCATAAGTCCGCCCGGATAAGCCGAAAGAGCAAGCTTTGCCTGTCTTATATCCTCGTCATAAAACTCACTTTGAACGGGATTTAAAATAATTATATGACCTCCCGACAAGCCGTTTTTTTTATACAATTCTGCGTAAAAATCTGCCTCAAGCTCCGAAACAAAATTATCCTTTGCACTGTTTGCCTCGTCCTTAAGACTTCCTCCGACTATTTGTTTAACCTTACCGTTATGAATATCTATGCATGGTCTGAATCTCATATCATTCTCCGTCTTTTTTTCTGCTTTCTGCCGATTCTATGTCATCCTCTGAATTTTCGTTGACTTTTTCCCCGGTTTTTGCTTCCGTGCTGTTACCTGATAAATCGGAAGGCGTTATCTCCGGCAGAGTAAACTGCTTGCCTTCCCTTGCAAAATTAATATTATAAAACGGATCTCCGTCTCTTAATATATTAGGCCACATTATCCTGAAAAGGTCTTCTTCTCTTTCCAGCTCTTCTTCTATCCTAATCGTATTGCCGATTATAGGTTTAGTATCATGATAATGCCAGCCAGCATCAGCGATTGATACTACCCATCGGTTCAGCTCATTTAACTTAAAGCAAAAATCTATCTCTGAAAGCGAGGTCTTAAATTTATCAGAAAAGCCTCCCACCTTAAAAAACAGCTCCTTTTTCACCATCATACACGAGGCGGAAACAGCACTGCAGTCAGTATTAATCTTGTTATGCATAAGATATCCTATATCATCCTTCACAAGTCCCTGGTAGAGATTTGAAACAAGCCCGTTTACACCTATAACATAGCCCTTGTGATAAATCATATCATTATCATCATACAAAACTCCGGCAACAGCTCCAACCTCTTCACGCATACAATTTCCCAGCATTTCACCCATGGCTGTAACATCAATAAGCTCAACGTTGTTATCCAAGAAAAACAGATAATCGCCGTTAGCAAGTGAAGCACCAAAATTCCTTATGGCAGGAAGTCCGTCGAGCTTTGTATTTGTAATTATCTTTACATTTTTCCTTATGCTTTCAATCCTGTGATAAAAAGCCGTCATCTCTTTATTTTCACTTTCAGTATCTATAACCAGTATTTCAAAATTATTATATCTTGCCTTTTCAAAAAGCGGAAATATACATTTTTCCAAAAGCTCCGGTGAGTTGCCTCCGGGAATTATTATGGTAAGAAAAGGATTGCCTGGAGTCTCATATTCCACCTTGTAAATCCCCCACATATCAGTATGAACGGCGGTAGCATAATAACCCATTCTTTTTATGTGTGCACCAAGAGCTCGTTTTCCTGCTTCCTTTGCATATTCCTTGTTATGAACATCAAGTGATACCGAAGAGTTATTAACTCTCTTATGATAGAGCACCTTAGGTATATGCCTGATACTTGTCGTCCTTTCACAGCATCTTAGCGTAAAATCATAATCCTGTGCTCCGTCAAATTCCGAATCAAAGCCGCCTATACCTACAGCCATCTTTCTTTTTACAACGAAAAGATGCTTTATATAATTATATGCCCTAAGTATATCTATGCTGAAATCCGGCTTAAAAACCGGCTCCAGATATCTTCTTCCATCTGCCGAAATCTTATCCTCATCACTGTAAATAATATCATATCTTACCTCCTGAAGCTCATTTACAACAGTAAAAAGAGCCTCCGGAGGAAGCAGGTCATCATGATCGACAAAGGTTACATAGTCACCCGTAGCCATCTGAAGAGCTTTATTGCTGTTTCCTGAAATACCGAGATTTCTGTCTACATACAGATAATTAATTCTATTATCCTTCTCCATATATTCCTTAACAATGGTACTCTGTCTGTCCGAACCATCAACGATGCAAAGCTCCCAGTTTTCATAGCTTTGCGCAATTACAGACTCAAGCATCCTTCTGAGGTAAACCTCAGGTGTTTTATATACCGGTACAATCAGGCTTATAACCGGACTATATCCAAACCTGTGCTCCCTCTGTTTGGATATTTCATCCTTATTTGCCTCATGCACTCTTTTATACCAGTTATTGTAAGCATTTCCGGGTCCGTTTGCCTTATCACGCATCCTTGACCATACGCCGCTTATACCATTTGACCTTATATAATTAAAACCTTTTTTTATACTTGCAGCATTGATTGATGATATATCAAATTTCATAAGGCAAACCTCCTTTCTTATGCTAAAAAAGAACGATCAAATCCGCTTTATCCGTATCAAAATATCACTAAACTCTGATAGAAAAATCCGCTTTATCAAGTGTCAGATTGACATTATAATACGGATCACCGTTTTCGATTATCTCGGGCCATCTGCTGTTGAAAAGCTTAATCTCGCTATTAAATCTTTCCTTCTTTTCAAAGGTATCCTCAGCACCTCTTGATTTTGACTCATAGTGATGAAGCTTAGCATTGGCATTATATACAACAAGCTTTCCAAGCGCTCTTACCTTCATACAAAAATCTATATCGTTAAACGCAACCTTAAAGCTTTCCTCAAGTCCGCCGACCTCATCATATATTTTCTTTTTTGTCATAAGGCACGCAGCCGTAACAGCACTGTAATCACAGGCAACCTTTGTTCTCGACTGATACAGATCACTTTCCTCATCCAATGTAACAAAGGCATGTCCTGCTATACCGCCAAAACCGATTACTACTCCGGCATGCTGAATCGTATCATCCTCATAGTAAAGTCTTGCCCCGACTATGCCTACATCCTCTCTCTGACAGTATCCAAGCATCTGCGACAGCCAGTCGCCGTTTATAACCTCAATATCGTTATTTAAAAGCAGGATATACTCACCCTTTGCTTCCTTTTCTCCAAAGTTATTGATAGCTGAGTAGTTAAATTCCTTATCCCAGTAAAGGACCCTGACATTATCTCTTTTTTCAAGCTCCTTATAATATTCAAATGTCAGTTCCTCTTCACTGTTGTTTTCCACTATTATATATTCATAATTCTTATAATCGGATTTTTCATCAACCGAATCCATACATTTTTTCAGGTCTTCAACATGGTCCTTGTTCGGGATAATAATCGATATAAGAGGTTCACCTGCGATCTTATACGTGGTTTTATATAACCCCAGATGATCTCCGTTTTCTACCGTTGCATCTATACCAAGCCGCTTATAATGAGCCTCTATGGCTCTTCTTCCCGCATCAAATGCATAAAGCTTGGAATCCGGTCTTTCGGATGTGGAATTGGTATGTGCTCTCCACCTGTATAAAACCTTAGGAATATGACAGACCTCATTTGCCTGTTCTACACATCGCAGAATAAAGTCGTAATCCTGTGCACCGTCAAATTCATGATTGAAGGTTCCGACTCTGTCAACCAAGGTTTTCTTGGCTACAAACATATGACAGATATAGTTGCAGGAGCGAAGAAGATCTATGTTAAAATCCGGTTTGAAGTTTGCTCCGAAAAATCTTTTTCCCTTTTCATCAGTCTTATCCTCGTCCGTATAAATAACATCTACCTGCCTGTTGTTTAAAACCTTAACACATTCAAACAAAGCATCCGGTGTAAATAAATCGTCGTGGTCCCCAAGAACGATATAATCTCCCCCGGCAAGCTCATAAGCCTGATTTGTATTGTCGGAAATACCCAAAGGTCCCTTTTTTTTGGCTATATATTTTATTCTGTCATCCAACGCCATATAAGGTTCAAGTATTTTTCTCAACCTTTCACTGTCTCTGCTCCCGTCAGAAAAGCAGAGCTCCCAGTTTTTATAGGTCTGCTTTTTTACCGATTTAATCAGCTCAGCAAGAAAGTACTCACTCGTTTCGTATAAGGGTACAAGTATGCTGAACCTTGGGTTATATGAAAATTTTGTCTGCTCCTGCTTTAAAAGCTCCTTTTTATTCGGCATACGCTTTTTTATCCACGAATTATAATTGGCAGTTGCAAATGCCGCCCGTGTACGAAGCCTTATCTTTATCTTAAGAAGTGTGCTTTTTAAGCCATAGTTCTTTGTATTTCTAACGGTTTTAGTGACAACATTTTTTATTTTATTTACGGCAGGTATTTTGCTTAACCCCTTTGAGCCGTTTATCCTGTACTGCTCGCTTTTATTTCCCGCTTTTAGATAAAGGCGCATTTTATAATTATTATTTAAAAGCTTTATGACAAAGCCTATATCCCTTGTATTTTCAATTTCCACAAAGGAATCGCACACATCCGAACGCGTATAATGATTTAGCTCATATAAAAGCTTTTCCTCAGTGCCCTGTTCAATTCTCACAAGGTCAAAATCCACGTCACAACAGTCTACCGCCCATCCCTTTATCATTATATATTTTCCGTCTGAAAAAACCGAGTCAATACAATAATTAAGCTTTGCCGCATAATGGTCTATCTCCTTACCCGTACATGAATATAATTCAATCGGTGCAGCTTCACCCTTTTTCATATAGAAAAGCTTAAGCTTATCCTCCGATTCAAAGCTTTCATCCGGTTTTATGATTGCCGAAAGTGTTTTTACAATTTTTCCGCTTCCAAATAAATTTTTCTTATCAAGTGGTGCTTTTGAAATTATAAATTTGGAATCCACATGTTTACTTTTATTTTTTCCTTCAAGCACAATTTGCAGGGCATCTGCGGCATCGGAAAGCTCCTCACCGCAAAAGCCCTGCAAAACTATAGCCTTATCATCAGCTACGCTGCATCTGATTCTATTAAAGATAAAATACTCATTCATATCCCTGTCCTATCTTGAATACTTTTCAGACTGTTCTTTTATCAAAGCCTCATCTTCAAAATAATTTATCTTCATGGCCCTTTTTACCTCTGAGAGTGTAGAAGCTGCCGCTTCTCTTGCAATATCAGAGCCCTTTTTAAGTATATTATATACCTCAGGTATATCCTTTTCAAATTCCGCACGTCTTTTTCTTATAGGTGAAAGCTCATCCTGCAAAACATTATTAAGAAATTTCTTGACCTTTACATCCCCAAGACCACCTCTTTGATAATGTTCCTTTAACTCATCAAGATTATTATACTCAGGCAAAAACTCAGCAAAATGCTCCGGCTTTGAAAAGGCATCCAGATAAGTAAACACCGTATTGCCCTCTATCTTACCGGGATCTGTTATCTTGATATGGTCAGGATCGGTATACATGCTCATTACCTTATTTCTTACATCCTCCTCCGTATCGGAAAGGTAGATACAGTTACCAAGTGACTTACTCATCTTGGCCTTACCATCCGTACCCGGAAGCCTTAAGCATGCCTCATTATCAGGGAGCAGAATCTCCGGCTCGACCAAGGTCTCACCATAAACCGAATTAAACTTTCTAACTATCTCCTTTGTCTGTTCGAGCATAGGAAGCTGATCCTCACCTACCGGAACCGTCGTTGCCTTAAATGCAGTTATATCCGAAGCCTGACTTATAGGATATGTAAAAAATCCCACAGGTATGCTTGCTTCAAAATTACGCATCTGTATCTCGGCCTTAACAGTCGGATTACGCTGAAGTCTTGATACTGTTACAAGATTCATATAGAAAAATGTAAGCTCGGTAAGCTCAGAAATCTGTGACTGTATAAAAAGATTTGACTTTGCCGGATCAAGTCCCACAGAAAGATAATCAAGTGCGACCTCTATAACATTTTGTCTTATTTTCTCAGGATTATCAGCATTATCTGTAAGAGCCTGAGCATCTGCAATCATTATAAATATCTTATCAAATTCTCCTGAATTCTGTAATTCCACTCTTCTTTTCAATGAACCAACATAATGTCCTACATGAAGTCTGCCTGTTGGTCTGTCACCTGTTAAAATAATCTTACTCATTTTAAAATAATCCTCCTATATTAAAGCGATATAAACCACCCAAATTTTTTTTTTCATTTAAATTTTGTCTATCCTTTAATTTACCATAAATCCCTAACATTTGTCTATATTATTGTCTATCATTGCTTCAAAAAAATAAATCGGACAGGGAATTCCTTCCACTGCCCGATATTTCTCCAACAGCCTAAAAACAATTATAAACTATCTATAAATCTTTGGAAATATTTTCTTCCGTCTTCGGTAGACTTATATACTCCCGCGCACTCAAGTACCTTTGCAAACACCTTGCCTATCTCATCCTGAACAATCTTATGGATATTGGATGCATTTACATTATCATAATTCTTCATCCACTCACTTGCCCACTCAGCATGCGAAGCAGTCTGCTCATCAGAGCTTAAATCACCGCCACTAAGTATGAGTTCTTCCAAACGAGCCATCTCACCCTTAAGTCTTGCAGGAAGCACTGCAAGTCCCATAACCTCTATAAGTCCGATATTTTCCTTCTTAATATGATGGTACTGCGGATGCGGATGATACTCGCCCATCGGATGCTCATCAGTAGTAATATTGTTACGAAGTACGAGGTCAATCTCAAAAAGCTCTCCTCTCATACGTGCAATCGGTGTAATCGTATTGTGTGGAGTGCCGTCTGTCTCAGCAAAAATAAATGCCTCCTCATCAGTATAGCTTCTCCACTTACCTAAGATGTGGTCAGAAAGCTCCACGAGTCTTTCCGCGTCTTTTGCCTGAAGTCTTATAGTTGACAAAGGCCAGTTGATAATTCCTGCGTGTATATCCTCATAACCTGTAACTGTAAACTCCTTCTCATATGGAGCTCTTACCATAGGAAACTCATAATTACCGCCCTGGAAATGATCGTGGCTTAGGATAGATCCGCCGACTATCGGAAGGTCAGCATTAGAGCCTGCCGTGTAATGCGGAAACTGTCCGACAAAGTCAAGCAGCTTCTTAAAGGTATCCTTATCAATCTTCATAGGAATATGCTTTTCGTTAAATATAATACAATGTTCATTATAATATACATAAGGTGAATACTGAAGATTGTACTTCTCACCGCCAAGCATAATAGGTATTATACGGTGATTCTGTCTGGCAGGATGTGAAAAATGTCCTGCGTAACCTTCATTTTCACGACAGAGGAGACAGCTTGGATAACCCGACTTCTTAGCCTGTCCTGCCTTAGCAATATCTCTCGGGTCCTTCTCCGGCTTGGAAAGATTGATTGTAATATCAAGATCCCCAAATTCGGTAGGTGACTGCCACTTCTCATCCTTCTTAATTCTTTCAACTCTTATATAATTAGTGGCTCTTGAAAAATCATAATAATAATCGGTTGCTTCCTTTGGAGATTTCGCAAGATGCGTTGCAAATTCTCTTCTTATCACCGAAGGTGCCGGTGTAAGAAGTCCCATAATCTTAGTATCATATAAATCCTTATAGGTTATGGTATCCTCAGACATAATTTTTTTCTCGAAAAGAACTGCCAGCATATCCTCAAGAATCTCAAAAAGCGGTCTGCCATCACTTTCAACCGAAGCTTCTATATATTCCTGTTCTTCAAATAATTCGAGCAGCTTGTTTCTTGTGTATATAATATCATCAGTATCAACAAGTCCCGCTTTTACACCATAATTCAAAAGCTCATCAATAAGTCTGCTTATCTTCTCAGTCATTTTCCTACTCCTCCCTTATATTATGATAAACTCGTAGTAATAATATAAATATTTCAAAGTTATAAACTACTTGGCATAAAGATAAAAATCATCCCAAGCACCCCAGCCTTTAGCTGCTGCCTTAACCTTAACGCCTATCGTAAGCTCGGTGCCATCCTCGGTTATAACTATATTATCTATCTCAGGATTATCCCATTCCTGCCACTTGGTAACTCCGGTCTTTTGCTCAAGGCTCTCATCACCATACTCTGCGTAAAGCACAAAGCTTGCATCATCACCGCAATCGCCGCCTTCTATATATGTTCCGAGAACATACTCTCCTGCGTCGAGTGTAACCGTCTGATATACCGTATATTCTATATCCTTTTCCGACCAGAAATGAAGACAATAAGCTCCGTCATGCACATTACTCGAATCATCCTTACGGCTTATGATATCTGAGTCAATAACCCACATACTCATATCCTCATCCTCAAAGCCGGGATTAAGCAGGAGATTTTCCGCTAAAAATTTTACCGTAAATATGACCGGATATTCTTCTCCATCAACTTCAACCGTACCCTCTATGGCAACCTCTCCGGGTGTGGAAATATCTACATTTGCAACACTATCTTCATCCCATATTATCGGTTTCTCAGATATCGTTCCATCATTATATCTTACATGTGCTGTCTCAGGTAAACCATAATATTCATTAACACCAACCACGATACCATCGGTTGTAACTGCCGATACCGAAAGCGGTGCAACTGCGCCTGTTCTGATATATTTATAAATCTTAGCAGAAGCAAGAGGGTGACCATAGAAATCGAATAATGCTTCATTATCCACTGCCGAACCGCCATAATACTCCGCCGCATCCTCATCATAATCTGATGCATAGCTTGATGCCCAGCCTGAGCCTTTTTCCTCCCATAGCTTCCTGTTGTACTCATAGACCTCATCAGGATAGTCCGCATCAGCATAAACACTCACAGGAATCCATGCAGGCTCCCAATAGAATATACCTATACCCGCTTCACCGCAAAATGCCACGGCATTTGCAGCTTCTCTTATCGCATCGCACTGTCCCTGTACAGACACATCATAGTAAAATGCATCTCCTGCCTTGCCCTCTGATTCGGTATTGCCCGAGCCGTCGCCATCCTCATATGTATAGATGTAAGAAGTCTCAACTATCATTACCTTCTTGCCATACTTATTGACGATAGTATTTAATATAGCTTTCATGCTTCCTACCTCACCATGCCAGTAAGGATAGTATGAGGAAGCAAATACATCATAGTCCACACCATACTGCTCAAGGTATGGAGCATAAGCAGGATATGAACCCTTCTCAGGATTGGTAAAATGAATCGCTATAAGGATATCCTTGTCAAATTCTCTTACCGCTTCGCTGCCCGCCTTAAATAATGTACACATATCCTCCCATTCTGTCTCACCGCAGAAACCGGTCGTCGTCTCATTTCCAATCTGAACCATACCGACATCAACACCGGCATCTCTAAGTTCATTTAAGGAATCCTCCGTATACATTTTTAAAGCAACCGCCTTTTCATCTACGGAAAAATCACTCCATGCCTTCGGAGCCTTCTGCTTGCTTGGATCAGCCCAAAAATCCGAATAATGAAAATCAATCAGCACACGCATGCCTGCATTGGTAGCCCATGTTCCTATTCTTTTGGCAGTTTCAATATCATTGTTACCGCCACCGTAGGAATTACCATTCTCATCATAAGGGTCTACCCAGACTCTTATACGTGCATAATTTACACCACATTCATCATACAGGAAATCAAAAAATCCCTGCTCGTCTAATTCATTTCCATTAAAATCATAATACTTTACACCACTGTCAAACTCAGCAGCAATCGAGGATAAATCTGCCCCGGTTATAAAATCGTCCGACAGATTGTCAATCTTTTCAACAAATACATCTGCCTCTACAGATGTATCCTCAGAGGAAGTGCCCGTTGGCAGAGGGATTACCTCATTATTGTCTGCATCGTCAGGGGATGCAACACTCTCAGTAGCAATTTCGGTTTCGCTATTATCTGATGCTTCCTTCTTACTGCAGCCTACAGCAGATAATGTAAGTGCGAAAACAAGAATTGCTGTCAATATTTTTTTTAATCTCATAATTTCCAAATCTCCCAATGAGTATATTTATGCCACCTTAATACCGCCGTACTTTCTTATCATAAGTACATTACATGAGCCTTCTCCGAACAAATCATCCATAGCCTTTTTGTACTGCTCAACGACATCATTTTTAACAAATGCCTGAATGGTTCCTGCAAAGCCGCCGCCATGTACTCTGGCAACGCCCTTATCACCGAGCACAAGCTCGCTTAAACAAAGACCTACAGATACATTCTGATGTTCAACATCATGATTGGTATATACATTCTGAAGATACTTATACGAAGAATCTCCTGATGACTTAAAGAGTCTTAAGAATTCTTCAAAATCATTATCCTTCAATGCTTTAGCTTCAAGCACTGCACGCTCATTCTCCTCTGCAAAATGAAGCGCACGAAGTGCTGCTCTGTCGCCATAAGCTTCTCTAATCTTATTTATACCTGCAATAAGCTCCTTCTTATCCACATCGCGAAGGAACTCCTTACCGAAGCAGGAAGCCGCATTCTTCATCTCAACAGGTACTGCCGCATAATCCGGTGTAAGGTCTGCATGTGAGCCCTTTGTATCAGTTATACATAAGCTGTAACCTACCTTGCTTAAGTCGAATTCAACTCTGTCTATAACAGGCTCCTCCGGATTCTTAAAATCTATCTGGCATAGAGAACCTACCGAGCAAGCCATCTGATCCATAAGTCCGCACGGCTTACCGAAATATACATTTTCCGCATACTGTCCAAGCTTAGCTATCTCAACCGCATCTATCTTCATATCGTTGTAAAGTCCCGAAAGAATTGTTCCGATTATTGTCTCAAATGCAGCAGATGAAGAAAGTCCGGAACCGCTTAAGACATCACTTGTTATATAGGCATCAAAGCCGCCTATATTATAGCCTGCATTCTTTACGCCATAGATTACACCCTTGATAAGAGCTACAGTTGTTCCTTCCTCGCTGTCAAGTTTTTCAATATTATTAAGAGGTATGGTGAGCATATCATATCCCTTGGATAACACTCTTACTGTATCGTTGTTTGCATTTCCGACTATCGCTATAGCATCATCATTGATTGAAGCCGCAAGTACATTTCCATGCTGATGGTCTGTGTGGTTTCCGCCTATCTCGCTTCTGCCTGGTGCACTGTAAATCTCCACATCTTTTTCAGTATCGCCATCCGCAAATATACGTGCGTACTCAGAAAGCGCCTCCACATATCTTTCTCTTTGATATGAAAGCTTTGATACATCTACATATATATCCTTGATTTTTTCGTCTAATTTTCCCTCTTTTATATCAAGGGAAAGTGCTGAAATCTTATTCATACTTAAAGCCCTTTCTAAACCTACTTACTTTATCTTATTTAATCATCTATCCATCCCGTTATCTTCTGACTGATTATTCTTATATACCTATTCTACTGTATTGTATCCATCCGGATTCATGCTCTGCCACTTCCAGGAAGAAGCACACATTTCATCTATGCCGTACTCCGCTTTCCAGCCGAGCTCCTTAAGCGCAAGACTTGCATCCGAATAACATACCGGCACATCGCCTGCTCGTCTTGGCTTTATAACATAAGGTATCTCATGTCCGCACGCCTTACCGAAAGCCTTAACCACATCAAGCACGCTCTGACCGTTTCCTGTTCCGAGATTATATACCTTAACTCCCGGATTATCCTTTATCTTATTAATTGCAGCCACATGTCCTCTCGCCAGGTCAACTACGTGAATATAGTCTCTGATACAGGTTCCGTCAGGGGTATCATAATCGTCTCCGAATACTCCGAGCACCTCTCTTTTTCCGATTGCAACCTGAGCCACATATGGCACAAGATTATTCGGAATGCCCTTAGGGTCTTCACCTATAAGTCCGCTCTCATGTGCACCTATCGGATTAAAGTAACGAAGAAGTATCACATTCCAATCCTTGTCTGCCGTATGAAAATCCGTAAGAATCTGCTCTATCATATGCTTTGTCCAGCCGTAAGGATTGGTACATATCCCCTTCGGACACTCTTCTGTAATAGGTATAAATGCAGGGTCTCCGTAAACCGTGGCAGATGAAGAAAAGATTATATTTTTAACACCATGCTTTCTAAGTGCATCACATAGAGTAAGAGTTCCGCCTATGTTATTCTGATAGTATTCAAGCGGCTTCTCAACCGACTCACCTACAGCCTTAAGTCCTGCAAAATGAATAACACAATCTATTTTATTCTCATCCAAAACCTTATTCATAGCAACCGAATCACAGATATCCGCCTCATAGAATTTGACCTTCTTGCCGGTAATCTGCTCTACCCTCTCAATAGCCTTAGGACTTGAATTATACAGATTATCAACGACGACAACCTCATATCCTTCATTTAATAATTCCACGCAGGTATGACTTCCGATATAGCCTGCTCCTCCTGTAACCAAAATTGTCATTTTATTATCCTCCTCTTTCTTACGATTTATTGATATTCCCTATAAAGCATTCTGTAAACCAAAATACCTTTTCATCCTATCTTTCGGGTTATCCTTTTTCTGTGTTTAAATTATTATGCGTTATACCCGATTCATCTTTCTTGCCACCTTGTTCCGGTACATGATATCATCGGCTCTTTGAACAAGTACATCCAAAGAATTATCTTCATCAGGTTTACCGATTACATATCCCGTGCTTGCCGTAAGTGTAACCGGAAGCCGTTCTCTCTTACTTATATCCTCAAGGCGCTTATCAAGTGATGCCAGTCTGCTTTCTATATCCTCCTTGGAAATAAATTTATCCAATACAAGAAATTCATCACCACCAAGTCTGAAGCAAAGTCCATCCTCTGTCGCTATCGCCATCGAAAGTCTGGCCACGGTTTTTATCGCATAGTCGCCTACCTCGTGGCCGTAATTATCATTAATAAATTTCAATCTGTCCAAATCTATGTACACAACTGCGATGTCTTCGCCATTGTTAAATAATTTTCTGTAGAAGTTCTCTGCATACTCCGTATATCCGAGTCTGTTATAAAGGCCTGTCATGGAATCATGGTTGTAAAGTGCTGAAAGTGCACTGTTTAAATTGGCAAGCTTGCTTCTGAAGAAAAGCTGTTCCATACCACTTGTAAGCGAATTCATTATACCAAATAAGAACTGCTGCTCCATAAGATATATTGCATTTTTAATTGCAAAATAACCTATACATTTCTCTCTGAAATGAAGAGGTAAAAACAGGAAATTCTGCCCCTTTTCCTCAGTATCGAAAAGAGGAAAAAGACCGTTTATAACACGGCTTTCTCCTGCAAGTCTTTCGGCTCTCTCATCACCGTAAGCAAGAGCAAGCATCATATCCTCAGGATATCCGTTCACTAAAAATTCCGATTCAATATTTGCAACCTTCTTTGCTTTATCAACGTCAGCCTCAACTTGGTCGAGTCCTATCAAACGCCTGTCAACCACCTGATACATCGCATCACATCTGAATGCGGGTATGCTCTCCGGTATACAGGCAATCATTTCCTCTATCGTATTGACATGTGCAAGTCTTGAATCAAGGGCAAGCTTACAACCTTCAAAATAGCCCTGTTCGATATTCCAAAGCATATTCCACTTCATCTGCTGTCTTGGATCCACTTCAATATCCGACTCGCACCCGCAGCTTTCCCAAAATATAGGCTTAGCCTTCGTATGTCTGTAACTTTCCGGCTCCTTACCATTCCATATATCCAAAAACATATTTATACATTCATAACCTGCATCCTCACGTACATAGCTCATAGTCGATATTCTCGGAGTATAATATCTTGACTTGTCTAAATCATCGAAACCGGTAATGATAAAATCGCAAGGTGCAGTAAGTCCCTTCTTTTCCGCTTCCGCCAAAACTCCTACAGCAATATTGTCATTTGCGCACACAACTGCATCAGGCATTTTCCCTTTTTTACCATATAATTCTATAAATCCAAAAGCGCCGGTATTATAATCAAAATCGTCGCTATAAAACTCACACGCGCTATCAGGCAATTCTTTCTCTTTTATATAATCACGAATTGCCCTCTCCCTTTCCTTACTTTCAAAATTATCCTCCGGTCCAAGTATAAACCAAAAGGTTCTGCTGCCATGGTGCTCATAGAGATGCTCAACTATACTTCTCATCGCCGCATAATTATCTATGCCGACAGAATAAAATCCGTCATAGCGATTATTTATAACTATACCGGGCACACCGGATTCGCGAATTTTTTGCAAGACCTCTTGTCTTACATCGTCATCAATGGTATTGTTCAGGTCTATAACCACACCATCAAAATCCTTATAATCAGGCAAATTAAATATATTATATTCGCCCTTATTATACTTTCTGTCACTGCTCCAGTTTGCCGAACTGTTGAATATGTAGAGACTTATATCCTCATCCGTTTCCTTTATCCTTTGCAGCATGCCTGAAGGCCATGCATAGGTAAAGTATCTCATCCAGCTTTCCATAACAACCGCAACTTTTTTCATTACAATCTCCTTAAAAATCTCTTATGGTAGAAAGTGCCGGTAATGCGTTTCCATCGTAGTCAAACAGTGCCTGATTCGCCCATTCGTTTCCTCCCGGACCTTTCTCACCGGTAAACTCAAGTGCCGCCTCTGTAGCCCAGCCACAGCCCGGTACCGGTATCCAGCCCGGCTCCCAATAGAAGAATCCAAGACCTCCGTCCACAGCCTTTATACGATTCATAACATCCAGCATAAAGTCAGCCTGTCCCTGCTTGGTCATAGGATATGTAAGCTTTTCAAGAAGCTCTTCTCTTGTCGCCATACCCTTAAGCTCATCCGCTGGTCTACCCTCATAGCTTCGGTAGTCCTCCATGCTAAAGCCCATGGAAACCTCAGCAACTACTATTTTTTTACCATATCTTTTTGCCATATCCTGCATATTAAATGAAAGCTCATCCAAAGTACCATGCCAGAACGGATAATAAGAAAGTCCGATTATGTCAAAATCTTCTCCACGCTTGACAAAATTATCAAACCATTCCACATACATTTCATTTAATCCACCATTATCTAAGTGTATCATAATCGGTACGTTTTTATCAATAGCTCTTACCGCTCTAATTCCTGCATTTATAAATAATGCAATCTCATCAAAATTAGGCTTTAAACCATATGGCCATAAAAGTCCGTTAGTAATTTCATTTCCGACCTGAACCATAGTAGGCGGAACTCCCTCATCATGCAGTCTTTTCATGGTTTCAAGAGTGAAATCATATACGGCTTCTTCAAGCTCCTTTACATTCATTCCCTTCCACGCCTTAGGGATTATCTGTTTTCCCGGGTCAGCCCAGAAATCACTGTAATGCAAATCGAGAAGTATCCCCATATCATGCGCCTTGGCACGTTTTGAAAGCTCTATGGTTTTATCTATATCATTGGTACCTGCTCCGTATGGATTACCATTTTCATCATAAGGATCATTCCAAAGTCTTAATCGCACATAATTTGTACCATAACTCTTAAGAATGTCAAGCAAGTCCCCTTCTTTTCCGTTATCATAATATCTTGCCCCACACTCTTCCTCTTCGATAAGTGTGGATACATCCATTCCCTTTATAAAGTTTTCCGTCATATCCGCTCTCCTTATATATATTACCTCGCATGCCTGCTTCGCAAAGAGCTCCGGCAGACCGCCCTGCCGAAGCTCCACATTATACTAATCAAAATCTGTTATACGGTCATACATAACCTTGTAACGAAAACGTATCATTTCATTTTTTTCAAGTACATCCTTTTCGTTTCCTACATACTGACAGCGGATGCAGTAATACTCATCCTTGTCCTTGTCGTAGAACATATCTATGTCCAAATCCCTTAAAAAACAGGACGGACATCTATAGTTTAATTTGCCTTTTCCACCTTGAGCCATGTTGAAAATACCTCCTTAGCTTTTACCTGTTTTTTAACACCGAGTGTGAACATAGGTGAGAATGCATATCCCTCTCTTATGTAACAATCAGCCTCCTTAGACTCTGTCTTAAGCGAAACCTTTGTCTCTATGGCAGGTATGACTGCTTCGGCAGTTGTTGCGCCCTGCACATCTGCTTCACGGCACTTATATGCATAATCAATGCTCTTTTCCTCCGAGCCACCCTTAACCTTAAGTGTAATACCCGTCATATCTTCAGGATACTCCGTGGTTCCGTAGCAGGCTACCATATATTCATTTAAGGTAACCTCCGCATCAGGATTGCTCATTTCTAAGATATTTCTTTCTATCTGTATATCTGATGAGCCCTCCTTAAATATAACCTTAGTCTGAAGCTTAACCGTCAAATCATAAAACTCTATATCAACCGGATCAAGAGTAAGAGTTCTTACTCCGTTTTCCTCCGAAAAGCTTGCATGGGTTCTGCACTGGCATAAATCAACCTCTTCGCCATTATAGGAAAGCTTCGCACTTCTTACGGTACCCTCACCTGCATAATGTGTAAAATATCCTGCTCTGTATTTTTCCTGTATAAGGAAAGGATAGGATGCATCCTGAACATGCTTTGTTCCTATACCAACCTCCCACTTAAGTTTAGCAGCATAAGGTCTAAGGTCAACGATAGCTCCACCCTGATCCATATTTACACAAGCTCTCATATATGGGTCAACATACCAGAAAAGCTGCTTGTTTGAACCATATAAAATGTCCTTCCAAAGAGCACATTCAGGTTCGGTGTAATGCTTGTTTGCACGATAGAAATCTGCAAACTCAGCCATAGTCATATCAACAAGCTCTCCCTTTTTCTTAAGCTCTCCATAGTAAGCCATACCGTCCTCATAGGACTTCTTGAGAAGCTCATACGGTTGCTCCCAGCGGCCCATCTTGTTAAGCCAGCCCGGTCCAACAAACATCATATTATAAGAATATCCGTTATTGTATTTTGCAAGATGTCTGTACTGGTCAATCAGGTTATAAAGATACGGATATTCCCAGGTCTTAGTATCGTAAATCATACCACGAAGTACATTCTGCGGATGAGTACCGAAGTTTGAACCGTTTCCGTCATAGCATGCAAGCAAATCTCTTGAAAGATGAGGTATGGCAACTATACCGCTGTCCTCCTCTTCATTTGCTGCAGGTGCATGAGTATTCTGCTTGGAAGGTATCCAAGGTGCCCATGGTCCTCCGTCAAACAAGGTATACCAGGAATTATTGCAGGTATGATATGCCTTTGGTCCTTCCTCCCAGCAGGTAGCCACGGCACATTTTACCATCGGGTACTTTTCCTTTATGTAATTGGTAAGGTCTGCATCCATATAGTAGGAGCCTGTTGACTCAGGATAAAATCCGAACCTCTCGTAGAACTTACCGAATACATCATCTACTATCTGCTTTTTGTCCTCCATATCAAACATCCAGATACAGAAATCCTTAGTCTTATATTTCTCACGGAATTCCTTACAAGGAAGTCCGAGCAGAGAAAGTGCTATCTCGTCTCCATATTTCTCGTGATGCTCCTTTGCAAGCTCGCATGCCTCATCATTGAAAAGTGAAGCATATGTCATCTGAATAGTAGTCTTAAGACCATTTTTATGCGCAGTCTCCTGCTGAAATTTGAATATATCGAGAGACTCTGTAAGAAGAGCCTTTCTGCCTATATCCTCCGCCTTGCCGTGTCCGGTTACCTTTTCGGCATACTCAGGAACCATCTCAGGACGGTGTATAATATTTACTGCAAATGTTTTTTCCATTATTATTAATCTCCTATATGTTTTGCCACTTGGATAATCCAAACGGCAGAGCATTTATTAACCCTTTACCGAACCGCCGGTTACACCTTCTACATAGTACTTCTGCATGATTATGAAGAGTATTGATATAGGAATAGATACCAAAAGTCCTCCTGCACAGAATACCGAGAAGTAGTTGTTTACAAGTGAACGGTTCAGCATATTGTAAAGACCGATAGCTACTGTCCAGTCGCTGGATATGCCTGAGTTAAGCATAAGCTTTGCAAGTACGAAGTCACCCCATGGTATGAGGAACGAGCTTATAATCTGATAAACTATAATCGGCTTGCAAAGAGGAATTACGACCTTAATAAAAATTGTAAACTCCGATGCTCCCTCAACCTTCGCTGCCTCTCTTAAGGAAGCCGGTATGGTATCCATAAATCCCTTTACGATTAGATACCCGAGTCCCGAACCGGCCGAGTAAACTATAATCATACCGAGGTGGCTGTTGGTAAGTCCGATAGACTTCATAACAAAGTAAACAGCTATCATCGAAAGTACGCCCGGGAACATATTCAAGATAAGTGAAAATGTCATTATCTTCTTTCTTCCCTTAAATCGCATACAACTGAATGCGTAGCTTACCATAAGTACAAATATAGTTGAGATGATACATGTAAATATGGCTATAACAAGTGTATTCTTAAACCATGTCATGTATTGCACAACCGAGTCCGGATGTAAAAATATCTTCTTGAAATTATCAAGTGACCATGAGGTCGGGAAGAAATGCGCCTTATTTATTCCCGGATATCCCGAGAATGCCGTTACAACAAGCCATAGTATCGGAACAAGCCATATAACAACGAGTAGTGCCAAAAAAATATGTGAAACTATTGAACCTATAATCTTTTTTGTTTTCGCCATTATTGATACTCCTCCTCTCTGTCTCCTGCGATAAGCTTGGAGAATGATATAATCGTAAATACCGCACAGATTATAAATACTATGATACCTATAACGGATGCCATCTTGTAGTTATAGTATTCATTTGTAAGCCTGAACAACCACGTTACAAGAAGGTCAACCTCCTTGGCATTTGCATTTGCAAGTGCCTGATCCGGTGTAATATATACATCCTGAGTCAAAAGGTAAATTACGTTGAAGTTATTAATATTCTTTACAAAGTCTGTTATAAGTGCAGGTCCCTGAATAAATAATACATACGGCATGGTTATCTTCCAGAAAATCTTCCACTTGCTTGCACCGTCAATTCTTGCACTCTCAAGCTGGTCGGTAGGTATATTCATAAGAACACCGGTTGCAATCAGCATCTGATATGGTATACCAACCCAGATATTTATAATTACTATCATGAACTTAGCCCAGTGCGGATCGGTTAAAAACGGTATATAATTAAGATGCGAACTTACAAGTCCGATAGATTTAAGCCAGTCTGTAAATCCGATGTTGGAACAGATAGTATTTACTATGCCCTGGTCACCGAAGAAGTTTCTTACAAGAAGAAGGGTTACAAACTGCGGTACTGCTATCGCTACTATGAATAAGCTTCTCCACATCTTAGGAAGCTTTGTTGTTTTCTTATTTATTAGCATAGCAAGAAGTATACCGCCTATAAAGGTTGTGAGTGTTGCAAGAACCGCCCATGTAAGTGTCCATCCGAGTATCTTCTTAAATGCATATCCAAAATAGTTACCCATGCCTTCGGTAAACAGCTTCTTAAAGTTTGAAAAACCAACCCAGTCAAGAAGCTTATTAGGCGGCATATGATTCTGGTCGTAATTTGTAAATGCTATTGCTATAAGAACAAATATAGGAATAACATTCATAAGAATAATTCCAAGAGTCGGAAGACTTAAAAGTGTAAGATGGAATTTGTTTCCCACAATTGACTTAACATTTTCTTTATTGGTTTCAATATGCTGTCCGAATTCCTTCTGCTTCTGAAGCTCATAACAGGCCTTTATGTTATAAATGTAAAAGAGAATAAAACATACAATAATAAATAAGGCTATTATGGAATTGAGAAGAATAAGGAATGAATTATCATAGTCATTAACTGTCTGCTGCATGGTAAGAGGGTCAAACACAGCTTCTCTTTGAACCGTTCCTAAGGTGCCGAATTTAGCAAGATTAGGAGCCGCATAAAAGATACACATAATTATGAAAGCTATTTCAATAAGTGTAACAAAGATTCCTTTAAGCCACTGCCCCTTAAATGTGTAACCTGCACCCATGAACAGAAGTGAGCATTTTACTCCGGCATCGCCCTTTACTACAGCTTTGCCAAAATCCGCAAAATACCTGCCTATACCCTTGAAGAAATTTGCAAAGCCCCTGCCCATGGCCTTGAACGGATTTTTCTTTTCTTCTTTCATGACATCTCCTCTTTTCTTATATTTTTTGAAAATAATAGCCCCAGACGCCATCCGGCGGATGATGTATGAGGCTATTAGTTATTTGGGTTTTTTTGTTTTTATTTTTTTTCGTGAATCATTTTTATTTTTTATATACGTTTTGTAATTACTGTACAGGAGCAGTTATACCTTCAACTGCATTGTCAAGTAATGTCTGAAGGTCTGTACCATCAGGATTTCCTGAGATAAGTGTAAGTCCAAGAGTATTTGCCGGCTCCCAGTAGTTGCCGCCAACTCTCTGTGGTACTGCATAATCAGCCTGCTTAGCAAGTGCTGCTATTGCAGGATTTGACTGTACATCACTTGAAGCTGCTGCATTTGCATTTGCAGGGCCAAGGCTTCTTGCATTAAATCTTGCTACCTGATTTTCTTCGTTAGTTAAGAACTCAGCGAGAATCATAGCCCAACCAACGTTCTTAGAGTGTGAATTAACACCGATTAACTTGTATCCTGAGAAAGATGCCATCTGTACCTGCTTACCTGCTACAGTATAAGTAGGAAGCTTAGTTGCTGCATAGTTATCACCCCATGCTGCCTTGATTGTATCTGCATTCCATGTACCGCTTACTGCTGCTGCGATTTTGCCTTCTGTTACGCCTGTTACGATATCTGCATCATTTGCATTTACAAATGCGCTTGACTTTCCTATGTCGATAATTGCCTGAGCTACGTCAGTTGCTCCGTCTGCATTCCAAGTACATGAATTAGTTACACCATCATCATTAAGAGTTACATCATAACCTGCACCCTTAAAGAATGAGTAGTTATACCAAGCACCTGAAACCTCCATAGCAACCTGCTTGCCTGCTGCACCTGCAACCTCAAGCATCTTGTCAAGTGTCTCAACATCTGAATCTGAGAATACTGATTTGTCATAGTATAAGAAGTAACCGTTATCAGCTGTCATTGGGTAAGCGTAAAGCTTTCCGTCCATAGAAGCTGCTTCAACAGCTCCTGCTAAGGTCTCAGCCTTTACATCATAAGTATAAGTGCTTACAACCTCCTGAAGTGCACCTGCATTTACAAGCTCGTTCATCTGGTCATCTGCAAAAGTAAACACATCTGCTGCTGCCTCGATATCTGTTAAAACTGTATCCTTTGCATCTGCCTCCGAACATGCACCAAGCTTGATATCAAATGTTATGTCAGGATATTCCTTTTTGAAATCATCGATAAGTCCCTGAGTAAAATCCTGATCCTCTTCTGATGCCCAAACAGTAAGTGAAACAGTTCCTTCTGTTGCAGATATAAGATTGTCAACTGCTTCCTGATTTACTCCGCTGTTTGAGCCGGTTGTTCCTGATGAAGATGAAGAATCATTTTTCTTTTCATCCTTACCACAGCCTGTTAAACATCCGGCAACTAAGGTTGTCGCCATAGCTAACGCTAAAAATTTCTTTTTCATTCTTTTACCTCCCTTGGGATTATTGTTTCATCCCTGTTTAGTTTTTATTGTTTCGAATCCGGCGCAACTTATATGCGCAACCGGTTGTTCATAATATGAAGATACCACAAGTCAATACGAATGTCAACCCACTTTTTAAACTTTTTTCTTCTTTTTATTTATGATTAATTATTCTTATTTATGACTATCGGATTTGATTTATTATTGAGTAGAGCCTTTTAGCAAAACATCATAGCTTAGTAAAAGCTTATTCTGAACAGTCCTGCCTTCAATCCTGTCAAATAATACCTTACATGCGGTTGCGCCAAGCTCCTTTGGATCATAACTGAGTGTGGTTATTGCCGGCTGGTTATTTTCAAGGATTGCACTGTTATAAAAGGACGCCACCTTTATATCACTCGGAATTTCAACTCCATCCTTTTTTAATTTTGCAAGCACATTTGCGCATATTCCGTCATCCATACACACAAGACATTCAGCACCGTTTCTTAATGCATCATCAACCGCTCTCTCAATACTTAGGGCATCATCACTTCCGATATAGATAAGCTTTTCGTCCGGCTCAATCCCCTGTTCCTTTAACCCGAGCATAAAGCCATCCCTTCTGGTACGATTAACTACATGGTTAAGACTTCCTCCTATAAGAGCAAATTTTTTTATACCCTTCATAACAAGAATTGATGTAAGCTCTTTACAGGCTTTTATATGATCATTATCCACCTGAGTTATATTTTTTATCTCAGTACTGCCTATTACAACAAAAGGAACTCCGCTCTTTTTTAAATATTCAACACTTAAATCATTCACAAGTGTTCTACCCAGAATTGCTCCATCAACCTTTTTATTGGTTATTATTCTCTTCAATTGATTAATATTATCATCGTATACCATAGATATGAGAATATCATAATTAAATCCCCCTGCAACATCCGCTATTCCCATCATACACCTTTGAAAAAAAGGCAGCTCCGTAGCAACAGAATCTGCCGGAGTTACCCAGCATATGTTGTAGGTTTTTGATTGCGCAAGTCCTTTAGCCATTGGATTAGGCACATAATTATTTTCCTCAATATATTTTAAAACCCTTTCCCTTGTCTCATTACCTATTCTTCCCTTTCCTGATATAGCACGTGAAACCGTTGTTTTAGATATATTGAGTGCTTCCGCTATATCAGTTATGGTGAGATTGTTATTCACAACAGCCATTTTTATAACTCTCCTTAAATTAAATCTTTTGCACTATTTACAATACGAAAAAGTTATGTTATACTTTGTGCGCAACCGATTGTTCACTTTTAGACTATCACTAGTTGCGCAAACTGTCAAGAACAAAATAATAAATGTGACAAGGCTCACGTCCTATGACACAAAAATGCAATGGAGGTTATTATATATGAAGACTAATGATTTTTTATTTGGAGCGGCTTATTATGAAGAATATATGCCGTATGAACGTACAGAAAAAGATTTTAAGCTTATGAAAGAAGCCGGCATAAATGTGATACGAATAGCCGAGTCCACCTGGAGTACATGGGAACCAAGCGACGGAGTTTTTGATTTTTCTCATCTTAAGCATATGCTTGAATGTGCCGAAAAGTATGATTTAAAGGTTATAATAGGTACCCCTACCTACGCTATACCTTCATGGCTTGCAAAAAAATATCCGGATATCATGGCTTACGGAAAAAACGGACATGAACTTTACGGACACAGGCAGCTATTCGATATAACCAATCCCGATTATCTAAGATATGCTGAAAGAATTATAAGAAAGCTTATGGAAGTGGTAAAGGACAGTCCACAGGTTATCGGTTATCAGCTTGACAACGAAACACGCTCTGCCGGCGCCGCATCAGAGGCAACGCAGAAGCTTTTTGTTAAAAAGCTTATGAAGAAATATCCTGACATAGAAGAATTCAACCGCGAATTCGGTCTTGATTATTGGAGTAACCGCATATCCTCATGGGAAGATTTTCCTGATATAAGAGGTACGATAAACGGTAGTCTGTCCGCAGCATATAAGAGGTTCCTGCGCGACTGCATAACCGATTTCCTTACATGGCAGGCAGGCATAGTACGCGAATATATGCGCGAAGGACAGTTCATCACTCATAATTTTGATTATTCATGGTGTGGCTACTCAGTAGGTATACAACCTGAGGTAGACCAGCATTCCGCTGCTAAATGTATGGACATAGCAGGTTGTGATATATATCATCGCATGCAGGACTATCTGGATGGTTCAACTATAACATTTGGCGGAGCCGTCGCCCGTTCATTAAAAAAGGGCAATTATCTTGTCCTTGAGACAGAAGCTCAGGGAAATGTCGAATGGCTTGCCTATCCGGGACAGCTTCGACTTTCAGCCTTTAGCCATATAGCTAACGGTGCAAGCAGTGTTATGTACTGGAACTGGCATTCCATTCATAATGCAATTGAATCCTACTGGAAGGGAGTTTTAAGCCATGACCTTACACCTCATGCCACTTATGAAGAGATTAAGAATTTCAGACATGAACATATACCGATTGAAGCTAAGATTAAGAACCTTAAGAAAAAACCATCTGTAGGAATTCTCGTTGATAATGCAAGTCTTACAGGACTTGATGAATTTCCTATAAGTGAAGAGCTTAATTATAATGCTATATTAAGATGGTTTGCGGATAGCTGCCATGAGATGAATATCGAATATGATTTGTTGTACAAGGAGGACATACTTAGCAAGAATATCTGTTTAGGTTCCGATGATGCTTCAGATTCAGAAAATGATACTTTAGGAAACAGTTATCTAAGTAAATACAAGCTCCTGATCGTTCCTGCTCTTTACTCAGCTTCGGATGATGTACTTCTTTGTATAAAGGATTATGTAAGAAGCGGCGGTCATCTCCTGCTGGGCTTTAAGAGTGCATTTTCCGATGACGAATTAAAGATTTATCACGATGCACAGCCTCATCTTCTGACAGACTGTATAGGCGCAACATATGATATGTTCACCATACCGAAGAATGTTAATATTAAATTCACTTTAGACAAATTCAATGCAGAAAATATATATCCGGCTAAAGAATGGATTGAGCTTGTAACTCCAACAACGGCTGATGTCTGGGCATACTATAATCATCAGTTTTGGGGTGATTATGCGGCGATTACCCACAATTCATACGGCGAGGGCACAGCCACATACATAGGATGTTATACCGAGAAAAAAGCTCTAAGGGCTGTCCTCACTAAGCTTTGTCCTATAGCAGATATTCCTATGACCAGTCTGTGCCTGCCTATAATTAAAAAGACCGGAATTAATGAAGCGGGCAAATGCATAACCTTTTACTTTAACTACTCTTCTGATGTTCAATCCTTTACATATGACGGTTCAGGTGGCACCGAGCTTTTAAGAAGCACTCCGATAGAATACGGCGAAACCGTAACACTAAGACCTTGGGATTTAATTATAGTCGAAACAAAATAAAAGATAAAACAAGACAGGTGCTTAACATAGTATAAGAAAGCTATGCAAGTACCTGTCTTATTATTAACTACTACTCATCGGTTACACGTACATTGGAATCAAACATCTTGTTATAGCCCATCCACTCTTTCTTGCCGTTGTTGGAATTGATAAGCTCTGTGAAGGTTTCAAGCTTGGCATCAAGATTATCCGCATGTGCAAGCGCAAGGGCTTCTATAATAGCCGGTTTTTTCGGTGAGCCAAATTCAAGCTCTCCATGATGAGCGAGTATGCAATGCTTAAGCTCGTTTCCGAGAACAGTCGGAAAGTCACCCATAGTCCTTATTTTCTCATCTACCATCATAGCACCCATAACTATATGTCCTATAAACTGACCTTCATCCGTATAGTCATTTTCAGGAAAGCTTGATAGCTCGTCAACCTTGCCTATATCATGAAGAAGAGCCGCCGTAACAAGCAAATCTCTTTTAATAACAGGATAATTGTCTGCTATATATATACAAAGCTTTGCAACGGATAAGGAGTGTTCCAGCAGACCTCCTATAAATCCGTGATGTATGGATTTTGCCGCCGAGTGAACCTTGAATTTCTTGATGAAGACTTCATCATCGACAAAAAAAAGCTTTAATAATTGGTTTAAATGCTCCTCTTTCACCGTATCAACGATTCCGAGCAATTCCTTATACATACCATCTATATCCCTCCCGGAGCATGGAAAATAATCTGACGGGTCATACTCACCCTCATCTGCTTTTCTTATTCTTTTGACATTAAGCTGAAGAGCATTATTGAAGGACGTAACCTGAGCATCAACCCTTATATAATCCATAGCATCAAAATGCTCTATGGCATTGTTAAGCTCCCAAACCTTTGCATCAGCTACCCCTGTCTTATCCTGAAGTATAAGCGAATAATATGTTTTACCTGCCTTTGTGGTGGCGGTTGTCTTATTTTTACAAAGATATACCTCCGAAATACTTTCGCCTTCTCTTAATTCATCAATAAAATACATACTGCTTCCTTTCTGCACCCTTTAATTATTCCTCACTGCCACTTTCTTTTTCAACCAGTGACTTTGCAAGTGAAAAAGTAAACTCCGTACCGACACCCTCGGTGCTTACTACATTTATATTTTCATTATGTGCTTTTATAATCTCCTTTGTTATGGAAAGTCCCAAGCCCGTTCCCTGCTTATCCTTTCCGCGAGATGAGTCAACCTTATAAAAACGAACCCATATTTTCTGCAAATCCTCTTTTGAAATTCCACATCCTTCATCCTTTATTGATATGAATATTTTCTCGTTTTTCTCAGTAAGGGTAATATATATACTTTTTCCCTCAGGTGTAAATTTAATGGCATTGTCAAGCAAATTGTAAATCACCTGCTGAATCTTGGTTTTATCTGCATAGACCATAGTATGCTCGCAATGATTATTAAGCCAGATTTTAACTCCCTTTTCTATACATTTACCCTCATAGGAATTCATCGCCATTCTGACAAGCTCGAGTACATCAAAATCCTTTGCCACAAGCCAGATTCCGTATGAATCAAATTTATTGAGTTCCAGCAGACCTGTCGTTAGCTTGGAAAGTCTGTTTGTTTCATTTACAATTATATTAAGATATCTGTCCTGCTTTTCGGGTGGTATGGTTCCATCCTGAATAGCCTGAACATAACCCTTTATGGAGGTAAGCGGAGAACGGAAATCATGTGAGATATTGGATATAAAATCCTTTCTGTACTCCTCCAGCTTGGAAAGCTCCGATGCCATATATTCAAGTGATGCAGCAAGCTGTCCGATTTCATTATCTGAGTTGATATCCAGCTTGACATCAAAATTACCTGTGGAATACTGCTCAGCAGCAGCATTTATCTTTCTTATAGGTCTCATAATTCTACCGGAGATAAGTCCTAAGGCAGCAAAAGAAATAACGAGCATAACCAAAAACGGAATATAAATCGCCTGAATTATATTTTTTTGCAGAGACCTTAATTCTTCCTCTGTCGAATGCATAAAAAGCATTCCGTCTGATATATTATTTATCCTTATCGGAATAGCAACCGTAACTACATCCTCTTTAAAGTGTCCGTAAAAATCCCCCGAAAAAGTCTGTGTGGTAAGCATGTCAAAATCCTGATTTAAAAAAAATATATTTTTGGGTGCTTCAGGATGGGAAGCTGCTCTGGAGGAAGCTATAACTATACCCTTTTCATCTGTTATCCATATACTTGCCGCAAGCGTCTCACTGTAATATTCAAGATTGTTTATAAGCTGTCTGTGTGTTATATTTCCCTGCATATAGTCTGCTACAGTCTGATCTGCTATAAGAAGAGCCTCATTGGTAAGTACCTCCGACCTTTCCTTAACCATGATTCTTCTTGTGGTAAATGTAGCATATACAACAACCGATATAAACAAAGCTATTGATAAAAACAAAAATCCCAGAAAGATTTTATCAAACAATGAACGTTTCAATTATTATCTCACCTCAAATTTGTATCCCTTGCCCCAAACGGTAGTTATCGCCCAGTTGCTTCCGTCATGTATCTTTTCTCTAAGTCTTTTTATATGTACGTCAACAGTTCTTGAATCACCGACAAATTCATACCCCCACAGCTTATCCAAAAGCTGGTCTCTTGTAAAAACCTGATTCGGATGTCTTGCAAGAAAATATAAAAGCTCTAATTCCTTAGGCGGCATTTCAACCTGTGTCCCATCAAAGACAACTGTATAATTGGTTATATTTACAAGAAGTCCGTCATATTCGACAAAATCTCCCTTGTGGTCCGTATCGGCAGCCAGGCTGTTTCTCTCAGGTGCATAACTTGACCTCCTAAGTACTGCCTTCACTCTTGCCACAAGCTCATTTGAATCAAAGGGCTTAATCATATAATCATCTGCCCCAAGCTTAAGTCCCAAGACCTTGTCGAACACCTCACCCTTGGCAGAAAGCATAATTATCGGTATCTGCAGGGTTTTTCTGATTTCGGTGCAGACCTCATATCCGTCAATATCCGGAAGCATTATATCAAGGAGTACAAGATTAGGATTAAACGATTTGACAAGCTCCAATGCATCCCTGCCATTATATGCTATCTCTGTTTCAAAAAATTCCTTTGTCAAATAAAGAGATATAAGCTCTGCTATATTTTCATCATCATCTACTATAAGTATTTTTTGTTTATCCATTCCCTTCCCCCCTGATAAATTTTATATAAGCTACATTAAGCATATGTTTTTTATAATTCAACTATTGTTACTCCGTATTCGCCTTCTCCGTATTCACCCGCTCTAAAGGATTTGACAAGAGGATGTTTTTTTAAAAACTGATGAATACCGTTTCTTAAAGCTCCTGTACCCTTTCCGTGAATGATAGTTACCTTCTCAAGATGAGAAAGTGCCGCATCATCAAGATACTTGTCTATTTCCGAGACCGCTTCATCCACAGTCTTTCCCATAACATTTATCTCAGGCGATATAAACATTGCTTTTCCTGCCACAGGACTGCCGCCCTTAGCACGCTTAACATATTCATTTTTCGGTTCGGCATCCGGAATAATAATAAGGTCGCTTATAGGCAGTCTGGAATTAAGAATGCCCATCTTAACACCGGCTACTCCGTTTGCATCCGGAAGCGAGGTTATGGTTCCTCTCGCATCCATACTTATCACCTCTACGGTATCACCTATATGAAAATCCTTTGCCTTATGCTGTGAAGTACGTTTTGGCGAAGAGTTCTTCTTCCCGGATTCATAACTGTTAAGCTTATCACGAAGCTTACCTCTTTTTTCTTCCATGACCTTCATATCCGCTTTTTCCGGATTGTTACGCCATTTGTTATAATCACGAATTGTCTTATCCGCAAGCTCCTTGGCTTCTTCTATTATATCTGAGGCCTCTTCTCTTGCTTTGGCAATTATATCAGCCTTTTTTTCGTTAAGATTTTTTTCCTTTTCAATAAGGCTTTGCTTTAGTTCTTCAACTTCCTTCTTGTACTGCCCTATAGCTCTTTCATCTTCTTCTATGGCATTTTTACTTTTTTCAAGGTCTGCTATAAGACTCTCCATATCTATACTGTCAGAGCTGACATTTGTTTTAGCCGCTTCAATTATATAATCAGGTAGTCCCAGCTTCTTTGAAATGGCAAACGCATTGGACTTTCCCGGTATACCTATCATAAGCTTATAGGTCGGTTGAAGAGTTTTTACGTCGAATTCGCACGAAGCATTTTCCACACCGTTTGTTGAAAGAGCGTAGGTCTTAAGCTCACTGTAGTGTGTGGTTGCCATACATCTTGCTCCCATTTCCTTAAGATGATTAAGTATGGCAATGGCAAGTGCAGCGCCTTCAACAGGATCGGTTCCTCCACCCAGCTCATCAAAAAGGCAAAGAGAGTTTTCCTTTGCATGAGCTACTATATAGACAATATTGCTCATATGGGATGAGAAGGTTGAAAGACTTTGCTCTATACTCTGCTCGTCACCTATATCCGCAAATACATCATCAAAAACAGAAAGTCTTGACCCCTCCATAGCCGGTATATGAAGTCCAGACTGTCCCATAAGAGTAAATAATCCCAATGTTTTAAGTGAAACCGTTTTACCACCTGTGTTTGGTCCCGTTACGATAAGCAGATTATACTCCTCGCCCAGTCTTATATCCACAGGCACAACACTGTGCTTTTCCAAAAGCGGATGTCTGCCCTGTTTTATATCTATAATTCCGTCTTCATTAAAAATCGGCTGGCTTCCGTTATATGAGCGGGCAAACTTAGCCTTGGCAAATATAAAATCAAGATCAACCAAAGTGTCAAGATTAAACTTAATATCCTCGACTGCCTCTGCTGCCATATTACTTAAGCTCTCAAGAATTTCCTCTATCTCGATTAATTCCTCGTTGGCAAGCTCCTTTATCTCGTTATTAAGATTAACCACCGCCATAGGCTCTATGAAAAGTGTCGAGCCTGACTGTGATCGGTCATGAATCATACCAGGAAACTGTGAGCGGTATTCCTGCTTAACAGGTATACAGTAACGTCCGTTTCTCATGGTTATTATGCTGTCCTGAAGCTTATCCTTTGAAGCATCGCTTTTAACAAGCTTAAGAAGCTGTTCATGAAGCTTATCATTTGTAAGCTTAATTCTCCTTCTTATGGACTTAAGCTTTGATGATGCATCATCAGCTATCTCATCTACAGCAAGTATGCATCTTCTTATCTCCGAAGAAATGTGGGGAAGTATAACGAGCTGATTAAATCTTTCGGTCAGCGAATCATAAACTATTCCCGGTTCTTCGTCTGCTTCACTCCTTTTTGAATTCTTTGCGGTAACCGTATCGGCTAGATCCGAACCGTCACCGTAAGCCTTAACCTCTATAGCAGCATTAATTACTCCTGCCACATCCAGAAGCTCCGCTGCCGTAAGTGCGCCCTTAACCTCAAGTCTTTTTATTGAAGCATATATATCCTTAAGTCCCGAAAATGATACATTACCCTGCTTATTCAGACGAAGCAATGCATCTCTTGTTTCCTCCTGATAGGTATTTATAACATTTATATCCCGCTGCGGCTTAATTCTGTCACAGCGTCTTTTTGCCATATCCGAAGCCGCATACTCAGTGAGCATACCAATTATTTTATTAAATTCAAGTACACGCAAGCTTCGTTTATTCATAATTTCTCCTATTACGTACCACGTATATAACACCCCATCATAAACACGCTCTCGCTCGGATTTCGACGTAGTGGTACTAAACTCGAAAATACCTCGCTAAGTACCAACGTCTCAATACGGTTTACTTATGGGGTGTTATATACGTGGTACTTACACAATGACTTAATAAAAATAATTATATCTTAATATTAGTTTTTATAACTGCATATCTTTATTCTTCTATGTCGTATGATTTAATAATATTAATTCCCAGCTCCTCAAGCTGCTTTTCATCTACTTTGTTCGGTGCCTCACTCATAAGACATGAAGCATCCTTAATCTTAGGGAAGGCGATGACATCACGAATCGAATCCTCCTTAGCCATAAGCATGGTAAGACGGTCAAGTCCGTATGCGAGTCCTGCGTGTGGCGGTACTCCGTACTTAAATGCGTTAAGCAGGAATCCAAACTGTTCGTAGGCCTTCTCCATAGTAAATCCAAGAGCCTTAAACATCTTCTCCTGAATATCATTCTGATGGATACGCACGCTGCCTCCTCCGATTTCATTTCCGTTTAATACGATATCGTATGCCTTTGCACGAACCCTGCCCGGATCACTCTCGATATACTCAAGGTCTTCCTCCATAGGCATGGTAAACGGATGGTGCATAGCCTGATATCTGCCTAAATCCTCGTTCCACTCAAGAAGCGGGAATTCGGTAATCCATACAAATCTGTACTCGTTCTTATCAAGGAGTCCGAGCTGGTTTGCAAGCTCTACTCTTAAAGCTCCAAGCACATCATATACAAGCTTATTCTTATCGGCTGCAAATAATAATAAATCTCCTGCTTCACCTTCCATAGCCGATATGATATTCTTCATCTCGTCCTCAGTCATAAACTTTGCAAAGGATGATTTATAGCTTCCGTCCTCCTGAATTGCTATATATGCAAGCCCCTTTGCACCGTAGCCCTTCGCAAAATCAACTAAGGCATCTATCTTCTTACGAGGCATAGCTCCTTGACCCTTGGCATTGATACCTCTTACGCTTCCGCCATTATCTATAGCACCCTTAAATACCACAAACTCGCAGTTTTTAACTACATCCGTGATATCCTTAAGCTCCATACCGAATCTAAGGTCAGGTTTATCGGAACCGAATCTCTCCATAGCCTCCTTGTAGGTCATTCTCTGTATAGGAAGCGAAACATCAACTCCGATAGTCTCCTTAAAAAGCTTGGCAAGAAGTCTTTCATTTACGTCAATTACATCATCCACGTCCACAAATGAAAGCTCCATATCTATCTGGGTAAACTCCGGCTGTCTGTCGGCACGTAAATCCTCATCACGATAGCAGCGTGCTATCTGGAAATATCTGTCATAGCCCGAGCACATAAGAAGCTGCTTATATATCTGCGGTGACTGTGGAAGCGCATAAAATGTCCCCGGATGCACACGGCTTGGTACAAGATAATCTCTTGCTCCCTCAGGAGTAGACTTACAAAGTGTAGGCGTCTCAATCTCCAAAAATCCCTCTTCGGCAAGAAATGCTCTTGTAAGAGTTGCAACCTTACTTCTAAGCATAATATTTTTTTGAAGATCAGGTCTTCTTAAATCTAAGTATCTGTATTTTAATCTTAATTCTTCCTTAGTCTTGCTGTTTTCCTCAATCGGAAACGGAGGTGTATCCGCTTCGGAAAGAATTCTTATATCGGAAGCTATTACCTCTATATCACCTGTTGCGATATTTTCATTTACGGCACCGGCTCTTTTTGCAACCTTACCGGTAATTGCAACTACAAATTCACTTCTTAATTTTTCTGCCTTGGCATACTTTTCAGAGCCGACATTTGCCTCCTCAAAAATAACCTGAAGTATACCTGAACGGTCACGCAAATCAACAAAGATGATACCACCCTTATTTCTGCTCTTTTGCACCCATCCCATAACCGTAACCTCGTTACCTATAAGTGCATTACTAACCTCTGTACATCTGTGACTTCTTTTAAGTCCTTTCATTGTTTCAGCCATTTTTAAATCTCCTTATCCTTAAAAAACTCTACGAACTCAGTATAGCCTTCCTCTGCCATCTGATCCTTTTGGAATTTTTTATTTTTCTTCATAACAACCACATTGACAGTTTTTCCTGCCGCTCTTTCTTCCTTTGCCTTTTCAAGAATCTTAAGAAGCTTATCGGAAGGCATACCCTTTTCTACAAGATATGCTTTCTTTTCACTTTCTCCCGGAACCTTGAAATCATTTTCAAGCAAGAGCATTATAATTCTCTCAAATCCAATGGAAAAGCCGCAAGCCGGTGTAGGTGTTCCGATGAACTTTCCTATCATCTCATCATAACGTCCACCACCTCCGACAGAGCCGCCGTACTCATCCATGGATATCTCAAAAATCGGTCCTGTATAGTAAGACATACCTCTTACAAGTGTAGGGTCAAACTGCATCTTAAAATCAGCAGCCTTAGCATTTTCCACACTGGTTATAATAGTCTCAAGATTGTCCGAAACCTCAGTATCAAGAAAATCGCCAAGCTCATCCCTGATAAATCTGACACCCTCTATATCACCTGTTGCTTTATCAAATAAATTGAGATATTTATCAACTGCTTCGCTTGAATATCCGCAGCCTAAAAGCTCTTCCTTAACTCCCTCAAGTCCAATCTTATCCATCTTATCAAGGATGATAAATACTGTATCGTAATCGCTTTCAGGAAATCCCGAATAAGCAGCCATAGCCTTGAGTATTCTTCTGTCATTTATTCTTATAGTAAAATTCTTAAAATCAAGCCTGCCAAGCAAGGTTGTTGTAGCAAGTATAAGCTCTATCTCCGCTAAGATAGATGACTCCCCAAGTATATCTATATCACACTGCATGAACTGACGGTATCTTCCTCTCTGAGGTCTGTCGGCACGCCATACATTTCCCATCTGGAGTGCCTTAAACGGACTTGGGAGATCATTGGCATTATTTGAATAATATCTTGATAACGGAAGTGTCAGGTCATATCTTAAACCTCCGTCAACAAGTATTCCCGCATCTGCTTCGAGCTTTTCATTCGAATCATCTGCTGTCTCTTCCTTACTGTTTGCACCTTCCTTTAAAAGCGTGCTGACAGCCGAGGAAAGCTTGTCGCCTCTTTTTAATATCTTAAATATAAGCTTTTCATTTTCTCCGCCCTGATTACTGGAGAGGTTTTCTATATGCTCGACACAAGGGGTTTCCACCGAGGTAAAACCAAAGGTCTTGTATGTCTCCTTGATAAGTCCGATACAATAATCCCTTATCGCCATCTCCTTAGGGAGTATATCCTTCATACCTGTAACAGGCTTCTTCTTCATAGCCATTTATCTATCCTCCTACTATCTCTTTCTGTCTATCATCTCATCAAATCTGTCTATATAATCATCAATCGACTTGCAGTTTTCCGAGCGGTCGATTCGTATGATATTATCCTTTTCATCCCTTATAATATACTTCGAGGATGAGCCTGCACCAACAGCGATTATATCAGTAAGCTCTTCCATAATAAGCACATTATATAAGCACTCCTTACCCGGCACGGAGTATCCGACATTTTCAAGATTACCACCTATGTTTTTTTGCCTATAAAGGTAATATGGTTTTAATAAAAGCTCATCCGCCGTTTCGGAAACCAAATCAAGCATCTCATTTATATCATGATTAATCTTAGCCTTATACTCATCCATTTTTTCATTAAGCCCGGCTGCCCTTTTTACAGCAAGAGAATGAATGGTAAGGCTCTCCGGTCTTAGCTCTTTTACCCTTTCAAGTGTATACTTCATCATAGGCTTACTCTCACCCGGAAGTCCTGCTATTAAGTCCATATTTATATTATCAAAGCCACATTCCCGTGCAAGTAAAAATGCACGTTCCACATTCTCCACCGTATGTGCACGACCTATGGTTTTCAAAGTCGCATCATTCATAGTCTGTGGATTTATGCTAATCCTTGTTATATGATGTTTTTTCATAACAAGAAGCTTTTCTCTTGTAATGCTGTCAGGTCTTCCTGCCTCTATCGTGTATTCAAGAAGTCTGTCAGTCTTATACGTTTTTTCTATGTGCGAAAGTAATCTGTCAAGCTGTTCGGAATTTATCGAGGTTGGTGTTCCTCCTCCCATATAAATCGACAAAAGCTTTTTATCCATATATCTTTCCGCAACATATGTTATCTCTTCACAAAGCCTGTCTATATATACGTCAACCTTATCACCATAAATCGCTATCGGATAAGCTGTAAATGAACAATAAAGACACCTGCTCGGACAAAACGGAATTCCCACGTATAAACAGTAGGAATTTTTTAAATCAATATCTTTTATGAGTCTCAGTTCTCTATCTGCCACCTCAAAAGCAAGTCCTGCCTTATTTTCCCCTGCAGCATAGGTATTTATATAATAATCAACTATCTCATTCCTTGTCTTTCCCTCACGGATTTTTTTCATCGCAATCTTGGTCGGTCTTACTCCCGTCAGGTCACCCCAGGGAAGTTTTCTGCCCGTAAATTCGGATAATAATTTGTAAACCGCTAATTTCAAATGATTTCGAAATTCTTTTCTATCTTTAAAATCACCCTTTACAAGATAGCTGTTTTTTCCGTTTTTTACTATAAAATTATTTTCATCCCATTTCGAAGGCTTATCCTGTTTTGAAACTTTTTCAAATTCCAGGACATCATTTATCAAATCAACAGACAGCTCTGTTATCTCATTTTCCTTATAGGATGCAGATAACAAAAACCTTACTTTATCTGAATCCTCACCATGCTGACTCTCACATGCACGTTTTATATGTTTTTCATAATCCTCGATTTTTTCTCCGGGAAAAAAGGCCATAAGCATGGCACGCAAATCATTGTTATAATCCTGCACATTTTGCTTAAGCAAAATCATTTCATATACTCCAAATCAGTAAATATATACCACTGCCACTATCTCATTCAATATTTTACATCTTATCTTAAAAATCAGAAAAATATGGATTCATCATCTTTTCTCTTCCAATGGTTGTCTTGCCGCCATGTCCGGAATAAACGACCACATCCTCCGGCAATGTAAGAAGCTTTTTCCTTATATTTTCTTCCAAAGCCTCCCAGCTTCCGGTCGGAAAATCCGAACGTCCCACACTCATCTCAAAAAGTGTGTCCCCGGAAAAAACTATCTTATTTTCTTCAAAGTAATAGCACATACCGCCCTTGGTATGTCCCGGTACGTGAATACATTTTATGCTTGCTCCGATAAGCTCAAGCTTCTCATTGTCATCAACATAGATATCCGCATCCAAAGTCATCTCAGGCGGAAAATCTATAGTCATATTTACATTGACATTTTTAAGGACATCCTCTTCCTCTTTGCCTGCATATACCTTTATATCCGGATATTCTTTCTTAAGTCCCGGCACTGCTCTTATATGGTCGAAATGTCCGTGTGTAAGTAAAATTGCCTCTACCTTATACTGCTGTTCCTTGCATCTTTTTATAATAAAATCCGCCCTGTCCGCCGGGTCAATTATAAGCGTCTGTCTCGTGTCGGTATTTACTACCATATAGCAGTTTGTTGCAAGCGGTCCAAGCACATTGGTAACTGTTATAATATTTGCCATAAAAATTCCTTCCTTTAACCTGTAGTTCTTTCTATGTCGATAACACCTTCTATGTTTCTTACCTTGGCAATTATCTTCATAAGCTGTTCCTTGGAATGTATATCAAACTTGACAGAAATCGTAGCCTTACCCTGTTTGCTTAAACGTACATTTAAGCCTGTAAGATTGATATTCTCCTCGTTAAATATCTTTGTAAGAGCAAATACAAGTCCCTGCCTTTCGGTCGCATATACATTTATTTCCGCCGTATACAGGTTAGTGCTCTGTGACTGTCCGTCTGCCCATTCCGCCTCTATAAGTCTTTCTCTGTCAAGCTCGCTCATACAAAGTATATTGACACAATCGGTTCTGTGAATGGATATTCCTCTTCCTCTTGTAATATAACCGACTATCTCATCCCCGGGAACAGGTGCACAGCACTTTGAAAATCTTACGGCGACATCATCTATACCTTTTACGATTATTCCTTCCCTGCTGTTTTTAGCAGACCTTCCCGGAGCATTTATCTTTTCGACGATATCCTCTTCCGTAATCTTACGGGCAAGCTCGTTTTTATATTCCTCATTAAGTCGGTTTACTACCTGACCTTCTTTGATTCCGCCATGACCTATACTTGCCAAAAGTGCATCCCAGTTAGCAAAATTATATTTTTTCAAAACCCTTTCCATAAATTCAGGTTTCATAATATTGGATGCGACTATACCCTTTGCCTTGCAATAAGAGTTTATCGCCTCACGGCCTTTTTGTATATTATCTTCCTTATTTTCAAGTCTGAACCACTGATTTATCTTGGTCTTTGCCTGAGTGCTTTTAACTACATTAAGCCAATCAAGGCTCGGTCCTTTGGAATTCTGCGAGGTTATAATCTCAACACGGTCACCATTGTGAAGCTCTGTTTCGATAGGTACCTGTTTACCATTTACCCTTGCACCGACCATCTTGTTACCGACTGCTGTATGAATTATATATGCAAAGTCAATAGGAGTTGAACCCTTAGGAAGATTCTTTACATCACCTGCAGGAGTAAAGCAATAAACCTGATCGGAAAAGATATTTAAATCCGTCTTAACCGCACTTACAAACTCCTTATTATCTGTTGTATCCGTCTGCCATTCAAGTATCTGCCGCAACCAGCTAAGCTTCTTTTCTTCGGACTCTTTTCCGCCTCCGCCGCCTTCTTTATATTTCCAATGAGCAGCGATACCATACTCAGCCGTCTTGTGCATTTCATAGGTTCTAATCTGTATCTCAAACGGTTTACCCTCCGGTCCGATAAGCGTAGTGTGAAGTGACTGATACATATTGGACTTCGGCATAGCGATATAATCCTTAAACCGACCCGGAATCGGCTTGTACTTTTCGTGAATTATACCAAGAGCCGCATAACAGTCTCTCACATTTTCCACCTTGATTCTGATGGCGTGAATATCATAAATCTGGTCGAGGGTTTTACCCTGTGTAACCATCTTCTTATATATACTGAATAAATGCTTGACTCTGCCGTCAACCTCAGCCTCTATTCCTGCCTCCTTCATATAATCACTAACCTCTTTTACCATATGATTAATGAATTCCTCTCCGGCAGATACATAGTTTTCTATCTCCTCCTTAAGATTTTCATATACATCAGGATAGAGATATTTCATAGATAAATCATCAAGCTCAATCTTAATCTTGGATATACCTAACCTGTGTGCCAAAGGAGCATATATATCCATCGTCTCCCTTGACTTTTCTATCTGCTTTGCAGGTGTCTGATACTGGAGCGTTCTAAGATTGTGAAGTCTGTCCGCAAGCTTGATAAGAATAACTCTTATGTCCTTTGCCATGGCAAGAAACATCTTTCGTAAATTTTCTGCCTGAACTTCAATTTTATCCTGAGATAAATCTAACTGTGTAAGCTTTGTAACACCATCCACCAAAAGTGCAATCTCCGGAGAAAATTCCTTAGAAATCTCCTCACTCGTCATAACAGTATCTTCAACCACGTCATGGAGTAAGCCTGCCGCTATGGTCTCCTTGTCAAGCTCAAGCTCCGCAAGTATTATGGCAACACAAAGGGGGTGAATTATATATGGTTCACCCGATTTACGCTTTTGATCCTTATGAGCCTCCGCAGCCACCTTATATGCCTTTTCAATAATAGTCAAGTCATCGGACGGATGATACTTCAAAACAGTTTCTTTAAGCTGTTTGAAAAGGTCCTCCGGTGGAGTAAAATCACTCGGTGTACTCAATTCATTTTTCAATGTACTATGTGCTATTTTTGCCGACTCCGACATAGTATCACGCTCCTTACTTTGATACATATTATTTATATATCAAATCCTTCTGCCAAGCTCTGCACGTTCTTTTATTATGCTCCTTCATACTGAACAACGGATTCTATAACATAATCCTTAAGCTTTTCTCTTCCTCCAAGGTCTGTAAGCTCAATCAAAAACACCATCTTAACCACCTCACCGCCAAGCTCTTCGATAAGCTTTGCAGCAGCTTCAATAGTTCCGCCCGTAGCTATAAGGTCATCAACCAAAACCACCTTATCCCCCGGTTTAATAGCATCTTTATGAATCTCAATGGTAGCTGTACCATATTCAAGCTCATAGCTTCTTTCTATTGTCTCTCTCGGAAGCTTGCCCTTCTTTCTAACCGGCACAAAGCTCTTTTTATTTATATACGCAAGCGGTGCTCCGAATATAAAGCCTCTCGATTCCGTTCCGGCTATAACATTATATTCAACTCCGTCAAGAAATTTATTCATTTCGTCAATCGCAAGAGCATATCCCTCTTCATTCTCAAGTACGCTCGTTATGTCTCTGAATATTATACCCTCACTCGGAAAATCCGGTATACTTGTTATATAATCCTTAATGTCTTTCATCTTAAATAATACCTCCTACGCTTTTTGATATCTGTCCGGTCTTATCTGAATATATGTATTACCATTATAATAATTAAGCTCCGGATGATATGCAACATTTATCTTAATGTTGTTTGGCTGTCCTCGTAACATTTTATCACATTCCTGCTCTCCAAACCACATTTTTATGTTTTCTACAAAAGAATTAATCCGAAAATCCACCGCCTCTGCCCTAAATCCTCGTTCATCCTGAAGGGTTATGCGTCCGAATTGATTATCCTTACCCATAAACCTTAACCTCACAACGCTCAAATTGCCCTGTCCGAATAATGCTTTAGGATTATCTTTTCCATATGGCTCAAGCAGTTCCAGTTCATTTATAAGCTTAGGCGTGATATAAGAAAACGGCATTGCCACATCTATATGAACCTTGCATGTCAGGTCTTCTTCCGTAAGAGATTGTCTTTTGTTTAATTCGTCCCTGATTATCTCAAGCTTATCCTTCTCTACGGAAAAGCCTGCCGCCATCTCATGTCCGCCCATCTTAAGAAAATGCTTTCTTATGGCATTTAGTTCGTCAAACATATTATAGCCCTCTATCGAGCGTCCCGAACCTTTAAGAATTCCATCCTCCCCATCAGTAAACAAAAGTGTGGGTTTATAATACTTTTCCTTAATTCTTCCTGCTACAATTCCCGCCAGACTTTCGTGAAGCTTAGGGACATATATAACTAAGATTATATCATTTTTATAATCCTTTTCAACAATTTCTATAGCTTTCCTTGTACCTTCTTCAGTCATTTCTTTTCTTTCGGCATTAATAGATTTTATATTCTCTGCTTCCCTTGCAGCAAATTCCTCATCCTCCGAGAGTAAAAGAGAAAGTCCCACCTTTGCACTTTCGAGTCTTCCGGTAGCATTAAAGCACGGTCCCAAAACAAACCCGAAGTCATATGTCGTAAGCTTTCTGTTGAGAAGCCCGTTTACCGAAAGAAGCGCTTTAAGACCTATATTATCAGTATCCTTAATTATATCCAATGCTCTTTTTACATATACCCTGTTTTCATCAGTTATGGACATAATGTCGCAAACTGTTGCAAGTCCGAGCATTTCGATATATTTATCCTCGTCCTCCCACGATTTATCCATAAGCTCATATAATCTTCTTATAAATTTATATGCCACACCCGCACCGCAGATTTCCTTGAAAGGATAATTGCAGCCCTGTTGCTTTATATCTATGACCGCATCCGCAGGTACAAGCTTATAGCTTCTTGTCCCATCCGAATTTGTTTCGTAAGGCACTTCATGATGGTCAGTAACAATTATCGTCATGCCGTAGTCCTTCGCAAGTTCTACCGCCTCAAAAGCAGCTATACCGTTATCACAGGTAATAATAGTGTCGATTCCGTCATTTTTTGCATCCCGGATAATCCTTGTGTTAATTCCGTATCCGTCCGTAAGTCTGTCCGGTATCTCGTAGCTTACATCCGCACCTGCCTCCATAAGTCCCTTATATAATATGTAATTGGACATAATACCGTCTACATCATAATCCGAAACAATACGTACAGCTTTACCCTGTCTGATTTTATCTATCATAATAAGGCAGCCCTTATCCATATCCTTCATAAGCTTTGGAGCATAGGTATCCTTAAAGCTCCCATGAAGATATTTTTCTATCGCTTCATCACCCACTATGTCCCTGTTCCTAATGACTCTTGCCACAACCGGGTCTATACCGTATTTTTTTCCTATCTCATTAAAGTCTGCCCTCTTGGCATATACAGTCCATTTTTCTTTCATTAATGCACCTTTTCCTTAGTCCGACATAATCCAAATATTAATTAAAATCATATTCCAAATTATACAATAACACACAAAAATATGCCATAGAAACATTTTTATAAAATGCTTCTATGGCATAAATATTTGTTTATCTAATAAAGTGCTACTCCATTGCCCTGCATATAGCAAGGTCTGCCTTCCCAGTCATAGGTATACTGGTCACGCATTAAGGTTGCATCCTCCATAGCATAGCCATAACCGCCTGCCATGCCTTCATCTACAGGTGTTCCGTCTGCCCATACCACTGTCTCTGAGAATTGGAACCACTTGCCTACCTCAAGCACTCCGTAAGGATTTGCATAAAGGAGCTTGGTTCCTGTCTGATCCCATGTAAGAACATCCACATACATATGTCCGTACACATCAAAGAAGCAGTAATCGTCAACCTCTTCTCCTTCTATACTATGCTTTACATGTGCATAATCATTAAATATCTCATGTCCTTCTTCATCAAAGTATATAATATGTTCTCCGTCCGGATGATAGGTTAATCTGTCTCTCATAGCCGTTCCGTCATACTGGAAGAAATATGTATCAGTTCCGTCACAGGCAAAGCCTCTGTAGACCTCTTTATCGTTTGCCGTGTAACATGTAACATCTCCGTTATCCTGTATATAGAAATGAAGTCCGTCATTGTCTGCAACAAGCTCACCCTCGTCCAAATCCTCCGGCTTCAAAATGACCGGTTCTTCAGGTTTTGGTTCTTCCTTTGCAGGCTCCTCCTTCGGCTCTTCTTTTGCAGGCTCTTCTTTTGCAGGCTCCTCCTTCGGCTCTTCTTTTGCAGGTTCTTCCTTTGCAGGCTCCTCCTTCGGCTCTTCTTTTGCAGGTTCTTCCTTTGCAGGCTCCTCTTCAATTGTCACTTCAATACACTCAGCATCCACATCATTATGATTAACGTCTCCTACAACCTTGTACCATACGTAGTAGGTTCCGGCGTCGGTTCCGGTAGGGATGGATGTGGAATATTCTTCGGTTGCAGCATCCTTCGTACCAAGGGCGTACTGCATCTCGCCGCCTGTAGCTGTTCCGGCAGTTACAAGCTCCTGTGCCTTTCCGTTATATGTCAGGGTCTTAGCCATCGGTGCGGTCACGGTTGGATCAGCTTTGTTGACGGTCAGCTTCACCTTGCATTCAACTGCTGCATAGTTGTCGGCGTCCGTCGGTGTAAACATCACAGCATACTCAATAGTGTTGCTGTCGGAAACAGAGGGCTTTGTTTCTGTACTCTTCCATGTAAACTTGCCTTCCACTGTATTATCTCCCAGCTTTGCAACTCCGTTCGTAAGCGTGCTGTCTGCAAGCTTTTGACCATAGGTAACGGCTGATGCTGTCGGAATCGTTTCGATTGACGGGGTTGCCTTTGCGATTGTGAAGTCCACGCTGGCG
>CADAKQ010000016.1:55866-64438 GCA_902788555.1 uncultured Lachnospiraceae bacterium
AGCCTTCGCACTGCCGTCATAGGTCAGCTCCGTGGGTGCGCTGATGGTGAGAGCCAAGCCCTCGGTGATGTCGCAGCCCGCCGTGCAGGCCGCAGTGATAGTACTGCCTGTTTCATCGAGTGAATAGCTAAAGTCATGGTTATGGAGCATTTCTGCTTTCATGTACTGAGGACGATTAGAGTAGTCATTTGATTCATATGCGGTATAATTTTCTCCGTCAGTACTGTAACTCAGTTTCACATTATCACCGAGGGTTATTGAGCCGGCCGTAGATCCACTATAAGTATTCTTCCCAATACCGGCTGCAGCAGCCGAACCGCCAATAGCGGTAACCATTCCGCCATTGATGATTACGGATTCATTTTTTTTACGATAACCCGCAGCTCCGATTCCGGCTGGTATTTTACCACTATGACCACCGCCAGCTTTCGCCGTCACTGTTCCACCATTGATAGTGACAGTCCCTGCCGTGAAATCATCACCACCGCCGATTCCGGCGGCAGTACCCATGCCTGTCGCATCTACCGTACCACCGTAGATCGTTATTGTTCTCGCTCCGCTACTCCTTCCTGCACTATCACCCGCACCGATTGCAGCTCCCGCAAAATTCCCAGACGTAGCGATAATCGTACCACCGTAAATAGAGATGGAAGTGAAGGTTGCTTCACATGCTCCACCAATCGCAGCAGCATTTGATCCGCCGGTAACGTTCAGGTTACCTCCGAAAATATTGATGGAACCGGAACTTATTTGTCGAGAACTATTATTATATGTACCCCCAATAGCAGCATTCATGGAATCGGCACCGGCAACAAGTTTGCCTGCAGTATCGCCCTCACTTTGAGCGTAGATGTTCAAAGTGTTTGGGGATTCCACCGAAATACCCTTTTGTGCATTAAGTGTGTTACCATCCGTAAGGATCAGATTTGCTGTACCTGTGACAGTGATGCGGCTAGAGATCGTTACCCCATCGGCAGGTACAACATACCAATTTCCGTTTTCCCATGTAGTTGTGTCACTTGTAAGTGTTATTGGATTTGATGCCGTCTTTGTTGTGTAATCAACAGATTTTTTTGTTGCGTTCCAGGAGCCTTCCTGATAGGAGACCCCCGCCGCATACGCCGTCAACCCCATCCCTGGCATCAGCCCCAGCACCATCGCCAACGTGAGCAAAATGCCGAGCAGCTTCCTTCCAAATTTTCTTTTTTTCTTCATTCAAAATTCCCTCCTTGAATTTATTATTTTAAAGAAGCGCCCATCTCATAAGCTTCGCTCACTCGATGATGCGGCATTCGCCGCATCATCGTCCGAAATGTCAAACATCCGATTGCAAGCAAGCTTGTATCGTCTGTTTATCTCCCTATCCTTGGCGCTTCTCATTGCTAACGCACAAAAACCGCCGAACCTGACAGGGTATACTTACCCCGTCAAATCCGACGGTTATCCATCTCGAATGTAGTATTCAGTTTCAAATGCCTCGCTGTCGCAAGACGCTAAAAGGGCGCAGTTAGCCTCTGCTCTGCTCTGCTCTGCTCTGCTCTGCTCTGCTCTGCTCTGCTCTGCTCTGCTCTGCTCTGCTCTGCTCTGCTCTGCTCTGCTCTGGATGTCAAGCTTTTTTGTGTCATTTCGTCAACCTCTTTCTCATCTTGTATCCCATAAAGTGGACATTTTATCTTTTGATAAAACCCCATTTTATGGACACGTTATATATCAATTATTATAAAAACATCTTATAAATTCATATATTCTATTTTATATTATCATACTTTCACGAAAAAAAGTGTGCCAATTTGGCACACTCTTCTATAATTATAATTCAATTATCATCTGTCAGTCCTTATCTTTCAGTCTTTACCTGTCATACGCCCCACGATACAGCTTTTTTTACAGAAGCATATTCCGTAGGACTTCACTCCCATATATCCGTCTTCCAAGATTCCGTCCTCATATCTTTTTTCTTCTATCTGCTTGTATGCTTCCTGAAGTCCGTCTTCCATCTCGTTAAACTTCTTTCTTGTCTTTATCTCGAAGATAATTGCAGGATCTTTTGGTCGGTTAGGATATAATACTATATCCGGTCGTCCATCGCCTTCCTCTCTGTTGGACTGCGGTGCATAATTAGGCACACCATAAAGAAGCGATAGGAAAAAGCCATGATAAAACGATTCGCTGCTATCAAAGACACTGATACTTTTTTCAAGCAGGCCGGTCACGTAATTTTCTATCGCCTCCGTATCTCCATCAAGCACGTACACTCCTGTCCTCATTTTTTACCTGCCTGTCAAACCAGCCTCTTATCTGACTTTCATATATACTTGCTATTTCAGCATTTGGTATCTTCATTGTAAGATATATATACTTATCTTCCTTTCTTTCAGATACCTTCTTCATATATCCTGTAAAAAACAGAAAGTTCCAAAGGTTATCCTCTGACTCATGGATATCGTCATAAGTTATATCCTCATGTATCTGCTTTTCTATCGTTCCGCCATTTATCAGGATATCTAACTCCTGCTTCATAGCATCATCCGCATGCCATATCATATCCTTAATGATGGTATTGGAGGACGTGTTCGCCCAGTAGGCTTCCGGAAATTTCATGTGATTAATCGCAATGCTTGATACATACTTTATGATACTCCACGGATTATAGATTTCTGTTTCTCCAAAAAGATATCCGTCGTACCATATCTTAGCCTCAGGTATTCTGTCCTCCATACCATAATCTATAAGCATCTGTTCCGTTTCCTTTTGGGTAAAGCCAAAGGCTTCCTCATAGCCGTTATTATATATGGAGCTAATCTGAAGATGATTAAGTCCCGTAAATATACTCTCCTTACTTATCCTGAGACAGCCTGTGATAACAGCCCTTTCCAATGCATCATTGGTCTTAAGTACAGACTCAAAGAGCGAGCGTATAAAGTCCACCATCTCTTTGTAAAAGCCTTCATAATATGCATTTTCAAGAGGTACATCATACTCGTCAAGGAGAATTATTACGTTCTCATTATGATACTTTTTAAGACATACAGAGAGTGTTTTAAGCGCCGTTGCATAACGCCCTACTTCAAATTCAAATTTTTCTTTATCCAAAAATTCTTCATCATCAATCCCCATTGAAAGATTTTTAAACATTCTTATTTCTTCTGAAGACAGTTTATCCGAATCCCCTATATAACTATGACGTGTATATTCACTCTTTATTTCATCTCTTAAAGCTTTGAACGCAGATTTAAAGTTAGGCTGCTTCGCCGACTTAAGTGAAAGCTTGATAACAGGATACTTCCCCATCATGGAAAGTATCTTCTCCGGCGCACCCATAATCTTCTTTCCTTCAAAGTATCTTTTCTTATCTATAACATTACCATTGTAATCATATTCAAGTTCAAAGAATGTGCGAAGCATGGAAAGTGCAAGTGTCTTACCGAAACGTCTCGGTCTGGTAAATAATGTCACTTCGCCACCCTTTTCAATAATATCATTAATAAGCATAGTCTTATCAATATAATACATGTCATCATCTATGAATTTTTTGTAATCCTCATATCCTATGCCAATCTTTTTCACGATTTTCACCTCCGCATATGAAATACTAAAATCAGTATTAACTCTTGAATAAACTCTAACACACAGAGGATTAAATATCAATAAAAAACCTCACTAAAGTTACTCGCACGCATAGCGTGTGTCGGAAGGAAAAAGGCAGTAAGCCGCTTGCATTTATTAAGTAGCGAACTTACTGCCCTATTTTCTTGAGTTTAGTACTCCTACTGTTTGCTAATAAAGTGCAACTCCGTTGCCCTGCATATAGCAAAGTCTGCCTTCCCAGTCAAAGGTATATTGGTCACGCATTAAGGTTGCATCCTCCATAGCATAGCCATAACCACCTGCCATGCCTTCATCTACAGGTGTTCCGTCCGCCCATACCACTGTCTCTGAGAATTGAAACCACTTGCCTACCTCAAGCACTCCGTAAGGATTTGCATAAAGGAGCTTGGTTCCTGTCTGATCCCATGTAAGAACATCTACATACATATGTCCGTAAACATCAAAGAAGCAGTAATCGTCAACCTCTTCTCCTGCTATACTATGCTTTACATGTGCATAATCGTTAAATACCTCATGTCCGTTTTCATCAAAATAGATTACATGCTCTCCATCCGGATGATATGTAAGTCTGTCTCTCATAGCCGTTCCGTCATACTGAAAGAAATATGTATCAGTTCCGTCACAGGCAAAGCCTCTGTAGACCTCTTTATCATTTGCCGTGTAACAGGTAACATCTCCGTTATCCTGTATATAGAAATGAAGTCCGTCATTGTCTGCAACAAGCTCACCCTCGTCCAAATCCTCCGGCTTCAAAACAACCGGTTCTTCAGTAGTTGGTTCTTCCTTTGCCGGCTCTTCAGGTTTTGGTTCTTCCTTTGCCGGCTCTTCAGGTTTTGGTTCTTCCTTTGCAGGTTCTTCAGGTTTTGGTTCTTCCTTTGCCGGCTCCTCAGGCTTTGGTTCTTCCTTTGAAGGCTCTTCTTTTGCAGGTTCTTCCTTTGCAGGTTTCTCTTCAATTGTCACTTCAATACACTCAGCGTCCACATCGTTATAATTCTCGTCTCCCACAACCTTGTACCATACATAGTAGGTTCCGGCGTCGGTAGCTGTATAGTTCGATGTGGTATAAAGGTTATCCGCAGGGGCTGTGTTCTCGGTAGTTACCGCATAGTACATCGTACCGTTTTCCGCCTCACCCGGCTCTACAAGCGCCTGTGCCGTGCCATTGTAGACAAGTCCGGTAATAGCCTTTGGTGCTTTCTTGACAACCGGAGCTGTAGTATCTTCCGTTATCGTAAATGTTCCGGTTTCATAGCTTACAGTATAATTACCCTGCAATGTATCGCCGCTCGGTGTGATGACATAATCGCCTACCACCGTGCCAGCCTCACGATCAAGTGAATAAATAACTGTGTCACTTCCAACCGTACCGCTTACTGTTGCTGTCAGCTCCGGTTCAGGCGTTGTGCCTACAACCATACTCTTGTTGTCTGCTTTCACTGTGACATCCTTACGATTGATCGTCAGTGTAAATGTAGTCGTTGTACTCTCATAATTCGTTGTATCCGTCGGCATAAATCTAACTGTGATCGTACCGCTGTCTGAAACATCCTTAAGTCCCGGTGTTCCTTCAAAGTCCCATGTTCCCTCAATATCAGAACTTCCATCTTTCGCTGACTTGGTGAGGTCGCTGATTGTAACCGAGTTGCCGTCATAGGTCTTTGTATAGTCACTTACCGTCAGCGTCGGGACAATCTTAATTGGATTCAGTGTTATTGTATAGCTCACACTTGCGGTCACACCTTCAACTGTGATGCTTGCCGTATATGTGCCTGCTTCTGTGGGTATTCCTGCAAATACCGCATCATCCTTTGTGTAAACAATGCCCGGTATTGTTATTCCCGGTATTGAACCGCTGACATTTGCTTCCTTCGCCGTACCATCGTAGGTCAGCTCCGTTGGAGCATTGATCGTCAGTACTGCCTTTTGATCTGGCAACAAACAATTGCTTTCCGAATTTGCACAGGTAGCCGTGATATTATTACCGGTTGCGGAATAGGTGAACTCATGGGTGTGAGGAAGAGCTTCCTTAACGGTAAGTGTCCCTGTGGAATAATTTACCACATAATTTGCAGTTACATCATTGTTGGAAGCATCCAGTATTTTCACTTCGCTTGGGGTAATGCTGCCATTGGTAGTTATAGCAGATGTATCGCCGGTTAAGGTGATCTCTGAAATCTGCTGTCCCTCTGCAAGCGTTCCGCTGGTCACCTCCACCTGTTCGGGTGAAGAAGTCACTATGCCGCCTTGCTGTACAGTCTGGGCTTTGGCGGTGATGGTAATGACACGGGGCGTGATCGTCCGATACTGCGGCTCCGGCTGAACCATCTCGTAGTTATCCTTTGAACTGCCTTGCAGTGTCCAGTTCGTGAAGGTAACTGCCTTGTTTACGCCCACATCCGGGGTATCAAAATTCGCGACGCCACTGGAAACATTGGCGGATACGCTGTCCCCGCTGACCGCGCCGTTTACCCCTGTTCCAATACTGCAAGACGCCTTGGTTGTACCGTCGTACACCTTGTCCTTGGCCGTGATGCTTGCGAAGGTGACGGACTTCTTCGTGATCTCATACGATACCGTCGCAGTCGCTTCTCCGAGCGTGATGCTGGCGGTATAATTCCCGGCATCGCTGGGCGCTGATGGCAGGACAGTATTACCCTTCTTGTAGACCACATCCGCGGTCAACACATCCGTATCCCCGGTGAGAACCGCCGCCTTTGCCGTGCCATCATAGACCATGCTGGTCTTTCCGTCGGGTTCCCCGATGGTCAGCGTGGCCTTGTGTTCGGTAAGATTGCACTGATTGTCGCTGTTGGTGCAGGTGGCCGTGATGGTCTTGCCGTCAACGGTATAGGTGAAGCCATGCGTATGTGCCGTGGAGTCCGAGGGCACGATGGTTTTATTGGCGGTAATCGGAGTAGATACGGCTCCTGTGCCATCCTGGTATTTGAAGCTTTTATTCAGTGTTACCGTTCCATTGTAGTCAATGGCGGTGATCTCCATACCGTTCTTCATCTCGTCTGTATAGTCCAGCTTAATCGTAGGCGTCTGTTTGGAGTTCGCGCCGGAGCCAATGCCGGTACCGGTGCCCAGCGCCCTGACGATGCCGCCGGTGATGTTGATTTCGGTGACGGAATTGGAGTTGTTGCCCTGCCCGATGGCGGCACACTTGTTGCTGCCGTCAATCGCGCCTCTGGCCGTCACTTTTCCGCCGGAGATGTTGATCGTCAGTTTGGCGTTGGAGGCGTTGGCCGTGCCGATACCCGCGCGGCCGCTGGCGTCCACGACACCCCCGGTGATATTGACCACAACTTCTTCTCCGGCTGCGCCGGTGTTGCCGCCGCCAATGCCCACGCCGTAAATGCTGCTGCCCGAAGCGGTGACCTGGCCGCCGCTGATGGAAACGGTGGTCTTGCCCTTGGACTTGTAACCGCTGCCAATCGCCGCAGCGCCGTTTGAAGCACTCATTGAGGCGTTGACCGTACCGCCGGTGATGGTAATGACAGCTTCGCCTTCGGCCTCGCTGCCGGTGCCGATTCCCGCGCCGCTCACTCCGCCGGTCGCTGTGACATTTGCGTTTCCCTCAATGGTGATATTGCCGACTGCCTTTTGATAGTAGCCGCCGATACCCGCGCCCCAGTTCCCGCCGGTTGCATGGACGACCGCATTCCCGCCGATGGTAATGGATTTACACAGGCCGCCTATGCCTGCGCCCCAACTGCCTGTTGCGGTAGCGGTCACATCGCCGCCGGTGATGCTGATCGTACCGCCATCTCCGCCGCTGTTGCTGTCGCCGTTGCCGATGGCTGAACCCATGTTGGCGCCCGTAGCAATTACCGTACCGCCCGAGATTGTGATGGAGTTGACGTAGCCGCCTCTGCCGCTGCCGATGGCCGCGCCGCTGCCGCTGTAGCCTTCAAGCGCTATTGCTTGAACCCTGGCATTCCCGTCAATGGTAATACTGCCGCCGATTCCACCGCTGCCGCAGCCGATGCCGGAGCTATATTCGCCGCCTGTTGCGACAACATTTGCATTGCCGCGAATCGTGATGTTTCCGGCACTTCCAAGGTATGGATAATACTCACTGGCTCCGCCGATACCGGCACTTTTATAGCCGCCTGTCGCCGTAATCTGGCCGCCATTAACGGTAATTGAATATTATCACGCTTGGGAGCACCCCTTCTCACGCTTGAGAGCACCTCTTGATCGGTGTATTCTCAACCTTGAGAGCACCCACTATATATAGTGGTATACGATCAAATATTGAACGAGTACATCAGCCTCCTATAAACTGTATGGCTGAAGGATTTTCCTTCAGAATACATTTTAAAGGAGGTTTTCTTATGTTTAAGAAGACAAGAGTGAGGCAGATTATAGAACTGCTTCAAAAGGATCTTAGCAACAAAGCTATTTCTGAAATACTTAGTGTTTCAAGAAACTCTGTTGCCCGCATCAGAAATGAATCTGATGATCGAAACCTTGAATGGGATGAGCTTCTTGCTATGACAGACGATGAACTATATCGGCTGTTTTATCCTGAGAAATTCAAACCGAAGAACAGCTATGCACCGGTAGACTATGCTTATGTACATAGTGAACTCAGTAAAGTAGGAGTTACAGAAACTCTTCTATGGGAGGAGTATGTTGAAAAGTGTAAGCAAGATGGAGTTAAACCATGTTCTTATCCCACATTTGCCAGAGGCTATAAGCGGTATACTGTAGATAAAAGCTATACAAGTCATGTAGAACATAAGCCAGGAGTAACTATCGAAGTAGACTGGTCAGGTCCAACAATGAGCTATGTAGATGCTGATACAGGTTCTGAACAGACCGCTTATCTATTTGTTGCAACACTCCCTTATAGCCAGTATACATATGTAGAGGCAACATCTACCATGAACGAATCCGACTGGCTTAGCTGTAACATCCATATGCTTGAATTTTTTGAAGGGGTACCTGTGAGAAT